>PLPI01000030.1 GCA_003159495.1 candidate division FCPU426 bacterium | reverse complement strand
CTGTGCCCGCTGGGATCGGGCGCGGTGGCCGGAGCCACGCTCACGCTCAACCGTCAAGCCATGGCTGCGGAGCTAGGGTTCGATGGCCCGACGGCCAACAGTATCGACGCTACGAGCGACCGCGACTTCGCCATCGAATTCGTCGACGCGCTCTCGTTGCTCGCGCTCCACCTCAGCCGCTGGGCTGAAGAGATGATCTTGTTCTCCACGCCCGCGTACGGATTCGTCGAGTTACCCGAGCCTTATTCGACCGGCAGCAGCGCCATGCCGCAGAAAAAAAATCCCGACATTGCCGAGCTTATCCGCGGAAGATCCGGAAAGTTTTTCGGCAGGCTCATGGCCGGGCTTACCATGATAAAGGGGCTGCCGCTGGCCTATAACAAGGATCTGCAGGAAGACAAGGTTCTTTTCTTTGAATCACTCGACGAGATAAAAGCGATACTTTCCGTGGCGGAAAAATTCCTGGCCGCCATAAAATTCAGGCGGGAAAAGACGGCAAAACAGCTGGAGGACCATTTTATGTACGCCGTGGATATAGCTGATTATCTTGTAAAAAAAGGCGTTCCGTTCCGCGAGAGCCACACAATTACGGGCCATATGGTGATTTATTCTATTGAGAAAAACAAGCCCTTTAAAAGATTTGAAAAGGAAGAACTGGCCTCTTTTTCGGAAAAATTCGGGGGCGACTATTACTCTCTTTTTACACCCGCGAAAAGCCTGGGGACAAAGTCCACTTCCGGATCGGCCTCGCCGGCGTCAGTGAAAAAGCAAATATCCGACGCGAAAAAATTCCTTAAGAAGCCGGACAGAAAAAAATGAAGATGGAATACCACATGATCGCTACGGCTCCGGTGGCGGCGGGCGCATGGTTTTTTACCCATAACTGGTTCTATGCCGCAATGTCGGTATGCCTCGGGGTGCTTATTGATTTTGACCATGTATTTGACTATATAAGGGAAGAGGGGCGTTTTGACATGAAAGGGCTCTTCTTAAAGTCCTATAAGGGTGATTTTTACAGGCTTTACGTCATATTTCACGCGTGGGAATACATCCCCCTCGCGTGGCTCGCCGGATATATTATGAACAATTACACATTCTCAATTGTATTTTCCGCGGCATACCTCGCGCACATGATACCCGACCAGTTGATGAACAACGTCAAACCGTGGGGCTATTTTTTAACCTACAGGATAATGAAGAAATTCGCCATGACGGAGATATTTTACAAGGGAAGGCCTATTAAAAATTAAAAAGGTAAAATTGAAAACCAAAAAGTACAATTTAATGCAATTTAAAATTTGTAAGCTGTAATTTTTGGTTTTGATTTTTAAATTTGAAATTTAAGGAGTATTCAATGAACATCTTCTACCGCATTTTCATCATGGCGTTTATAAACGGCGCCACGGCCGTGCTTTATGCCATCATATTCAACAGGGAGATAAGCTGCCAGACGGATCCGGCATTTTCCCAGATTAAATGGGTCATAATAAGTTTTTTTGCCGGCGCGCTTGCGGCGGTATACCTGTTAAGGGGAACCATACTTAAAAAAAACGGGGGCAGCAGGCTTAACCTTGTGGCGGCGCTCTCTCCGGTTGCGGTTGCTTTTTTTGTGCCCGCAATGATATTTCTTATAAGGATGATAAGGCCGGAGCTTTCACTTTCGGCAGGCATGGCCGGGCCCGTGTGGCTGGGGCCGGCGCTGTGTTTTGTTTCATACCTTCCGGCGGCCGCGCTTTCCACCGCGGGATTCATGCCGCTTGCCGAGCTTCCTGGGCAGCTTAAATCAAGGCAGGCGCTCTACTTTTTATATATTTCGGAAATTGCCGGCGCCATTACTGCGGCAGCTGTTTTCTATGCGTTTCTTGCCGGTAAATATTCCAATGTTGATGTGGTTTACGTGGCGGGAATAGTAAGCCTCATCGTTGTCTATTTTTTCTTCCGCAGCAAGGATATGCAGGGGCGTTATATTATGCTGACTGTCATCGTGGCGCTTATAATATACATGGCCTTTAATGTCGCCGGATTCAAAGAACGTGTGGACGCATTCACCTCAAAGGAGGCCTTTAATGGATATGAGGTGATAGCCGACAGGGAATTTTCCACGATGAAATTCACCCTGGCGAAAAAAGACGGAGTTTATTATGTCTTTGAGAACGGAAGCCTGGTTTACACAATACCGGACACGGATTACCGCAAACTTGCGCTTTACGCCGCGGGGCCGGACGTGCTTGTTATTAATGGGGTTTATACCGGGCTTGTGGACGAACTCTCAACGATAAAATCGGTCACTGATATAACGGCAGTCGAGGATGACCCGTATACAGCTTATATATTGGACAAATTATTCAAGCCCGTTATTTCAGGGGATAAAAAAGTAACTTATATTTCCGGGGACGGAGCGCTTGACCCGTCGATACTCAGTACGGGCAGGATATTTGACACGGTTATTCTCAGCTGTGCAAGGGTAAAACCCGGAAAATACGGCAGGAAATACCTGGAAAAAATAAGGGATAATTTTTTAAAACCGGGCGGCGAACTTGTCATTAACATCAGCCATTCAAACGCGGATGAAATATTTGTCGCGGTTAAGGGTTTATTTAAGGCTATTAGCATGTCACAGGGAGTGATAATAGCAAAATGAAAAAAAACAATTTTGCCGGGCTTGTTGCCATAATGAAACGCCTCCGAGCCCCGGACGGCTGTCCCTGGGATAAAAAACAGACGAACACTTCCATCCTTCCATACCTTATCGAAGAGGCCTATGAATATATTGAGGCGGTAAGGGGCGGTGATGTTGAAGCCATGAAAGAGGAGCTTGGAGACGTGCTCCTGCAGGTGGTATTTCACGCGCAGATAGCCTCGGATAAAAAAGGCGGTTTTGATATCAACGATGTGATAGACGGCATAAGCAGCAAACTTATAGTCAGGCACCCACATATTTTCGGGGATAAAAAGGGTTTGAAAAGCGCGGCCAGTGTGCGCGATTTCTGGGAAAAACACAAGAAAGAGGTAAAGAAACGCGACTCGGTTCTTGAAGGCGTGCCGAAATCAATGCCGGCTCTTTTGCGCAGCCGCAGGCTCATCAGCAAGGCTGGCAGCGCGGGTTTCAAATGGGGCTCGGCGGCAGGGGTTCTGGGCAAGGTTGACGAGGAAATGGGAGAGGTTAAACGCGCGTTAAAATCGGGAAATAAGAGCCATTTAAAAGAGGAGATAGGGGATCTTTTGCAGGCAGTGACAGCGCTGGCGTACTTTAGCGGAGTGGATCCCGAAGAGGCCCTTCACGGAGCAGGGGACAAGTTTACGGCGCGTTTTAAGAAAATCGAAAAAGGGCTGCATAAGGGGATTACGGAAAAAGAGATGATCGCGTTATGGAACAGAGCAAAAAAAAGGGGCCCGCTCAAATTCAGTAAGTGATAAGCGGGGTTTGTTTTACATAAGTCCTGCTTGCGGCCTGGGTGAGTATGAAATGGGCCGCGTCGGCCCTTGATATCCTGCCGCATTTTATCCCGTCGAGCCCGGTAAGCACCCTGTATTTTTCCGTAAGCCTGCCGTCCGTTAAAAAACCCGGCCTGACTATTATCCAGTTGATATCGCTTTTAAACAAAACCGCCTCGGCCCTGTTCTTGTCGGCATATATTTCTTTCATAAACAGGGGGAATATGATTCTGTCGTAAAAAATACCGCCGTGACCGTATGAATTTCCTGCGCCGATGCCGGTCGCCATTATAAAAAGTTTTATGTTATTCTTTTTCACCGCGGATATTGCCGCCTCAGCCGAGGATGAAAAAAGGGTTGTCTTGTTTCCGGACGGGGGAATACCTATGGCTGATACTATTATATCCGCGCCTTTTGACGCGGCTTCCAGGTCATCCGGCGATACCGCGTCGCCTGTGAAGGCTGAAAAATTTTCTCCCTGGAAAGGAAGCGGCCCGCTTCTGCGTGACAGGGCGGTGATGCTGTGGCCGAGCGCAAGCCCATGTTTAATTACAGCGGCGGCAAGGCCGCGCGTGCCCAAAACAGTAATCTTCATTTTCACACCTATTATTATATTTCGTTAAATTTGCAAACCCTATCTTTGAATATACAACGAACCCGTCCGCATGTCAAACGTGAATACCCGCCCGGTAAGTTTTGTTTGGTTCCCGTAGGGTCCGTCCTGTGTCCTTCGATAAACTCAGGATCATGAGCTTGCCGAATGATGGCGGCCCGGTTGTTGCTTATTGGCTTTGCCTTTTAATTATTATCTTCACCTGATTTCCGGCAGGAGGTAAATAAATGGTTGAAAATTCCCTTTTTTAATTTATAATTGTACAACTACCGCCAATACAAAGGAGAAACCATGTTTGATATCAAGCTTATAAGGGAAAATCCGGATAAAGTCAAAGAAGGGCTCAAGAAAAAGAACGCCGACCTTTCTATGGTCGACGGCGCGCTGGCGCTTGATATAAAAAGGCGCGGCCTGCTCGGCGAAGTTGAAAAATTAAAGGCCGAGAACAACAGGGTGTCCGGCGAAATAGCAAAGATGAAAAAAGAGGGCAAAGATGCCTCCGGTATAATTGCGGAGATGAAAAAGGTTTCGGATTCAATAAAGGCCATGGACGAGGAACTCTCGAAAGTTGACGCGGAACTAAACTCAACGCTCCTTCTCATACCCAACTTGCCGCATGAATCGGTGCCGGTTGGCGCGGATGAAAATTCAAACCAGGTTTTTGCCCTGTGGGGCGAAAAACCAACCTTTGATTTCAAGCCGAAACCGCACTGGGAAATAGCGGATTACCTGGGAATACTTGACGACAAACGCGCGGCAAAAGTGACGGGCGCCAGGTTTGTTTTTTATAAGGGATACGGGGCCCTCCTTGAAAGGGCGCTTATTAATTTCATGCTCGACGTGCAGACGCGCGAACACGGTTACACCGAGATATTTCCGCCGATACTCATAAACAGGGATTCCATGACCGGAACGGGGCAGCTGCCGAAATTTGAGGATGACGCCTTTAAACTGTCCGATCCTGATTATTTCCTGGTTCCGACGGCCGAGGTTCCCGTTACCAACATGCACAAGGACGAAATATTATTGGAAAATGATCTGCCCATAAAGTACGCGGCGTATTCACCGTGTTTCAGGAAGGAAGCGGGCGCCTACGGCAAGGACACGAAGGGAATAGTAAGGATGCACCAGTTTAACAAGGTGGAACTGGTTAAGTTTGTACGGCCGGAAAACTCATACGAAGAACTTGACATGCTTGTGAAAAACGCCGGGGTGATACTCCAGCGGCTTAATCTCCACTACAGGATACTTTTGATGTGCGCCGGGGATCTGGGATTTACTCAGACAAAAAAGTTCGACCTCGAGGCGTGGCACCCGGGCGGCAACAGATACTGGGAAGTTTCGTCCTGCTCAAATTTTGAGGATTTTCAGGCGCGCCGTGCCAGGATACGTTTTAAGGATAAGGACGGCAAGACGCGTTTTGTCCATACGCTCAACGGCTCGGGTCTGGCTACATCAAGGCTGCTGCCGGCAATACTGGAATCCTTCCAGACCGCTGATATGGAAGTTGTAATACCGGAGGTTTTAAGGCCGTATATGGGCGGTATTGACAGGATATGCAAAAAGTAGTATATTGGCTTGCTTTACATAACCCTTTTTACAGGGATTTTTAGGAGGTTAATATGGCGGAAAATCAGCCTCAGGCAAAGAAAAACATCACAGGGCTTTATATAGTATTTGGCGCCCTGGCAGTGCTTGCGCTCGGTTATTTTATCCTTACTAAAGTCAACGCAGACGCGTCCAACTGGGCCGGAGCCGTGGCGCCCATTCTTATTATAGGCGGCTATATAATGGTGGCCGTGGGCATCCTGGTCGGATGGGACGAATAGGAATATAGTTTTTTAACCGCAATTATTGATTTCCGCGCGTTTTGGCACGGAGGGCTAGTATAATTGGTAATGCATCAGACTTGAAATCTGACGGGAGCAATCCCTTGGGGGTTCGAGTCCCTCGCCCTCCGCCAAATTTTGCCGGGGCAAAATTTGGCGAGAAAGCTGAAAGGAGAAAGTAGAGAGCAGGAATACAAGGACAGGCAACTTTCGGTCTACTATCTCCTCTCTACTTTCTGAAACTATGCTTCGGCAGAGTTCAGACTAATAACATTGAGCAGCTTGAGCAGTAGAGCAGTTTGAGCTGTTGCTACGCAACGGAAAGGTGGCCGAGTGGCCGATGGCAGCTGACTGCTAATCAGTTGGTCTCGTAAGAGGCCCGAGGGTTCGAATCCCTCCCTTTCCGCCATAATACCATGCTGAATAAAACAAAAAAATCATTAACAACTTGACCGCACATCCAAAAGTAGTAAAATAATCTATATGAAACTTTTGATGTTTGCTTTTTCAGGAGGCGTTTTATGGCTTTAATGGAAATCAGCATAGTGCCCATAGGGACGGGAAAAACTTCGGTGAGCGAATATATCGTCGATGCGGTCAAGGTGCTTGAGGAAAACGGTATCAAATACCATGTCTCCCCCATGGGGACCGTGGCCGAAGGGGATATCAGCGTTTTGTTTGACGCGGCGAGAAAAATGCACGAGTCGATTTTCTTTGCAAGCGATGTGGCAAGGGTCGTGACCACCATAAGAATCGACGACCGCAGGGACAAGGAACACACAATAGAGAGAAAGATAAAATCGCTGAAAGAAAAGGTTAAATATAAAAAATAAGCGTGTTTGACAGCGGCCCTTACGGGCTTTATAATCATATATGGACTTTAATTTCTATCCAAACCGCGAGGTGTCTTGTGTACATTTTCGGGCCGGTTCCTTCCAGGCGCCTGGGGCTTTCCCTTGGCATTGATCCCCTGGCCAGCAAAAGCTGCAACCTTAACTGTGTTTACTGTGAACTCGGCAGAAGCTTTAAGCTCGTCAGCGAAAGACGGATTTTTGTCCCAACGGCGGATATTATCGGCGAACTTAAAACCTACCTTGATGGCGGCGGCGAGGCCGATTTTATAACCATATCCGGTTCCGGCGAACCCACGCTGGCGTTAAATCTCGGGGAACTGATCGGCGCCATAAAAAAAATTACGGATAAACATATAGCGGTGATAACAAACGGCGTGCTTTTATCCGACGCTCTCGTAAGAAAGGAACTTTCCGGCGCGGACGTGGTACTGCCTTCGATGGACGCCTTCACGGAAAGCGCCTACATAAAGGTAAACAGGCCCCACGGGTCAATAAAGGTAAATACGGTCATCGGGGGGCTGCGCGCGTTTGCGGCGGAATATACCGGGGAGATATGGCTGGAAATAATGGTTGTGTCCGGGATGAACGATTCGGACGCGGATATCTTTGAGGCGAGAAGGGTGCTCGACACGATCCCGGGGATAAAAAGGATACAGATAAACACCGTGGTGCGCTCCAGGGCCGAGGCTTTTGCCGAACCGGTGAGCGATGAAAAAATGGCGCATATTGCCATGCTGCTGGGAACGCGCGCGGAGGTTATAGGAAAATTTATGGGAAGCTCCCTTCACACGATAGACAGCGTGGAAGACGCGGTGCTGGAGGCGATAAAACGCAGGCCCATGACGGCGGAGGAATTTCAACGTACCATGGGGCTGACAAAAGTTGAAACTATTAGGGTTTTAAACCTTTTGATAGACAGGGGTTTTGTGAAAAAAGATTTTTTTAACGCGAAAGAATTTTATAAAACAGCGGATGAACCCCGTTAATGAAAACAAGGGTCGACTGCTTCTCCTGTTTTATGACACAGGCCCTGCGCGCCGGCAAAATGGCAGGAGCTCCGGAATCCGCCCGTGTTAAAATTATGAAAGAAACCGCGGCGTTGATAACGCGCCATTCAATGGATACTCCGCCACCTTTTCTCGGAGGGGCGGTGCAGGAAATAGTAAAAAAACATTCACACAACCCCGATCCTTATATAAAGGAAAAGAAAAAATACAACCTTGTTGCCTTAAAACTTTATCCGGGGGTGAAAAAAGAGGTTTTAAGGGCAAAAGACAGGCTGCTTGCCGCAATAAAGGTGGCCATTACTGGGAATGTGATAGACTTCGGCTCGGAGTGGAAGTTTGACATTCACCGGGAAATAAAAAACGCTTTCAGCCATAAACCCGCGGTTTTTGATTATAAGCAATTCAAGTCCGCGCTAAAAACAGCGAAAAACATTTTATATCTGGCCGATAACGCAGGGGAGACGGTTTTTGACAGGGTGCTTATTGAGACAATCAGGGAGTTATACCAGGTGGAAGTGGTTTACGCGGTAAAGCAAAAGCCGATTTTAAATGACACCCTTTTGGCGGACGCGGTTTATGCCGGACTTCATAAATGTTCGAAAATAATATCCTCGGGGTCGTCTTTGCCCGGCACTCCGCCGGGCGCGGGGACAAAAGAGTTTTTGCTTAAATACAACTCCGCTGATATAATAATATCAAAGGGCATGGGTAACTTTGAACTGCTTGATGAAGAAAGAAAACCAATATTTTTCATGCTTAAGGCAAAATGCCCCGTTGTGGCGGATGAACTCGGGACCCCTCTGGGCAGTATGGTTTTAAAAATAGGAAAATCAGGAAAATAAATATATGGAGGGATAAAATGAGAAAAACAACCATGGCTTTAGCGCTTCTATTTTCAACATGCATGCCGGCGTTTGCCGCGAAGCTAAGCATAGTTGTTTCAATAGCGCCTATTTACAATATCACAAGGGCAATTGCAGGGAACAGGGCGGACATTATTCTTCTTGTACCGCCGGGGGCAAGTGAACACACTTATTCGCCGAGACCGTCTCAGGTCATGGCTCTTGCAAAAGCCGATCTTTTTTTTATAATAGGCGCGGGTATGGAATTTTATGCGGACAAGATGATAAAGGCATCGGATAATAAAAATCTGGCCGTATTGAGGCTGACGGATGGCATTAAGCTTATGGCCGGCGCGGATGAGGATGAAAAAGAATTCGGCAACCCTCATATCTGGCTTGATCCCGTACTGGCGGAGGTAATGGCAGGTAAGATAAAAGACGCACTGATCTCAAAAGATGCCGCAGACCGTGATTATTTTATTTCAAACACACATGTATTGGTGGATAAACTTAAAAAATTGGATTCTTTTATTACGAAGGAAACGAAAAAATTCAGGTTAAAGGAGCTGGTATCTTTTCATCCGGCATGGGTATATTTTGAGGAACGCTACGGCCTAAAGGAAGTCGGTGTAATCGAGCTGACCCCGGGGAGGCAGCCGTCGCCGAAAGAAATTGAGGGTATTGTCATCCAGATAAAAAAATACAATATAAGGACTATATTTGCCGAACCCCAGCTTCCGAGGAAATCGGCTGATGTCATCGCGGCGGAAGCAGGCATCAGGGTGCTCATCCTTGACCCGCTCGGCGAACCGGATGAAACGCCGGATGGATATATCAAATTTATAAAAAATAATTTTGACATAATGAAAGAGGCGATGGAGTGAGCGAAGAGATAATAACCTTTAAAAATGTCAGCGCCGGATACGGCGCCGGGGATGTGGTGGAAAATATCTCTTTTTCCGTCGAGAAAGGGGATTATGTCGGGGTAATCGGGCCCAACGGCGGTGGAAAATCCACGGTGCTTAAAATGATTGCGGGAGTGCATAAACCAAGGCTCGGTGAAGTCAGGGTTATGGGAATTGACCCTGAAAAATTCACACAGAAAGAGCGTTCGCTCATTGGATACGTCAGGCAGGAAACTTTCATCGACACCTCATTTCCCGTAAAGGTAAAAGACGTGGTGCTGATGGGGCGCTATGCGCTTATAGGGCCGGGAAGGCGGCCTTCGGATCAGGACGAACAGATGGCCATGGACGCGTTAAAACGCACGGGAATGGAAAATTTTTCCGGGTCGCATATAGGCGCCCTTTCGGGCGGGCAAAAACAGCGTGTTTTTATAGCCCGGGGCATCGTTAACAATCCCGAACTTCTTATACTGGACGAACCAACCACCGGGGTCGACGCGAAAAACCAGCACGCGTTCTACGAACTTTTGCTGGAACTCAAAAGAAATTATCACCTGACAATAATCATGGCCACGCATGATGTTTCCATGGTAAGCGACCAGGTAAACAAGGTCACATGCGTCAACCACGGGGTACATATGCACGGCGAGACAGAGGAAGTTTTAAAGGACGAAAAAACCTGCGAGGTGTGCGGGCTGGACACCGAAGTGATTTTTCACGGAAAAAGAAAAACGCGTGTCGACGGCGGCCCCCATAATGATTGAAATTCTTCATTTCGGTTTTGTCCAGCGCGCCCTGATAGCCGGGGTTTTTGTGGGCGTACTTCTGGCTGTCATCGGCGTATATGTGGTCCTGAAAAAAATGTCATTTATAGGGGACGGCATCGCACACTCGGCTTTCGGCGGTGTGGCGCTGGGGCTTTTAATAGGCGCAAATACAACCATTTCGGCGGTGATTTTCGCCTGGGTGACGGCTATGCTTATAGGCATATCAAAGAAAAATTCAAGGACCTCAGAGGACGCTCTCATAGGAATATTTTTCGCCTTTACCATGGCGCTCGGCGTTATTTTCATCGGGTTCAATAAAAGATACAACGCGGACATATTCGGTTTTTTGTTCGGGGACATACTGGCGGTTTCAGCCGCCGATGTTGTTACAATAGTGTGCGTTTCGGCGCTGGTGCTTTTTGCGGTCTGGTTTTTTTACAAGGATCTGACATATTTCGCCTTTGACGAGGAGGGGGCCAGGGTTTCGGGGATAAACACCGATTTCATATATTTTCTCCTGCTGACGCTGGTTTCCGTCACGATAGTTATCTCGATAAAAATAGTCGGTATAATACTCGCCGTGGCTTTCCTTATTATACCTGTTTCCACGGCGCTTATGCTGACGCTTGATTTTAAAAAACTAATTTTTGTTTCGGCTGTAATAAGCGTTATATCCACCATAACAGGATTCATATTTTCCTATGCATTTAACCTGGCCTCGGGCGCGACAATTGTCGTCACCGCAACAGCGCTTTTCGGGGGAGTCTCACTGTTTTCATACCTGAAAAAAGGGCGATAGATGATTACGGACATAATCCTTCTTCTGGCAAGCCTGGGGGCGATACTTGCCGCGTGCTTTTTTTTCACCAACGGCATAGAATGGTTCGGCAACAGGCTCAAACTCGGCAGCGGCGTTGTCGGGTCTGTGCTTGCCGCGGTCGGGACGGCCCTCCCGGAAACCATAATCCCCATAATCGCGGTATTCTTTTTTAAGGGCGANNGCGAAGGAGCAGGGCAGATAGCTGTGGGCGCCATCGCGGGCGCGCCGTTCATGCTCGGGACGCTGGCATTTTTTGTAACAGGAGCCGCGACGGTAATATATACAATGGCCGGAAAAAGGAAAATGGCGATGAACGCGTCGCCTGACGTAATATCGCGGGATTTGACATTTTTTATCATTGTTTATGGCGCTGCAATAGCCGCTGTTCTGCTCAAGGGGCACACCGGACTTAAAATAACGGCAGGCATTGCGCTGCTCTTGTCATATGTAATATACGTCAAAATAGCATTTTCCGGCGGCGGGCAGGCGGTTGAGGCGCCGGAAGAACTTTATTTTTCCAGGATCTTTAAGGCCGCCAATTCAACGGCGCTGATAATTACCCAGATAGCGTTTGCGCTGGTTGTGCTTGTGGCGGGGGCGGATTTTTTTGTAAATTACACATCAAAACTTTCGTCCCTGCTCGGCATACAGCCGCTTATCCTCTCCATTCTGATAACCCCGATTGCCACGGAACTGCCGGAAAAATTAAACTCGGTCATATGGATAGGGAGAAAAAAGGACACCCTTGCCCTGGGTAATATCACCGGCGCGATGGTTTTCCAGAGCTGTTTTCCGGTCGTATTCGGCATAATATTCACACCATGGGATTTAAAGGGAACGACGCTGTTGTCGGCGGCCTTCGCGCTGGGTTCGGCCCTGCTGAACCTGATATGGATAAAAGTGACAAAAAGCGTGAACGCATGGTTCCTGATGGCCACGGGCGCGGCATATTTCGTCTTCCTGGCGTGGATTTTTATAAAATAGGAGTGATTATAACCTTGATGCGCAACATTGACCGCACTTAATCTACCTGATATAATTATAGTCAAAGAAAATATGGAGGAGTAAAAAAAAAGAATGACACTGAATAGGATAAAGCCCGGGTTGCTATGAAAAGCGCCGTGAACGAAGTTGTTGAGCGCCATAAGAAATCAGGGCGTTCCCTTGCTGTCTGGAAAAACGGATAAATAAAGATGATACCGGCAAGTAAGGTAAAATAAGTAGTAATAAATCTGTCATTTAGATTTTTGAAAAGCAATTTCGAACGACTACACAGAGTCGCTTCTACAGGAACTTACATGTGGCCATTATAAAAAAATATTCCGTAGAAGCGCCCTATGTGGGTTCCTGCAAACCACTAAAACTGGCACTGTCGGAAAACCCCGCAGACATTACCTTATCCGGGGTATATGACATTTTTATTGGCCTTGCGCCNNAATGTCATATACCACGGATAAAAACCGCAAAGGGTTTTCCGACAGTACCAAACTATGTTAATTTGCAGTAATTCCTTCTTGTAAAGCGGTTTTTATATTGTATAATTATCTAAAAGAATGTCTTGAAGTAATGCAGGAGGTGTTTTGTGAAGAAAAATATAGTGGCATATATTGAAAGGGATCCTGAGACTAAATTATTTGTGGCCGAGGTTCCCGGCATACCGGGCGCCCATACCCAGGCTGAAACCATGGACGAATTGATGGCAAATTTGAAGGAAGTAGTTGAATTATGCCTGGAAGGGCATAAAAAAAACAACTTGAAGTTGCCTGAATTTGTGGGGGTTCAGGAGTTTGAGGTAAGTTTTTGACAAAGATTCCGGTAATACCGGCAAAGAAAATTGAAAAAGTCCTGAATGAACTTGGCTTTCAAAAGTTAAGGCAAAAAGGTAGCCATGTTTTTTATAGGCATAATAACGGAAGAGTTACTACGGTACCTTTTCATAAAGGCCGTGACATATCGCCGGTTCTGTTAAAAAAAATAATAAAGGACATCAATATAACCTCCGAAGAATTCATCCGGCTTCTTATCAAATAAAATTCTTGCAAAACCCGGACGGTTCATTATAATATAGTAACATCGGCGGATGAAAACGCCGCGAATAATATACCGGAGGTGTCTGATGTTTATCGGATTTACCGGGCCTAATGCCGCCGGCAAGGGCGAGGCAATAAAGTATCTTGTGGACAAATGCAGGTTTACCGCATTTTCCCTGTCCGACATACTCCGCAACGAACTGAAAAACCGCTCCCTTGAGATAAACCGCGACAATCTAATATCCATCGGCAACGAAATGCGCGCAAAAGAGGGGCCGGGCGTGCTCGCAAGGATGACCGCAATGAAGATTAAAAATATGCCGCAGGCCGTCATTGACTCCATAAGAAACCCGGCGGAGATAGAGGAACTGCGCAAAAGCCTTAAGAGTTTTGTCCTCATAGGCGTGACAGCTGATGTAAAAACACGGTATGAGCGGGCAAAAAGCCGCGCCCGTGAAGGCGAGGGGTTTATATCGCTGGATGAATTTACCGCGAAAGAGGCCCGGGAAAATTCCACCGACCCCAACGCCCAGCAGTTGAACGTCTGCTTTGAATACACGGACATGAAAATAGACAATTCCGGGCCGGTTGAAAATCTTTATGCCGCGCTTGACGGGATATTAAAGGACCTCAATTATGTTCCGTATACCCGCCCGAGCTGGACCGAATATTTTATGAAGATGGCATACCTGGCGGCGGAACGCTCCACATGCATACGCCACCATGTCGGCGCTGTGATAGTGAAAAATAACAAGGTAGTATCCACGGGATACAACGGCGCCGCGGCCGGCGTGAAGGACTGCACCGAGCTCGGTTGCCTGCGCGACCAGATGGGCATTGCCTCGGGAACAAGGCACGAAATATGCCGGGCCATACATGCCGAGCAGAACGCCATAATCCAGGCGGCCCTGAACGGGACATCCACGGAAGGCGCCACCATATACTGCACACATTCTCCGTGCATCATATGCGCAAAAATGGTGGTGAACGCAAAAATAAAAAAATTTATTACAACCAATTATTATCCTGACAGCGCTTACGAGGAATTGTTCAGGGAGGCCGGAGTGGAGTTTTCCACGGTTAAAAGGCCGCCTCTGACAATAAATTTCCTCGACTGAACTGCCATGATATTCAAAAAAATCTTTATCCCGGCCATGGCGCTATTTCTTATTCCGGCCGCGCTGTTTTCAAATAATTTCACCCACATCAAGGATCACATGGCTTCATACAACAAAAAATATTTTATTTATGTGAATAAGGCGCAAAAGAGGCTTTATCTGATTGATAGAAACATGAAGGTTTGGAGTTCCGACAGGGTGGCCACCGGATCCTTAAAAGGGGGCAAGCTTTATGCAGGGGATTTAAGGACCCCATCCGGATTTTATCATATTGTGCGCATCTGCCAGTACCATGAACCATGGTATCTGTCGCAGTTAAGGGAAATGACGGCGCTTTATGAACCTGGAAGCGCGGGGTATAAATATTACAGCGGGCAGTACGAATTGCTTTACGAAAAGAGCCTGAAAAACAGGAGAAAGATGCGCGACATGAATTCGGTTTATTTGAGCGCGCAGGACGGACATGTTAAATTCGGCACTGACGAAGACCTCGGCTATGACGCATACGGCCCTGTTTTTATGCTCCTTGATTATCCGAACAGTGAAGATATCGAAAGGTATAACGAGGCGGTAAAAAATGGGCTTCTGCCGGTTGATGACGACGGCAGGCCGGTTGATATAGGCGGGGGCATAGCCATTCATGGAACGAACGACAATCCATCCATAGGCAACGATGCCAGCTCGGGATGCGTCAGGATGAAAAATATAGACATACTTGAACTCTCGGATTATGTCAGCGAAGGGACCATGGTAGTAATTGATTGAAAATTTTTTCGGAAAAGTATATTATTAATTGTTACCGGCGGAAAACCGTTGCATGTTTAATCCCGGTTATATGACATTTTTATTGGATTGTCGCTCTGTATAATTCGCTCTGTATAATAAAGACGGCCTCTTGCGAGNNTGTCATATACCCGGGATCAAGCACCCTTGCCGGGGTTTCCGCCGGTATCATATTTTTATTTAATTTTTTAAATGGAGGTAATTTCTATGGCGAAGATCGTCAAACTGTCCGAGAAGGACAGGGAAAAGTCGGAAAAATTAAAACTTGTAATCTCAGAGGTTGAAAAGGTGATAGTAGGGCAGGAGCCGATGATACGGGGGCTTCTGGCGGGGCTTCTGACGCGCGGACATATCCTGCTTGAGGGTGTGCCGGGGCTGGCAAAGACGCTTGCGGTAAAAACCTTGAGTTCCACCATACAGGCAAAATTCTCGCGCATCCAGTTCACGCCGGATCTTCTCCCGGCGGACCTTGTGGGAACAAGGATATACAACGCGAAAACAGGGGAGTTTTCCATATCCACCGGGCCGGTTTTCGCCAATATCGTGCTGGCCGACGAGATAAACAGGGCGCCTGCAAAAGTGCAGTCGGCCCTGCTTGAGGCCATGCAGGAAAAGCAGGTTACCATCGGTGATAAAACGTTCAGGCTCGAGGAGCCGTTTATAGTGCTTGCAACGCAGAACCCGATAGAAACCGAGGGGACATATCCGCTGCCCGAGGCGCAGGTTGACAGGTTCATAATGAAAGTTGTCGTGGATTACCCGACAAAAGAGCAGGAAATCGAGATAATAAACAGGAACACGCACGGCGCGCAGCAGGAAGTTGACACAGTATTAAAGCCGAAGGATATTCTTGACCTTCGCGAGATAGTGGATTCCATCTATGTGGATGAAAAAGTGAAACAGTACGTCATAGACATTGTCTTCGCCACAAGAAACCCGGAGGAATATAAGCTTAACCTGAAAGAACTCATTGAATATGGCTGTTCGCCGAGGGCGTCGATAAACCTTATACTGGCGGCAAAGGCCAACGCTTTCATGAACGGCGACGGTTATGTCTCGCCTGATGACGTCAAGGCCGTGGCGCATGAGGTATTAAGGCACAGGCTGATACTTTCATATGAAGCCGAGGCCGAGGACACGACGCCTGATGACGTGATAGGGCAGATAATTAACAAGGTTAAGGTACCTTAGAAATTTAAAATTTAAAAGGTAAAACCAAAAATTGCAATTTTAAAATTCAAAATTTTACAGTTGTACTTTTTGGTTTTGATCTTTAACTTTTAAATTTTATCAGGAGTTTTTTATGATAAGCAAAGATATCTTAAAAAAGGTAAAACGCATAGAGATAACAACCCGCAGGCTTGTGGATACCGTGCTGCAGGGGGAATACCTTTCTTCGTTCAAGGGGCGGGGAATCGAGTTTACCGAGGTGCGGGAATATAGCGAGGGCGACGACATACGCGCCATTGACTGGAACGTGACGGCCCGCATGAATTCGCCTTTTGTAAAGGTTTTCATAGAGGAACGCGAGCTTCAGGTGGTTTTTGCCGGGGACTTAAGTTCCTCGCTTGAATTCGGCACAAGGCAGCAGCTGAAAAGCGAGCTGATGTTCGAGTTCGTTGCGGCAATGGGGTTCACGGCGAACTTAAACAACGACCGCGTCGGGTTTGCCGGTTTTACCGACAGGATTGAAAAATACATCCCGCCGAAAAAAGGAAAAAAACACGTCTTCAGGATATTAAGGGAGATGGCATATCATAAAAGAATGTCCAATTCCACCAATATATCCGATTCCCTGCTTTTGCTCAGCCATATTTTAAAAAGGCGTTCGACAATATTTGTGATATCGGACTTTTACGACGAGGGCGACATTTCGTCCGCCTTAAAAATACTGCGCCACCACCATGATGTCATAGCTGTCATACTGCGTGATGAACGCGATTACGGCGTTCCGGACATAGGCTACGCCCCGTTTTACGACCCGGAGACAAAACGGGAAATATGGCTCGATACCTCGGATAAAAAGGGGGCGGCTGCAATAAAGCAGGCGGCCGAATCCCGCGACAGAAAGCTCCTTTCAAAACTCAAAAAAATGGGAGTGGACCACATCATATTAAAATGCGGGGAATCATACATAAACAGCATCATTTCCTTTTTTAAATTGAGGGAAAGCAGGCGGCTGAAATGATTTTTCAGAACATGAACTGGCTGCCTTACGGAGCCGCCGCGTTCCTTATTATACTGGCCGCTGCGCTGCTGAGAAATTTCAGGTATAAAAAAATAAATTTCTCGAATTTTTTGTCGCTGCCTGCGGGAGGCGGGGCCGGAAAATATATGCGGTTTGTGCCGGACGCGCTGAAGATACTGGGGGTTTTGCTGCTTGTCATAGCCCTGCTCAGGCCGCAGAGCATAAAAAAGGAAACGCAGGAGAACATAAAGGGGATTGATATAATGCTGGCCCTTGATATTTCCGGTTCAATGCAGGCCGAGGACCTGAAACCCGACAGGGTTGAGGCGGCAAAAGAGGTCTGCAGGAATTTTGTCTCGGGGCTTGTTAACGACAGGGCCGGGCTTGTGGTATTCGCCGGCAAGGCATTTACACAGTGCCCGCTTACATCGGATTATGAAATAGTGAAAAGTTTTATCGACCAGGTGGACCTTCAGACAGTAAGGATTGACGGCACGGCCATAGGCGACGCGATACTTACCGCAACAAACAGGCTGGAATTATCCGGGGCCTCGAAAGTTATTATACTGGCAACAGACGGGGTAAATAACCGCGGTATTCCGCCGATTGAGGCGGCAAAGATAGCGGCATATAAGAACATAAAAATATATACAATAGGAATAGGCAAAAAAGGCGGGGCGCCTATGATATATACGGACAATTTCGGGGTTAAAAGGCAGGCGGTAAATCCCTATACGGGCCAGCCGCTCAGGTTTGAGGAACCCGATGAGAATGTGCTCACGCAGATAGCGCAGATGACAGGCGGCATGTATTTTAGGGCCACGAACGAGCAGTCGCTGAATGAAATATACAATATGATAGGAAAAATGGAAAAGCAGGATATAAAGGTAAAAAAATATGACAGGCATGAGGACCGTTTTGAGTGGTTTTTATGGGCGGGATTAATCCTTATAATTGCCGCGCTCGGCCTTGAAGCGTGGAAATATTTAAAAGTTTCGGAATAGGAGATCTTAATGAGGTTCCAGGATACGGATGTTTTCAGGCTGTTGCTGATAGTTGTGCCCCTGCTTGCCTACCTGGGTTACAGGACACTGCGGGTATGGCGCAATTTGGGTATTTTTTTTGACAGGGCAACCGCCCCGAAAATGATACGGCCGGTATCGGGAAAGATGACGGCGGTTAAATTCGGCCTTACAGCGGTTGGTGTCATTCTGATGATTTTTGCCCTTGCCAGGCCATGGGGCAAGCCGATAAAATCAGAGGTGGATTACAGGGGCATAAATATTATGGCTGCTGTTGATGTGTCATCTTCCATGGCCGCAACCGATGTAAAACCCAGCAGGATGGAAGCTGTAAAAGCCGGGCTGAAAAATTTTTCCGACTCGTTAAACGGCGACCGCATAGGCATGATAACTTTTGCCGGGGTTGATTTTGTGCAGTGCCCTCTGACGCTGGATTACGACGCTTATGACCTAATAATAGACTCAATTTATCCGGGCATGCTTGCCAAAGACGGCACAGCCATAGGCAATGCCATAAAATCATGCATTGAACGCATGACGGAAAAATCAGGTCAGTCAAGGGTGCTGATACTCATAACTGACGGAGAGAACAACACCGGTACGCCGCCTGTTGACGCCGCCCGGGAGGCAAAGGACAAGGGTATCAGGATTTATACCATCGGCGCGGGAACGGCGCGCGGCGGGGAAATACCCGAAGGACAGGATATGTTCGGGAACCGGGTATATAAAACATACAAAGGCGAGGAAGTGGTCACAAAGCTGGATGACTCGGAACTGAAAAATATAGCCTCAATCACAGGCGGCCAATATTATTCAATAACGGACCAGAACGCCTTTGTGTCCATTAAAAACGACATAAGCGGCATGCAGGCAGGCAACACGAAAAAAGAAGAGATGACCCACGAGGAAAATTACGCCCCGTGGCTGTTATGGGGGATAATATTATTCGTGCTGGGGCAGGCAATGCCGGGAAGAAAGTTAAAAGTTAAAAGTCAAAACCAATAATTGCAACTTTAAATTATCAGCACTTAGAAACCATACATCCAGCTGCGTAAGACTGAACGTCACTACCGGATCAGGCACGCGGCACATAAAAGCCGGCTCAATTATACCTGCCCCTGTTTCCGTTTAGGCGGATGATAAAAAGTTCCGCAAACATTTTCAGGGAATCGCTGAAAAAATTCACCTTTGAGGCCGAGTTGTTATACCATTCCACGGCGGACTCCTTGATCGAGAGCCCGTGTAAATTGGCTATATAGAGAAGTTCGACGTCAAACCCGAAATTGGTTATAGTCTGGCGGGGGAAGATTATGCCTGCGGCTTTTTTTGTGAAGCTTTTAAAACCGCACTGGGTGTCATGGACCATCAGGCCGGTTACTGCGCGCACCATGAAGTTGAAAAATTTGCCGCCAAACTCGCGCAGATTGCTCTGCGGGACCATGACCTTTGACTCCACCAGGTCGCGCGAGGCTGCCACCACATCGTATCCCTGCCTGTGAAATTCAATGAACTCCTCAAGGTGTTTGATGGGGGTGGAGAGGTCGGCGTCGGTAAAAAGTATGATCTCGCCGGCGCAGTTCAGGGCGCCGTTTCTGACGGAATAGCCCTTTCCCATGTTTTTCGGGTTTTTGATGACCCTGACACGCGCGCCACTGAAGCCTGACGCGGCTTCAACGGTCCTGTCGGTGCTGCCGTCGTCAACCACGATTATCTCGGCGTTGAGTTTTTTTTGCTTTATAAAACCGGATATTTTTTCCAGCGTGGCGGGAAGGCGTTTTTCCTCGTTATACGCAGGTATTATTATTGAAATTTTTACCAAGCTGCCCTCCTTATTATATAATATATTTAAATGCGCGGCTCAAACAATATTATCCTATGGAGAATAAAGTGTAAAGGCAAAAAACGGGGTTTTAAAAGTTGACAAAGGTGAATTAAGGTATATAATTACAAAACCAAAAAAACATATTATTAGGAGAAATTTACATGGATAAAAACAAATTTACGGCGCCGGTTCTTTCTGATAACGCCCTTAAAGTCTTGGAAAAACGGTATTTCCTGAAAAACGAAAAAAATGAACCAATTGAGGACGCGTCGGGGCTTTTTCTGCGTGTGGCCCGAAATATAGCCGAAGCAGACAGGATATATGATAAAAAAGCCGATATAGACGCGGTAACACATGAATTTTATTCTGTGATGGCTTCACTCGACTTTTTGCCGAATTCGCCCACGCTTATGAACGCCGGGCGGGACCTCCAGCAGCTTGCGGCCTGTTTTGTCCTGCCGGTGGAGGATTCAATAGAGGGAATATTTGAGGCGATTAAAAATGCCGCCCTAATACATAAGTCCGGAGGGGGCACGGGGTTCTCCTTTTCACGCTTAAGGCCGAACCGCGATAAGGTAAAATCAACATCCGGGATATCTTCCGGGCCGGTTTCTTTCATGAAAGTTTTCAATTCCGCCACAGAGGCGGTAAAACAGGGCGGGACAAGGCGCGGGGCGAATATGGGCATCCTGCGCGTCGACCATCCGGATATAAGGGAATTTATATCATGCAAGGCCAACGACAGGGAGATAAATAATTTTAACATATCGGTGGCGCTGACGGAAAAGTTCATGGAAGCCGTCAAAAAAGGGGAGAAATACAGCCTGATAAACCCGCGCGGAAAANNATTCCTGGAAAAACGGAGACCCGGGCATTGTTTTCATTGACAGAATAAACAGGGAAAACCCTACGCCCAACGCGGGCGAGATAGAATCCACAAATCCGTGCGGCGAACAGCCGTTGCTGCCGTATGAGGCGTGCAACCTGGGTTCGATAAACCTGGCGCAGATGATTGCGCAGGATAACCGCGTGGATTACGCAAAGCTCGGAAAAATAACGCGCCTGGCCGTCCATTTCCTGGATAACGTCATAGATGTTTCGAAATATCCGCTCGATAAAATTACCGAAACGGTCAGGTCCAACAGGAAAATAGGGCTCGGCATTATGGGTTGGGCGGACATGCTCGTGCAGATGGGCATACCATACAGTTCGGAAGAGGCCATTACCCTGGCCGGGGATATAATGAAATTCATCCACGCCGAGGCGCAGGAAGCCTCGCTGGAGCTGGCCAAAAAGCGCGGGACTTTCCCTAATTATAAGGGTTCTATATATGAAAAGGACGGGAAGAAATTAAGGAACGCCACACTTACCACAATCGCTCCCACGGGCACGCTTTCCATGATAGCCTCATGCTCATCTGGTGTGGAACCGCTTTTTGCCGTTGCCTATACAAAGACCGTAATGGACAACACAAGGCTTCCCGAGGTAAACAGGTATTTCCTTGAAACTGCGAGAAAACGCGGTTTTTATACGGACGCTTTGATAATGAAAATAGGGGAGACGGGAAATGTATCCCATGAAGAAGCCGTTCCGGAAGAGGTTAAAAAGGTATTTGTCACCAGCCACGACATAGACCCGGTATGGCACATTAAGATGCAGGCTGCGTTCCAGAAGTACACTGACAACGCCGTATCAAAAACCGTGAATTTCAGGAATGACGCCGTAAAAGACGACGTAAGAAAAGTTTACATGCTTGCCTATGAACTGGGCTGCAAGGGTGTTACGATTTACCGCGATGGAAGCCGCAATGAGCAGGTTCTCACGGTTTCGACCGGGGACAATAAAAAAGCAGTGGCGGTGTCGGTTGAGGCCCAGCAGGATATAGAACCAAGGAAAAGGCCGGATGTGACAACGGGCAAGACCATTAAAATGAAAACAGGATGCGGAAACCTGTACGTTACCATAAACGAGGATGAAAGCGGACTGTGCGAGGTATTTACGGCCATGGGTAAATCCGGCGGATGCGCGGCGGCGCAGTCAGAGGCGATTTCCAGACTGGTCTCGACTGCATTAAGGGCCGGAGTAAAGCCTTTTTCAATAATCAAGCATCTGCGCGGCACAAGGTGCCCGGCACCGGCATGGCAGGATGGCGGCATAGTGCTTTCATGCCCGGACGCGATAGGAATAGCCATGGAAAAATATCTGCACGACCAGGGGGGGCCGGAAGAAAAATTCGTCTTCAGGCACCAGCCGGAGCAGAAGATGTTCGGGGAAACATGCCCGGAATGCGGCGCGACGCTCGAACATGAGGGCGGATGCAACGTGTGTCACGTGTGCGGATACTCGAAATGCCTGTAAGATGCTGTAATATTTTGTCTGCGCCGGAGGCTTGACAAAATAAACAGCATCTAACATTCCGGCAGGGATATGTAATATTTTGGCCGAGAGAAAGTACGCCAAAATAAACATCTCCCGGCCGGAATGCGGTGCGACGCTCGAACATGAGGGCGGATGCAACGTGTGTCACGTGTGCGGATACTCGAAATGCCTGTAAAAAGTAAAAACCAATAAGCAAGAGATATTATATAATATTTTCCCTCTCCCTTGGGAGACCCGTGTGAATACGGGCAAGAGCGATGCCAATCGATGCAGCGCGTGTATCTGCTGCATATTTTGGTCCGGTTGTCGGATTCATCGGCAACCGGGGGGCAGGGTGAGGGGCGCGGTACACGGAGGACGGAACTAAAAACTTTCGGGGGTTTTAAAATGGCCGGAGATATGAAGGAAGAACAAAAAGACGGGGAACTGCTTGTGCCAAAGGAACGCAGGGACTATCCGCGGGTGGCCGTTAATGTCAGAGTGAAATACCGTGTCCTTGAAAACGATGAGGCTGACCACGCGCTTGTAAAACATTTTGACCCTGAAAAGATATTTGTTGCCTGCCGCGAGTGCGACGTTGTGAACATTTCCACATCAGGGCTTTTGATGTACACCGATGAGAAAATCTCCGATAAAAGTTTTGTGGCCATAAATATGGTTCTGCCCCTGCCGGGATTAGCATGCTCGTGCAAGGCAATAGCCGAGGTAATAAGGTGCGACATGGAAAAGGAGAAATATCTGGTCGCCCTTAAGTTCCTGAAAGTAATCCACCACGATCTGAACAAATTCAAATACATGACCTTAACCGACCTGCTCGACATCCACGGCGGGGAGAACATAAAGTTGTAGCGGAGCCTACCACCAGTTTGGCAAGTGAAGAGGAAAAAGAATAAAACCCTGCTTTGAGTTTTGAAGCCATATATAAAAAGGCGTTGGTATGCAGCATTCGGAAAAATCATATTATCAAGTCTCAAAGCAGTGTTTGACACCCACGCTGTTGCTCTGATATAACTATATATATAAATTAAATGCCGGGAGGATCAAAATGAAAGATGTGATTAAAAATGAAACAGATTTATTGAAGAGGACGCATCAAAACAAAAGATACCTGGAATTGGGCATGAGTTTTTGGATGGGTATCGGCCTGATGAGCATTATAAATGTNNGATTTTAATAAAAATCAGGAAATAGGCTTCATTTGCAGGCAGTACTTATTAATTTTGTGCTTTAACTTTTCCGTTTTAAATAACACACTATGTATGCAAGGTCCGGCACCGGACCGGCTGTATGATCCCTTTATTATTTCTTGACCAGTCTAATCAGCCGGAACAACGCGCGGCAGCGGTTTAGAACGTAACGTTCACATCCCAGCCGTACTGATAACCAACGGCGATATAGCTGTTTAAAGAGGCTCCGGTAAATATTCCGGGTGCATAAATGAAATTGGCGGTTGTGCTGTTGCCGTATATATTTCCCAGTGTAAGATAAATGGAATAAGTTCCGGCGGAAGTGTAAAGCGGCGAAATATCATAACTGGAGCCTGGAAGGTTGGTTTGATGGATATTATCCGGCCCGTCTGTGTAAATTTCCATATAATTGCCGTTGCTCTGCCACGATACGGTATCGCAGTCTGCGCTTAAACTGCCGCTTCCAGCCGGAGCGTATGCCCGCGCTGTATACGTAACTCCGGAAACACATACGTCAATTTCATACGAATCCCCCGGAGCGTAATTTGTCCCGTTTGTAACAAAATACCCCTGGCCGTAATTGGGATCGTAAGTGTAAAGCGCTTTGACGCTCGTAGCGTCGGTGAGATTTTTTATCGTTACTCCGGCATCCGTGATTGGATTCCCGTTAATGTCTGAAACATAAACCCCGTCAAGGACAGATACGCCGCCCTCCAGGTCGTAAGCTATTATTGACGCGCCGATTGATAAGGCAGATGGGGCCGGAGCGGGTGTGGGAGTGGAATCGGGGAACCTTGAATCGAGAATAGCGTTTACATCCCAGCCGGAATAGTAACCCACGTTAAAACTGCTGTTTACCATTGCTCCGCCTGAAAATGAAGAGACAGTTGACATATCAAATCCGACATAATAATCGCCATATATGCCGGCTTCAGGATAAAACGATGAAATGTCCGCGGTGTTGCCGCTAATGGAAGTATTGTAAATATTGTTATTCCGGGGATCGGATATATAGATTGAACCGCTGTTTCCCGTGTATTGCCATGAAACCGTATTGCCGTCAGGGCTCAACTGGGCATTTCCCGGAACGACGGCGCTTGCAGTGTAGGTTGTTCCATTGAAATAAACATCCAATTCCAGAGTGTTTCCCGGAACGAAAAAATTATCTAAATTAGAATAACCGTCGGAAAAATTAATCCGGGTTCCTTGTGAAAGGTTCTTTACAGTTACAACGGCATTGGTGATGTTCATAGAGTTATTATCGTATATAAATAAATCGCATGAAGTGGAAGGCGTGCTAAAATCGTCGTAATAAATGTAAGCTTGTATATTAATAGGCAGGGCAGGCGGTGTGCCGAAAGGAGTGGGAGTGGCGGTTAAAGTCGGGGTATATGAAGGGTAAGGGGTGTCGGTATAGGACGGCGAAATGACAATTACAGTCGCCCCGGCTTTTGCGGTCTGCTGTGCCGCCACTGTTGCCGTCTCAATCGCAATTACGGCGGTCTGTGTCTGCGTGGCCGCGGTTTGCGCTGTGGAGCCGGCGGTTAAAACGTAGGTAAGGGTTACCGCGACATTTGCGGTAGCGGTCGCGGCGGCTATTGCCTCTTGAGCCGTGGCTGTAGTGTTAATGGTGGGTGTGGAAGTGCCGTGCAGTGCAACCGCTATGGCGGTTGCGGTGGATTGGGCATTTGCGGCCTGCTGTTCCGCAGCCACTTCGGTCAATGTCTGTTTTATAATGGCTGTCTGTGTCGCGGCGGCCTGGACTGTTGAGCCGGCGGTCGCCACGTATGTTAGTGTTACGGCCATTACGGCTGTCTGCGTAGCCGCAGCCTGTATCGAAACGGGCGTGAAGCTGCCAGCGGTGGAAGTTTCAATTAAATCAGGCGAAGATACAGACGCGTACTTTGAACATCCCGCGGCCAGTAAGATACACATAAAAACAAATAAAGAAAATACTGTTTTTTTCATTTTACCCTCCCTTAATTCTGATAAGCAATAATAATACGCCCTTAATTCTGATAAACAATATAATACGCCCGAGAATTTTGTCAATATAATTTTTTATAACCGGTTTTTTCGGACATCAACAACGCTTCCATTTCATAAAAAAGGGACAAGGCGTTTTTTGGAAAAAATAAAATAAATCAAATTTTGTTTGACAAACACGCGGGGGAGTTTTATAATTTTTTTCGATATAAGGTAACCCGATTGGACATACCGGGAAAGGGAGCTAAAAATGGGACAAAACCAAAAAGCGCTGATATTGTCATTGTTGTTTTCTTTGATTTTCTGTATTTCTTCATATATCCATGCCGATGACACTTCGTATACATTATCCGATGTGGCGGCTGCGCAGGATAACTCTTCTTCCGATATATCCTCCATAGCCGCGAGCGTGTCATCCACGACCCAATTCAACGGCATGACACAGTCGCTGGCATATGACTACCAGATGGCAACGGATACACAGGGGAACCAGAAAATAATGGTGACAACGCAGGGGGTTTTTGCCATGCAGTTTCTGGTGGATACGTCCGACATGTCTGTCACGTTCCTTATGGCTGACGGTTCACAGCAAAAGGTGACGGCGTCGGCCGATGTAAAGGCTCAGGTGGAGCAGCTTGCGGGTTTGGGCGGGCTCAACGGCCTGCCGGGCAGGAGCAACCTGTATGCCGCGCTGGGGATGAAACGGGATGTTTTGAGCGACGCCACGTATAAAACCCAGCTCGATACAGACAGGCTGGAAACCAACGACACCGTGATATCGGTAAAGGGCAAAAAAGGCAACGGCAGGGGGATATTCGGCATTGGAAAAGGGGATGACACGGCGGATGTGGAATATGACAGCAAAAAAACGCAGGACGCCAGGGAAAAGTTCGAGCAGGCGAGAGCCAAAATAGAGGCAACGACGCCTAAAAATCAGGGAGCGGCCGAGTACAAGAAAAGGGCGTTGAAATGGTTTCAGGACAATGAGGATAAGGCGTTGAAGTCAATGATGGGAAAAAGGGTGGAACATATAAATATGAGAACCGGGATGGTGGAAGAGCAGGAAATGTACAATCCCGGAGGAGATAAGACGGGGCATATCAGGGTGACAAACAAGATGAATGTGAAGGATAGAAAGAGCGGAAAAACATATGAAATGGCGTCGGAGATGGAGACGGAAATGACGGGAATGCAGGGCGACAGCAAGACAACGACAAGGATAAACAACACGAGCATAAACGAACCGGTGAGTTTTACGTGGATGAAAACGAAAAAGAAGGGTGAGTGAAAAAGATGAAAAAAGGAATAATGATACTGGCAATAATAACCGTTGCAATGGCCGGTGTGGCATTTGCCGATGTGACAACGACCGCGCAGGCGGCGCAGGATGTGCCCGGGGTGACGTCCACAATCGGGGCGGATGGAACAAAGACTGTGACTATAAACCTGTCGGAAGTGGATGCGGGCAAACTGCCGGAGCAGTATGAGGCAAAAGTGGTCCTGGAAGCGCCGATAGTTATGGGAGAACAGAAGTATATAAGAAAAAACAAAAAAGATTATTCGACATATGAAAAATATGAAGAATTATATGATGGAAAAATTGCCACATTTGGAAAATACGGCACAAAAGAGGTAGTGGGAGAAAACATAACACCCAATGGAGTGTTTTTGGACATGCCGGAGGGTGGAATAGAAGGAAATTATGATACAAGCATAGACGAGGAGGGAAATATATATATATTGGACATATATAACGGAAGGATACAAGAGTTTGATAAAAACGGGAAACATTCAAGGAATATCCCGATAAAAAATGTGTATAAAAAATCGATTAAAAAAGTAAATGAACAAATTGCAGGAAATGAGTACAGGGAGAAGGAAGAATGGGTTGTGGAAGATCTAAAGAATGAGATAGCGGCAACGAACGGAAAAATATATGTCAGGAATGGAATGAAAAACAATATTGAACAAATAGATGAAAACGGTAATGTAAAAGGGACAATAAATATACCTGATAAAATAGGAGGAAAAAATACAAAAAAAATGAGAATGACGATAGATGGCGGCGATATGAGTTTTGCAAATATGTACATAGACAATAATAATACTGTAAAAACAAGCATGTTGAATAATGAACCATGGCGTGCCGGAAGAAATAGAAGAAATGCAGTTAAAGAAAAAAAATGGAAAACCGTAAATGGATGTAATATAAAATTTGAATCACCGGAAGATGGGATAAGCGTAATAGAAGACCGTTATCAGGATTCTGAAAAACATCAATATATTTATATTGAAGATGTTAAAGGACCAAAAAGTGGTTTCTATAAAGTTTCGACTAATTGCGTTTTGATTGCTGAAATAAATGACTGGGTTTATTGGTATGGCAACGACTGGAAAGATGAATGCAAAATAGACCCACAGCCATTAAATAGCAACATTGAAAACAGTGAGTTTTTTACAAAAGACGGCGGCCTTTATTTATTTCAGTATGTTTGTAGTAAGGATAAAAAGTATGAAGGACAAATCAGAGTTATAAAGTTAAAATCTAAGAAATAAAACAAGGGGTTGGAGTGTTGGTTAATAAAAAAGGGTATCTATCTTTCTTATTATTTTTTGTATTTTTTATTGGAAATTCTACGCGCGGGCTTTGCGATTGTGGAAATACAATAATAAATAACGCTGTAAATTATAGAGATTACTCATGGATATGCACCGAGGCAAATGCTCGGACGACAAATGCAGATGGTATAGAGGCAGACAATGACCTTCAATATCCGTTTTTTCCTGCTGGCGAACCAATAAAAAAGAATCCTGATGGCTCCGTGATTTTTGCAACTGGCCAATACACAGGCGAAGTGTATGCTTGGTCTTTAAGAGAAACAGAAGATATTTTTAATAATAAATTGGCCGCCGGGGTAAAAGCGGGTAATATTGACAATACAATTGAATTTAGTATTAAGTGGCACGACTATACCGGAATAGACTGTTCGGGATTTGTGGAAAACTGCGTTGGAATTCCAATATTGCCGAGACAAAATTATCCATACGCGTTATGGCATCCCGGGACGGTCGATTTAATAGCAAATCAGTTTACTGATGCCATAACATGGGACCAGCTTGCTGAAGGTGATATATTTATAAAAAATGATGGTACAAACGGGCATGTTGGATTGTTTATAAATAAAACAAGTCAAGACAATAACGTAGCAAATGTTATTGACGCCTCACCAAATTCGGTGAGAATAGCTGGAACTATAAATGCAGACCCGCGAGTAAAGGATTGCACTTTTACATGGATAAGCGATGACGACATACGGCGAAGTGATGGAGGTACAGGATACCAGCCCCGTCGTTTTAGCCCGCCATATCTCCAAAAAGTTACAATATACCAGTATAATATGATAAACGGAGCGCCTGCGCATATAAAAAAATTTGCCGCCGGGTGGAGTGATGTTGACAGCGCAACCAGGACAAAAAACGTGAGTTTGAATAACTGCGCGGAGCCCGGAAAAATATACATTGTGCTTGAGTTTTCAAAGGCTATGGCGGCATATGCCGGGGCATACGAAGCTGATTGGCAGGATATAACAGTAACGGTAAAAAATATGAAAACAGGGGCGGAACAGCCTGTAAAATTTCTTGAAGAGGGTTTATATAATGACGGGTTTTTTAACAATTCTTTGGCAATTCGCAACGGCTGGGTCAATCAAATTGGAGTGGATGTGGGATATGTATACACAAAGTGGGTCGGCCAGCTTGATATAAACGATGACGCAGGCGAATTTGGAGAAAATCAGATTGAGGTTGATGCAACCAGCCTGATGCAGGATAAACTTGACAGGAATCCGGCAACAGCGGCAGTCAGGACTTCAAACGGCGCCTGGAACAGCTACGAAAGTGTGTTAAGCGGTGAATCTGGAACTGATACAGAGACGGGAGGGGTTGACAAAAATAATAAATTTGTAATTGCACCGAAAGGTTCGGTCATTTTTAAAGGAGCCAACGGCGATAATGACGTTTTTATATCCAATGATGGCGGGACGCCCACACCCGTGCCGACGGACACATCAAACATTAACTATCCGGCTACGGCTGCCGCCACAAACGTAAATGTTGCGGATTATATCAAGGGAATAATGTATGGAGCAACATGCGGAGCGGACTTCTCCGGGACCCAATTTAAGGAGGGTTATAAGGCGATAGGAATAGCCGCATATACTCTTTTGCTTCATGAACAAAATATAAACGCCGGTAATAACTACGATGTACTTGTAAACGGCTATTCCGACGGGCAAAAATATTTTATTCCATATAAAGATTATTCGAAATGCACCGGAAGTATCAAAACCGCGATAGATACGGCCTTTTCCGAAATAGCCGTAACGACGACGGCGAGCGACGGAACTATTAATTATTACATAAAGGCATATTGGCTGGATAATACCAATGCAAATAATACTTATATACGAGATGTTGATAACGCAACTGTGCCAAATCTTAAAACTTTGATATTTCCTTTTATAGACAAGGCGACGGGATTAAAACATGTTACAAATAAGAGCGAAAAAGAAATTGGTGAATATATACCGTATCTTCACGAGACGGCTTATGATGAGGATATAGCAAGTGTGACAAAGGCTGATAATATGATAAATTGCACGAAAATCGGAATGAGCGCCTGGGGAGCAATGAAAATGGCGTCGGATACAAACAGCCCCAAGCAGGCATCGGACATATTGAACCTTTCATTTCATTATCAGCCGGTATATCTTGAACGGTTGAAGGTTATACAAACCGTTGGCACTGCTGATTCTGCCGGCAATACAGCGGCTTCAAATGATGGAACTACACAAACAGCATATGACTATGCATGGGATAAAGCGGTATTTCAAGCGGGACAGGATATACCGGTGAGGCTCTCAAGCACCGCAAATGTAATACCGAAGGGGGTTGAAATAGCGGATAATCCCACTATGTACTTATATTTTTCGGAAGCAATAAGCGCAAATACGGTCATGCTTAAAAATGTAAGCACAACCGCCCTAGTTGAGAGCCTGCCTCTTATTCTTGAACCGGTTACCGATCCGGATATAACGAAGGGATACGCACAGGTATTCAAAACGGATTTAACCAAGGCTGATACAGCGCTTGTATTAAAAGCAGGAGAGTCGGGCACACTGAAGGTGTGCGTCTCGGCGCAGAGCAAATATTACAACGACAATTTCTATAACAATGATATAACAAAGACTTTTATTAATGCCACGCCGGGAAGCGGATATTTTTATATAGTTGACCCGGCGCGGTCAAATATAACAAGCACATTACATTCTGATGAATATCATGAATTGTCATTTATTAATGCCGCCGATTATGATTCGTCGTCAACAAAAACATCCTATTCCAATGCATTTAACGTAACAAACGGGGCATCGGTTTCTTTATCCCTGCCGGATATTGACCTCGGCATTGACTGGGCGACCCTGTTAAAATCCTTAATCCCCGATTTCAGCCGTTTTGACCTGCTCGGGGCGCTGAAAGATTTGTTGCCGGATTTGGATTTTAAATGCCTTACATCCGAAGAAACCGAGCAGTTAAAGAGCGTGAACCTCCAGAGCGCCGATGTGGTGGCGGGCGGCATCACATCCAATATGACCGTTTCGAATTTTCTTAAAAATAAATTAAACATAACAATACCTGCCTGCCTTGACGCGCAGCTTAAGGGTATGTTGCTGGGAAACCTGTTTAAAATACCCTCTGTAAAAATACCGGGAATAAATATAAACCTGCCTCGGCCGGATTTGAAAGGGTGCAAGTGGGGACTTGATACGAGCGGGTGGAAAATCGCCTGGTTCCCGGATAAACTGCAAGGACCGGATACCTGGAAATACCTTGCCGGCATGTTTAAGTTATCTCTTGGTTTCAGGGGAATAAACCCGCCGCAACTGCTTTTTATTAATATGAATGCAAAAAATCTCTCTTTGGGCGACTGGCAGACTAAGGGAAACCTTTGCGGCGCCATTGACAGCGGAATAAGCGGCGCTATGAACGAATTGATGCCGATAAAACAACCCGGCGATACCGGCAACGGGAATACGAAGATTGCCGCCGACGGCATGGGCGGCAATGGAGTTCTTGATTTTCTCTCAAACACCACAACCGGCCTCGGAAATACAACCAATGCCCATATCGCGGACGACCTTACAAGCGTTGCCATAGCCGGCGCGTTTTTAAGCAGCGGCACCGGTATTGACCAGAACGCCATTAACGATGTCATGTATTTTCAAACGGTCGCAAAAGACGTAAGCGTGGGAATGGCTCTTTTAGGCGGCATTCAGATGATATCCAATCCGGGATTCGGGCAGTATCTTTTGCAGGGAGCAGTGGGGTATGTAAAGACGTGGGCCGAAGGGACAATAAAAGCTTACGCTTTCAGGGGATTAGACGCGATACTGGATAAGGGAATCAGCGACTTACAGCTTGATTCTATTGCTGACAGGCTTCCGGGCGGGAGCAATTTCCCGGGATATGGCGGTGTAAAAAGCTCGGTAAGCAGTTTAAAGAATTTGATAAATTCCGGTTCATTGGCAAGTTCTATAATGGGGTGCAGTGCCAACGACTCGGACCTGCCGGATCTGAACAATATTAATATCTCGTGGGATGACGTAATGGATGTGGCAACAAAGGTTGCCACTTATATAGACAATTATGATGGGACAAAAAATGACCTTGTATCAGGTGGGAAGTGGCTTACAAATTTTGCGGACCGTGATATATCAGCCATAACTTCCAACCTTTCAAAGATAAAGAATTTGACCCTGAAAGCCAGCGGCGGCTCCGGCAGTTCCCCGCTTACTGTGAATGAATCGATGATGTCAACTCTCGGTCAGGTATTACAGCTTTTGCACGTTATACCGGAACCAATAACAAGCGGCATAGCAAATATTGGCCCCATTATTGTCAGCATTTTTAATACTTCAAACGGCAATCTGCTCAGCACCGTTGAAAATCAGCTCGGCAGTAATAATCCCGCCATACAGGGATTAAAAAGCGCGATTGCGGAAAAAGGGACAGCAATATTCAAAGAATTAAAAATAGGCGATTTCCCAAATTTTAATATTCCGTTGCCCATAAATGTTGATTTTCTGCCTTTTATCGGCGATTTGATAAATGAAGTAATGGGTTCTTTGAGTTTCGGCAAGGGACAGCAGTTAAATCCGGGTGAGATACTCGACAATGTGGACCAGCCCGGTGAAGTGGGGGTATTTTATCCTTATAGCGGGAACGCGAAATCGCCGCTGACAAGTTATAACGGCTCAATATGCGGCGTCACGACAAATAACTCGGTCCTGCATACGGAAGGATGGGGTGCGGATTATTTCCCGCAGTTTTTGCAGGTGTACGCGCAGGCGGACAGCGGGCCAGTGGTCACAACCGTGCTGAAAATCGACACAACCCTTGTGACCACTGCGGACGGGAAAGAGGGCAAGGCTGACTGGGCGCTTGACATACCCCTGCCGCACGCCGGCGCGAATACGGTAAAGATATGGACCATTAACGCGGGCGGACACAGGGTTGACATGCAGTTTACCGCATACCTTGACGGGACATCATTTCCGCAGGAAGGCTCAAGGGCAATACCGGTCTCTTCCTTTATATGGACAGTGTCGTCAAACGGCATTGCCGGGATAGGTTCGCAGGTATTAAAGCAGGGCGGCGGCATAATAAATTACCTTAACGCGGATCCGGGCAAAAGGCCGCTCAGCGATATTTTTACGGTGGACGCTTCAATGCACAATGATGCAATCAGCGTCTCTTATCCCGACAATACGGCGGACCCGGACCTTGAAATAGTGGATGTGAACGGAAATATAATATCAACGGTTCCGTCCGACGGCAGGTTCCAGATGAGGCTGAAGAATATTTATACGGGAAAATCATTTGTAACGGTTATGGGCGCGGCCGACGCCATGAATTTCAGGCAATGGCGCCTCGAATACGCGCCGGGATGGCTCAATAGCGACGCGGGGGATAATTCCTTTACGGCAAACAGCATTGTGATATCAAACGATAAGGAAGCAGGACCGCTTTTTAATGTGATGACTTCATGGGATGTATGGTCCAAACGGCTGTACGGGGAATATACCATAAGGACGACCGTGGACGACGATAACGAGGGATACTATTATGTCAGCAGTACGGCCGAGGTTGACAGGGCACATTTTACCATCGGCACGCCCATTGATGTTTCAAACACGGCGGGAACAATAGTGACGGACCCGTACATGAAATTCCAGGTTTATGTCCCGGCGGGCGCTCTGACGCAGACCGCATATGTCAATATATACGCGGAAAACAGCGGGCCGGTAAACGGATTTGAATCGGACCAGTACGCCATGATGACGTCAAAATTCGGCATTTATCCGCCGCTGGACTCCGGGCTGCTGGCCGCGTCTTCAACGGGGCTTACAATAACCGTGAAATACACGGACGACGACCTTTACATACAAAATTTTGACGCCGATTTTGACCTTGCCGGCGCCGCGGATTATGACAATCAAAAGGCAAAGGCTGAAAATATAATAGCGCAGAACCTGGGGATATACAGGGAAACTGACGGGGTGGATTCAACAGGGGCGACAAAGACCGCAATGGAACTGCTGAAAACGGAGCATCCGCTGGGAACATATACAATTTATACAGTACAGCCCGGGGCAAAGGGAAAATATTTTGTCCTGCCGGCTTCATGCGCCCCTATTTTGCGGTATCCGACGGTTGCCTCGCCGTTTATTTTTGACCCCGAGGAGGAGGCTAAGGGCAGGACCTGCACGGCGTTTTATATATTCCCCATGACAGCGGCATCAAAATATGTTTTTGCGGACATCAAGATCATGCCCGACAATTCCACGAGGGTTGTGAGGGATTTGTACGACGGCATTGAAAACAAACAGCCCATCACCCTTAAATACTCCGGTAAATACGGCGATATTGACGAATATAACAATACGAAATATTACTTTTATAATTTTGACGAAACCGTGAACTACAGGAATATACTGGCCGCGCCGCTAAACGGCATAGTATGGGACGGCAAAGGGACAAGGCGGGACGGAACACAGGGTATAGTGGAGGACGGGGTTTACCGCGCGGCGATAACGCTCATGGACCCGTTCGGCAACAGCACGACCGGAAGCGCGCTTGTTGTGAAAGGAAGGATAGTGCCGCAGATAACGCAGATAGGCGGGATAGCCGCGGCTGACGGGATGTCGTTAAGCGCGGCGAACCGGCCGGACGGGATAGCGGCGGTTTTAGGAACCGCGACCGGCGCCGAGGCGTTCAAGGGTTACAGGATAGGATACAGGCCGTCAAATTATATATCGGATACGGGTTCGAACGACCCGGACGAAGGCTATACGTACATAAACCTGCCGCTGTTATCGACCGCCGGGGCGGTAACAACAACGGCGTATAATGTCCAGATAAACGACGGGACGCTCGCGGATCTTGATGTGGCATCAATGGTAAACGGGGATTATGATTTGCGTCTTTTTATCCTTGGCACGGATGATTCAGGAAATACCGGGGTGCTCGACAGGGCAACCATAAACAACATCCACGTCCAGACGCCTCCGGGAATAAATAATTTGCAGGGGAATCCGAACCCTTTTGCTTCGGTTGTGACGCTCACAGCCGATGTCTACACCACGGATTACAGCCCGGTGACATTCACGGTTATAGACAGCGCGGGTGTGACGCTGGCTCAAATAAGCGGGACGAACATACAGGGGCTTAAATACCAGGCAGTATGGGACGCGTCGGCCCAGCCGGATTCATATTTTACCGTCAGCGTTACAGCGGACACGTTTGAAAAAGATATAAAGATCAGGAAATATTCCTCGACTGACGATATAAAAGCGGCTATCACATCGCCTGCTGCCAAGGCGGATGTAACCGGCGACATTACGGTCGTGGGAAGCGCCGGGGTCACTGACAGCGACGGGCAGACATTGCCGGTAAAAATGCAGTATTATGAGGTATATTCACAGGCCGACGGCGGTGACTGGACGCTTGTAAACAGGAGCATGGACAGCGTGTCAAACGACTGGCTGGCGAATATCCCGATAAACGGCATAAAAGGCAACAACCTGAACATAAAACTTTTTGTCATAGATTCCGCGGGCAACAGCGAAATTTCGGAAGTTGACGGGATAAATATTAAATTTAACTCAACGCTCGCGGTCTCGCCGCAGACGTATGTAAGGGGTATCGGGGAGAAGTTGTCTATTGATTACACTTTAAATCAGGATGCCGATTCGGTTACGCTGTATTCCGGGTGGGGCGCTTCACAGGGAGGGCCGCCGGCGAGTTATATGTATTTTACATTAACGGATGATGACTTAAAGGCCGGAGACCACAGGATATACTGGGACGGGCAGGATTATCTTGGAAAGGTAATAAATATCGGAGGCGTACCCATACGTATGACTGCCGTGAAAAACGGCAATCCTGTGTCGGAAAATATTGTATATATAACATCCTGCGATGCGTCGCAGGTAACGGATATGCCGGGAGTGACCATGGACGCGTACGGCGAGCCGAAGCCGTTCTTTGATTTCACGGCAACAGGGGCGGGGATGTACGACAAGCCGATGGCCGTGACATACACGGTGACGGGCTACGCGACGGAGAACTGGGTGGATCAACATTCAATAGAACCTTCATTAAATAAAACATCGAGTTGTTGGGGATGTAATACATCGGATAATTTTAAGTTTTATGTACCTTACAATCAGACATTAGCCTGGACCGCAAGCACTAGTGGATGTGGTAATGGAGATTGGGAAATAACATGGAATGGTAATAGCTATAAGTCAGGTTCTGGAAGTGATGAAGGAAATTTCATTGTAAACCGTGGGGATACCATAACCGGAAATGTTAATGCGAAGGAAGGTGAGGTTTGTATCCAATCAGAAACGACAGCATTAAAAATGGCATATTATGATATAAATAACGATTCCGGTTATTCGAAAGTAGCGGGCGCTATACAGGGCAAAGATATAATTTATGCTCATCGCGAGAACTCCGATTTTTTTACAATCACTTTTACGGCTCAAAATAAATCAGACTGGAACGATGAACCGCAGCACGGAGTTATTTCAAATCCGTTTTATCCAAACAACGCAGCCACTGGACAGCCATTAATAAATGTAAGTTGCGCGGCTATAACTTCCGCTGCAACGGGAATAGGGGGAGGACTGATACCTGAAGGCGAACATTATTATTCCGTAACCGATACTGTTTGTTCCACATGCACGGGCACGGCAAATGAAAAAAATGAGGGGACGCAGTCGGGAACAATAAATTTGAGCTACGGCAAAAGCGCCAATTTTAATATAAGCGCCGGTTTAAAGGCAACAATGGCGGTTACTGAAATTATTAAGGATTTTACCGTGGGAATAACAAATTCATTTAACACAAATGCGATATATTATTTTAGCAATACAATAAGCGTTCATGCGGATGACATACAATACAACAAAACAAATATATTACCCGGCCAGACCATAAACCTTGACGATCAGGTAGTAGCTGCTAAAAATAAAATTATAGGTAATAGTGTTAATAATGGATCGATAGCATATATATTTACAGTTTCAGGCGTGACATATTCTGATTATTACGCGGTTGCGGATAACGGAGGAAACACTCTGCTGTCTGTTGATATTTCAAATAACAGCTGGAATCAGGATGTTTTCACCTGCGGGGTAACTGTAACCGCACAGAATTTAACGGAGAACTGGTCCATTCCAACACCCGTTGCGGTAAGGGATAATGTGGTTGTTTTCAACCAGGGCGGGACGCAGACGGGGCAGAAAGTCAATATATTCCAGAGTTTAAACAATACATACGGCGGCGGAATCAACCCTTTCCCGAACCAGAGCGAGGCCGCTCAGGTGACGGCAACCGGCAGCGCGGTCCCCGGGCCGGATTCTGTGCCACATACATCGGGGTGGACGATAAACGGGCCGATGTATCCTGACGGCGCCGGATATGACAATGATATAGTGCTTGCGGGAGGCGTTTCCGAGACATCACTTACAAACGAGTACAAAATAAGCTTTGGTTCTGCCACTTCAACGGCGGATTCTGATTTTGGAATTGGGCTTACATACGATGATTACAATATCGACAAGGTCACATTGAAATTAAGGGAGCCTTCGGCAACCCCATATGACAGCATAACGTATGTTAAAATCAGCGGCACGGTAAATGTGGCGAATCTCGTATATTACGCGCTTTCGTATAAAATGGACGACTCTGCTGAAAATGACGTGTATCATGAGTTCAAGCGCAGTACGATGACGGCTCAGGGCGTGCTCGGGTACCTGCCGGTAAAGGATAAGATAGGCGCTTATGACATAATGTTGTCGGTGGTTGTAAATAACAGCGGTGATTTTGAGGCATACCAGTCAAAAAAGGTCATAAACATAGGCCACCAGATAACCGCAAAGGACGGCGGAACGGCAACAGACGCCTACGAACAGGCGTTCTTGTATTTCCCGGCCGGAGCGTTAAGGCAGGATAAATACATAACAATAACGCCGCTGAAAAGGAATGAACTTCCGATTTTACAGAGCAGTTTGATACCGGCTTCCCTGATATATTCATTTCTGGCTGTAAATCCGGGCGAGTCGGAGGGCGACCATTTAAGAACCGATGATTTTGCCATGGATTCTCTAGGCAATATTCCGAAGCCCGCGGTTTTGACCATTACATACGATCCGAAACAGCTCGGCGGATATGACGAGTCCACACTGTCGCTGTATAAGCTTGACATACCCCCGGGAGGCACGCAGGAAGAACTAATGCTTATCTCGTCTCTGGTTGACAAAGAAAACCATGTAATTACCACGGAACTGACCTCTTTTTCCACGGTACAGCTGATACCAAACATGGACCCGCCGTCGTTTCAGTTCAGCGCATCGCCGGATCCGGCGGGCATGCAGAGCGTTGTGGATATTTATATCAAATCGACCAAAACACTCGGTACAAATCTTACAGGCAGTGTTACCCTGCCTGATTTGAATGTGACATACAAAAACGGCAGGACAGTGCCGCTGACATTTACCCGGCAGATAAAACCCTACATGAGCGGTACGACATCCGTTACGACAATATGTACTAACAGTGATTATGACCCGTACCAGTTAATCCTCGGTAACGTGGGTGACGCCGGCATGCCGTGTGACGGGGAATCAAATACAATGCTTGCTGGAACGGCGGTGGTTTTCAGTTACCCGGGAACAAACTTGCCTGCGAAAACATATTATATAAACAGGGCGGGGACGTATTCAAGTGATATAAGTAAGTCAAATCAGTCAAGGTCTAATGAATTTTGGATTACCCTTGTTGACCAGAGGGGAAATACATCCAATGAAATAAGCGTCAACAGTATTATAAATGGAACAACCAACTGGTCGTGTATTGACCCGATGAATCCTTCCAATCATGATTCGGGAACACTTTCGACTTCCACCAACTGTACAACAGGCCTCACGCTTATAAATACGGCGCCGGGGCAGACGCTTGCATTCCCGCCTGTGAGCTGGTGGAACGGGAAGACAATAGTAATAGGCGCGAATACATATACCCTTGCAGGGGTGCAGATAACCGGCAATGAAATGACCGGCGCTCAGGTAAGCGCGTCGCTTATTGACGCATCGTCAAATACGGTTGTTGTAACGGATTCCATTGGAAATACGCCGTGGACCATGTTTGCGCCGGTAAGCGAATACATGGCTGAATTCAGCGTTGCGGCAAACGTGCCTGCCGGAGTATCCGGCCAGGCCGAAGTTGATTTTTCCGGTGTTGACATGCTCGGCAACACCGGAGGCGGACAGGGATATTTTTATATCAATACAAGCATGACTCCTGTGTCCATAACCACCGACAGGGACATTGCGAAACTCGGGGACACTCTTTTAATTTCGGCAAAATCCAATCTGGAGGGCGAACTGCCGTCGATTAACCTCTATAAATATCCATCGGGCGTTACCCTGACCGTTGACCCTGCGAAAATAAGCAATATTGTGGTGACAGGGACAAACATCCTGACAGGCGAGAGCACATACCAGTATGTTGTCGGGCCGCCGGAACTTGACAATTATGAGGGGCTCCTTGAGGCCGTGGCAGGGGTTACGCTGTGCAGTGATAATACATGCCAGGAAGTTTATGCTTCAAAAACCATAACCGTTGATACAAAAAGGCCGCAGTTCGGCGTCAGCCTTACAAATTACCAGCCCCTTGGAACAGGGAATTATAATATGATAATTAATGCAAGCGAGCCTATAGCCGGACTTCCGCAGGTAAAGATTTCCGCTTTGACGGGCAATGGAAGCGGCTGGGAATCAGTAATGGCGCCTGTCACCGGCGGCGGAGATGTCTTTAACGCAGTAATGCAGGTTAAGGCAACTTACGTCTATTCAAGCATAACAGTGGAAGTGCTGGGATATGACCTTGCCGGAAATACAGGGACAGGGCATAATACGTTTACAATAGATACCCGGCCGCCGGATCAGCTGAAAAACCTGAAGGGTTACAGGCAAAACATACCGTCGGCCGCTTTGAATTATATAGGAAACATGTTATCCTGGGATTCGCTGACACCCACGGCAAGCGATCTGGCGGGATACAATATCTACAGGGATAACGTCCTGATAACGGCCGGCCCGGTAACAATAAACGCATATGCCGACATGCTCTCAGGCACGGGATTTGACATTGGTTCGGATACGAGCCATACATATTATGTGGCCGGAGTCGACCGCAGCGGCAATATAGGCGCGGGGTCGTATCTGACAATAATGCCGGATTCGGCCGCGCCGGTGACGGTTCTTGATATAATTGGAAACAGTTATACGGCATCATCGGGCGCCATATATTTTAACAGCGGGTCGCTGATAGAATTAAATGCGTCGGACGCGTCTTCCGCCGGCGAGCAGAGTTCCGGAGTATATAACACCGGATATAATTTCAACAATCCCGACCCCGGGTATTTCAATAATTATACAACGCCGTTTGTGTGCCCGTATTCAAACACACCCGCGGCCGTATATTTCAGGTCAACGGACAAAAACGGGAACACTGAGGCGGTAAAATCCGGCGGATTGTTTATGGACACAAATCCACCCGATACGGTGCTGGATATTATAGCGCCATACTGGCGGGATACAGGGACGGTTTCAGCCGTTGGCGTAACTTTCCCGGCTGACATAACAAGCTGGGACAGGGCGGCGATAGTCGCGGAGTTGACAACGACCGCGTCTGATATTTTTACGCCTGCCATGGTTGACAGCCTGCTAAATACAACCGAAACGACGGATGATGAAATTAAATATGACCTGTCACTGGTAACGGCGGCGGACACCGGAAGCGCGAAGGTCCTGACAACAACGGCGCAGGCCGGTTCGCTGGTTTATATAAACGGAAATTATTCAAAACTTAGCATCACCGCGAATGATATTTTTGACGGCGGCGGCTCCGGCGTAAAGGAGATAGATTACAGAATAGACGCATCCGCGCCGCAGACTTTTATGTCAGGCACGATTAACGCGGCCCCTTTTGGCGTGACATACCTTGCGGAGGGAATGCATACAATCGAGACAACCGGCGTTGACAATGTTGGAAACAACAGGGCGTTTTTAGGTTATGGCAGCAACCTGGAGCGTTTTGTGGTTGACGACAGGGCGCCGTCCACCACGGCTTCGATTGTTTACGGCGGCAATACCGTGACGGTTTCCGCGGGCGCGCTGACAGTAACGGCGGAAAGCTGTATTTTTTCACTCAATGCGGTGGATAACGGATCAATACCTTCGGGAATATACAAAACCTATTACAGCATGAACGGCGGAAGTTTCGGCGAATACGCGTCGCCTGTTACGCTTACACCTGGAATTTACAACCTGGGTTATTATTCCGTTGACATGGTTTCAAATACGGAAAACGCCGGGTCGCTTGCGCTTTATGTGATAATACCCGTACAACTGGAATATAAATCCGGGGATAACAATAACAACACGAATTCACCAAAACCGGACTTTAAGCTGGACAATATAAGCGCGCTTACCCTGGATGCAAGTAAAATCGAGATAAGATACTGGTATGAATATGAGGGAACCAGACAGGCTGAAACGGCGGTAATCGATTACGCGGGCAGGATGAACGCGGGAACAAACCTGACACAGTTTTCAGAGGCGTCCATCGTAACCGGAGGTTTTGGCAGCGGGCAAAACAGGTATCTGTCGGTTTCGTTCGGCGCCGGAGCGGGGTATTTACAGCCCGGGGATTCACTGCTGGTTGACGGCAGGTTCAACAAGAACGACTGGAGCGCGTACAATCAGGGCAATGACTGGAGTTATTTAAACACATGGAATTTTCAGGTGTGGAACCAGGTGACTGTCTATTATGACGGCGTATTGATATGGGGAATTGAACCGGGCACTGCCGGGCCTATAACGTCGCCTACGGCGGTATCAAGCGCGGCTGCAACGCCTTCTTATACGGCAACAATTACGCCAAGTTTTACGAATACACCCGCCATCACAGCGACATTGACAAATACGCAGTCAGCCACTATGACGCCATGCGTCACGCAAACCAGTGCTTTAACGGCTGTAATGACGGGCACCGTGACGCCGATAGAAAGCATGACTATAAACGGCACCGCGACACAGCAGGCAGAGACTACGGCGACGGGCACGGCAACCCCGGAAACATTAACGCCGGATATCACACCTTCAAATACCGCCGCTGAAACTTCCACGGCAACCATAACTGTAACAACAACATCCACAGCCACGGGAACGGCAGCTAACAGCGCGACTCTCACAACAACCGCCACATTAACTCCGAGTTATACGGCGACACGCACACGCACCCGCACAATAACGCCGTCCGCGACAAAAACATTGACAAAAACAGCGACTTTTACCCCGACTAATACAATAACGATGACATCAACCGCAACTATTACGCCGACAATCACGCCGGATACATACGGCATAACGCTGGAGTTCAAAGACGCCATAAATGATATAAGCACAAATTCCCCCCACCCGTGGTTCAGGATTTACAACAACGGTTCTTCCGCGGTGGATTTAAGCGCAATTGAGATAAGATACTGGTATAAGTTTGAAGGGACAAACCAGTCCGAACAGTCATGTGTCGACGCGGCCTTTAAGATGGTTTCCGGGGAACATATAGAAAACTTTACAAGCAGTCAGATAATTGACGGCAGTTTCGGTTCGCAGGACAGGTATTTAAAGATAGGTTTTGCGGCGGGAGCGGGAAGCATAAATCCGGGTGAATACGCGGAGGTTCAGGCGAGGTTTAATAAAACGGACTGGAGTGTTTATGACCAGGGCAATGACTGGAGTTTTACGGTTTTCCAGGATTATTCGGTGTGGAACAATATGACTGTTTACCTTGACGGCGCGCTGATATGGGGAAATGCGCCGGGCGGTATGGGAGCGCTTTCAGTTACGCGGCTGAAAACGGCAAAAAGCCAGTATGAGGATTTAAACGAGAGCAATACATACAATTACCCGAATCCGTTCAGCGGGGAGACGACGATACGCTTCTCCCTTGCCATGGCAGAGGATGTATGCGTCAGGATTTATGACATGAACGGCTCGCTGGTATGGAAGAAAAACATTGAGGCCGTTAAAGCCGGGATAAACTATGTATCATGGCCGGGAGTGAATAACAGCGGCGAAAGAGCCGCGGAAGGAATATATATTTGTGAGGTGAAAACTGTGAATAAAAGGGTTATAATGAAGATGGCGCTGATAAGATAGGGATATATAATAATTGATTGAGGAGTAAACAGTGAAAAAAACAGTTTTCGTGGTTTTAATCATTTCATTTATTGTAATACTTAATTCCTGCAAAAAGCAGGGGCCGACACAGCCGGGGCCTACTGATACGCCAAATGCCACCATGACGACGATAGCGCTATCGTTCACGGCAACTGACACATGCACCGTGACAGCCACGTGCACTGTAACGCCGACGCCGAAACAGCCTATTCTGGTTATTGGCACAGACTATTGGCATCCGGGCAACGGAAATGGGCAGTTTAATCATCCTGTGATAATTGCAATTGATAAAAACGATAATATATATGTGTGCGATTTGAAAAATAACAGGATTGAAAAATTTACTTCATCCGGGCAATATTTATCCCAGTGGGGAAGCAGCGGAACCGGTGAATCAAAATTTGATGAACCGTTTGGAATTGCAATTGATGGCAACAACAATGTTTATGTTGCTGATAATGGCAACAACAGGATAGAAGTTTTCGATTCCAACAATCAATTTATTAAACAATGGGGAAACTGTGTTCTGATTTTAAATCCGAACGGGCTCGCAACAGATATGAATAATAATTTATACGTGGCGGATACAGGTGATAATAGAATTGTAAAACTCGACTCCACACAGGCGAACATGCAAACATTGGGTGGTTTGGGGGCCGGAGATGGAAAATTTAACGTGCCCGTTGCCGTGGCAATTCAGCAAAACGGTGATATATATGTTACTGATATGAATAACAACAGGGTGCAAAAATTCGATCCATCATTTAATTTTTTGTTAAAATGGGGAGGCACGGGAACCGAAAACGGCCAATTCAACGGGCCTGCGGGGATTGCTGTTGACACAAATGGCAATGTTTACGTCGTTGACAGTGGTAATTCAAGGATTGAAAAGTTTGATTCAAGCGGGAATTATCTGGCGCAATGGGGGGAATACGGAAAAAATTACGGGCAATTTGACGGCCCTGTTGGCGTGGCAGTTGATTCGTCGGGAAATATATATGTAGTTGACATGAATAACAACAGGGTGCAGGTTTTTGCGCCGTAGGGGATTATTAGTTCAATAGAGTGCGTGCTTAATCATATTGCGAGCAATAATTCTGTCACTACTTGACGGGTATTTGCCTTTATGCCTTTACCCTTTTCTTGTTTGACTTCCGAAAATCCTTAATATATAATCAATTTAAAGGTTTTGATTCCATCATGGCCCATTCACCGCGCGCCATGAACCATATTCGGAGGGTTTGATGAAAGCTATTATTCTGGCAGGCGGTTTCGGAACCCGGTTGAGGCCTTTGACCGCAAATATCCCTAAACCAATGGCTCCGGTAATGAACACGCCCATGCTCGAACACATCATCAATCTCATAAAAAAATACGGCATCACCGATATCACCATGATGCTTTATTTCCAGCCTGACGTCATTTCCGGGTATTTCAGGGACGGCTCGGATTTCGGGGTTAAAATCAGCTATTTAACCTCGGACAGCGACCTGGGCACCGCCGGGTGCATCACGCTGGCAAAAGAAAGTATGAAAGATGATTCTTTTATCATAGTCTCCGGCGATGTGCTCACCAATTTCAACCTCGCTGAGGCAATTGATTTTCACAAAAAGAACAACGCTATCGGCACGATAGTCCTTACAAAGACGACGGAGCCGCTGCGTTACGGCATTGTCATAACCGAAAAGGACGGCCGCGTTAAAAAACTCCTGGAAAAACCATCCTGGGGTGAGGTTTTTTCCGACACAATAAATACCGGAATATACGTTTTTTCCCCGGAGGTTTTTAAATTTATACCATCCGGCGTTGATTATGATTTCTCCAAACAGCTCTTTCCCGACCTGCTGGCAAAGGGGGAAAGGCTTTATGGATTTACCGGCGAGGGTTACTGGAAGGATATAGGCACGCTTGCGGAATACCGCCAGGTGCACGAGGATATTTTGAACGGCGAGATAGACTGCGATATAAAGGGAGAGAGAAAAGGCAAGATAGGTCGCGATGTCTGGGTGGGAAAGGACGTAAAAATAAGCCCCAAGGCAAAATTAAAGGATTCCGTCGTTATGGGAAACAATGTCACCATTGAGGATGGGGCGGAGATTGCAAACTCCGTAATAGGCGACAACGTTTACATAGACAGCGGCGCGAAAATAGTGCGCTCTATAATATGGAACAATAACACGATTGAAAAAGAGGTCGACATAAAAGAGGCTGTAATAGGCAATAACAATAAAATACGCTACAAGGCTTATATAGGCGTCGGGGCGGTGATTTCCGACAATTGTTTTATTGGCAAGGAAGCCGTTATCAAACCGGAAGTAAAACTCTGGCCGAATAAAAAGGTTGATGATTTTTCCGTGGTATCTTCCTCCATGATACAGGGCGAGCGCTGGTCAAACAGGCTTTTTGACATTTACGGCATTACATCAATGGCAAATATCGAGCTTACGCCGGAGATCGGCGCCAGGATAGGCGCGGCCTACGGCTCCACGCTGAAAAAAGGTAGCCACGTTCTTATATCGCGCGACTATCACAGGGCCTCTTTTATGATAGAGCGCGCGATAATGTCCGGCATACTTTCCACCGGGGTCAATATTTACGATTTCCGCATAATGCCGCTTCCCGTGACGAAATTCGTGGCAAAGACACTAAAGGTTGCCGGCGGCCTTCATATTAGGAAATCGCCTTATGACGAAAAAATGGTTGATATAAAGTTTTTTGATTCCGACGGCCTCGATATCAGCCTGAACCAGGAAAAATCCATTGAGAACTATTTTTTCAGGGAGGAATACCGCAGGGCGGAGAATGATTCGGTCGGGGTGATATCATACCCGCCGCGAGCGCTGGAATATTATAATGAAGGCTTCATGAAGGCCGTCGATTTTGAGAAGATAAAAAAACGCAGGTTCAGGATTATAATAGATTATTCTTATTCCAACGCCCTTAACATTTTCCCGTCCATACTCGGCGAACTGAACTGCGAGGTCATAGCCCTTAACGCCTATAACGACGAGAAAAAACTCACAAGGTCCAACGAAAAATTCGAGGCCTCCCTCGAAAAAATCGGCGAGATGGTAAAAACATTAAAGGCCGACGCGGGTATCATGATTGACGCGGGCGCGCAGAAAATATTCATAGTCGACGATTCCGGCTGTGTTCTTATTGACGACAACGCCCTGCTCGTCATGGCAAAGCTGTTTTTAATGTCGAACAAAGGCGCCACTATAGCTGTGCCTGTTAATGTGGCCACGGCGGTTGACAGGGTTATAGAGGCGGACGGCGGAAAGGTCATAAGGGTGGGGACAAGCTACCGCTCGATGATGACCGCGGCCAACACGAAAAAAGCCGATTTCGTAATGGAAGAAAAGGGCGGGTTTATTTTCTCCTCTTTCCAGCCCGCTTTTGACGCCATGATGTCCACCGTGAAATTCCTTGAATTTCTGGCGGTTTACGGCAAACCCCTCTCGACACTTGTGGAAAAAATACCATCTTATATAAAAATTGTGGATTCTGTCGTAGTGCCGTGGGAAAAACGGGGCCATGTTATGATGGAACTGGCCGCCTTAAAGGACAACAATACAGAAGGCGACATCGAGGGCATCCAGTTCAACGACGGCGGCTCCAGGGTGCTTATTATACCCGACAACGACAGGCCCGTTTTTCAGATATACGTCGAGGCAAAGACCAAACAATCGGCAAAGGCCCTGCTTGAAAAAAATAAAAAATTCCTCGGCAGGTTCGTGGAAAAGATATAGCGTAAAAAACATATAGAAATATGGCCGGAAATTTGTTAAATTATAACGTTTTATAAAAAAGGCTTACCGGCCTTTTTTTATTTTAACGCGCACCATAATACCGGGGAAATTCGCCCGTAAAACGACCAGGAGCACCATGAAAGACACAGTAGCTGTTATCGGAAGCGTGAATCTTGACATTCTTGTAAGGACTCTTTCCATGCCGGAGCGCGGCGAGACCATATCCGGCGACGAAGTTTATTTCCTTCCCGGCGGCAAGGGAGCCAACCAGGCGGTATCAATAGCGCGGCTCGGCAAGAAGGTGAATTTTGTCGCGAAAATCGGCAAAGATGCTGTAATGGGAAATTCCCTTAAAAATCTTTCGCACCCGAACATTAATTTAAAATATATGATAAAAGACAAAAAGTTAAAGACCGGCATTGCCATGGTCAACACCACCGGAAAAAAGGGAAATAAGGTGACGTGGTACACCGGCGCAAACAACAGCCTGACCCCGGCCGATATCAAAAAGGCGGAAGCCGCCATTATAAATTCCTCGATGGTGCTCGTATGCACGGAACTGCCCCTTGACACCGTAAAAAAAGCGGTCGAACTCGGCATTAAAAACAAAAAGAAAGTCATTGTCAGTGTGGGCGCGCTCACCGGCAAAAAAAGGGAAGATGTAATGTCCCTGCTTAAGGGCTGTTACCTGATAGTAATGAACGAAAAAGAGGGCGGCTACCTTTCCAACAGGGTGATATCACATATGGAAACGGGATGCTTAACCGGCAGGGAGCTTCTTGCCCACGGCGTGGAAAATGTAATCATAACAATGGGGCGCGAGGCTCTTCTCGTAAATTCAAAGGGCGCCGGGGTTTTTCCCGGTTACGGAGTTAATGTGGTGGATACCATAGGCGGCGGGGACGCATTTGCCGGAGCGCTGGCCGTGGCTTTGCTTGACGGAAAAACCATGCAGGACGCGGTGGAATACGCCAACGCTTCGGGCGCGATGAACTCCACACGCACCGGCGCGCAGGAGGGCATGCCGACAAGGGCCCAACTGGACAAATTTTTCGCGGGCCGCAGCGGCCTCGGAGGCCATTACAGGGATTACAGCAAAACCATAAAGATGGTTGAAAAACGCACCAACAGGATGCGCGTTAACATAATAAAAATGCTCGGCTGTTCAAAATCGGGGCACCCGGGCGGCTCGCTCTCGGCGATAGACGTGATATCGACGCTTTATCTTCACACAATGAATGTGAACCCCGCAAAACCCAAAATGGAAGGGGCCGACAAGTTCGTCCTTTCAAAAGGGCACGCGGCACCGGCGCTGTACGCAGCGCTTGCGGAAGCGGGCTTTTTCCCCGAGGAGAGGCTCTGGAACCTGAGAAAAATAGGGGGCGGCCTTTCCGGCCACCCTGACATGAAAAAGACGCCCGGCATTGACATGACAACCGGCTCGCTCGGGCAGGGGCTTTCCGTGGCAAACGGAATGGCGCTCGCCGCAAAGTTAAAAGGACTGCCAACAAGGGTTTATGTGATGATGGGCGACGGGGAAATGCAGGAGGGGCAGATATGGGAAGCGGCCATGACATCCTACCACAGGCGGCTTGATAATGTCTGCGCCATACTCGACTACAACGGCCTTCAGATAGACGGCTCAATCGGCGAGGTGAAATCAGGGCTCGAACCGCTCGTCGAAAAATGGAAGGCCTTTAACTGGAACGTCATTGAAATCGACGGCCATAATTACGAGCAGATAATAGAGGCATTTGACGCGGCAAAACAGGTAAAGGGGCTGCCGAGCATTGTGATAGCAAGGACGGTCAAGGGAAAGGGAATATCGTTTATGGAAAGAAAGGTTGAATACCACGGCGTCGCGCCGACGCAGGACGAAGAGGCGCGGGCTTTAAAAGAACTGGGATGCGGTGAGTGACATGGCAAAAACATCGATGCGCGGAGTTTACGGCGAGACCCTTGTAAAACTAGGGGCAAAAAATAAGAACATAGTGGTGCTTGACGCCGACCTGGCAAAATCCACACAGACCGGAAAATTCGGCAAAGCCTTTCCGGACCGTTTTTTTGACATGGGCATAGCCGAACAGGACATGATAGGCACGGCCGCAGGTTTTGCCGCGGCGGGCATGAATCCGTTCGCCTCGACCTTCGCGATGTTCGGCTCGGGGAGGCCGTGGGAGCAGATAAGAAACTCCGTTGCCTACCCGAACCTTCCCGTAAAAATAGTTGTGACACACGCCGGGATTTCAGTGGGAGAGGACGGCCCCACGCACCAGGCATGCGAGGATATTTCCATAATGCGCTCCATTCCAAACATGAAAGTTGTGGCGCCCGCGGATTCCGTGGAGACGGAAAAAATAATCGAATACCTGGCGGAATATTACGATTCTCCCGTGTATGTCAGGCTCACCAGAATGACCACAGATGTTATATTCGGGCCGGATTATAAATTCACGTTCGGAAAAGGCATCATCATAAGGCCCGGAACGGATATTACCATTATATCGACGGGTATAATGATATTTCAGGCCCTTGAAGCCGCGGAGATACTCAGGTCAAAAAATATTTCAGCCGAAGTAATCCATATGCCGGTGATAAAGCCCATCGATGAAAAAATGATAATAGCTTCGGCAAAAAAGACGGGTAAAATAGTGACTGTTGAGGAGCATTCCATAATAGGCGGGCTGGGGTCAGCGGTTGCCGAGGTAATTTCGGAGAAATATCCGGTTATACTTAAAAGGGTGGGCATCAATGACACCTTTGCCGAGTCCGGCACGCCCGAGGCGCTGTTCGAAAAATACGGCCTTACAGGGAAAAATCTGGCGAAAGAGGCTCTGAACGTACTTAAAACCAAAAACGGCAAATAGGCGCTTTTAAGATAAAAAGCCTTGTATTCCTCCTTATATATATGTTATCATATCCCGTTATTTTTATGTAAATCATAGCGGCTAAAAACCGCCTTATTATTTTCAGGAGGATTTTCATGCAGAGAAGGATGCAAATAACGGCAATAATAACTCTTATTTTGTTGGTGTTCTCAATTGTGAGTTTAAACCCGCCATTTGACAAAAAGGACAGCCAGGGCAACGTGCTTGAAAAGGGCAAGATAAAGCTCGGCCTTGACCTTCAGGGGGGCATGTATTTAAAACTTGCCATTGATACGGATAAAATGCCTGCCAATGTAAAACTTGAAGAGGCTGTTTCGCGCGCCCTTGAGATACTGCGCAACAGGATTGACGCGCTCGGCGTCGCCGAACCGCTTATCACAAGGGAAGGCGACAAGGAAATCGTGGTGCAGCTTCCGGGCGTAAAGGATCCGGAGAGGGCGCTTAATATAATAGGAAAGACGGCGCTGCTTGAGTTTAAGATGGTTGACGAGCGCGATAAGATATCTGAAATGACCGACGCGGCCGGCGACACGGTGGCCTCAAAGATACCCGAGGGTGTTATGGTTTTAGCCGACAAGGAAGGGAACAGGACCCCGATATTTACAAAAGACCTTTTAACCGGCGCCGATCTTGTCGACGCAAAGGTGCAGATGGGAACATACGGCACACCGGTTGTATGGTTCAAGTTTTCTCCGGAGGGCGGCAGGAAATTCGCCGAGCTCACGGGAGATAACGTGGGCAAAAAACTCGCCATCATCCTTGATGACAAGGTATATTCAGATCCGGTCATCAAGACAAGGATCTCCGGCGGCGAGGGCATCATCGAGGGGAATTTTAACCTTGACGACGCAAAGGATCTATCGCTGGTATTGCGCGCGGGCGCGCTTCCGGCTCCCGTGAAAATAATTAATAAATACGTGGTCGGGCCTTCGCTCGGCGCGGATTCCATAGCCAAGGGACAGAAATCCATCGTTATCGGGGCGCTTGTCGTAATATGTTTTATGGCCTTTTATTACGGATTTTCCGGTCTTATCGCCGATCTGGCCCTTATATTCAACGTCTTATTCGTTCTCGGAATACTTGCGGCTTTAAACGCGACGCTTACACTTCCCGGCATAGCGGGTTTGACCCTTACGATAGGCATCGCGGTCGACGCAAACGTGCTTATATTCGAGAGGATAAGGGAGGAAATGCGCGGCGGCAAGACGATACGCGCGGCAATTGACGCGGGTTATCACAGGGCGTGGCTCACCATTCTTGACTCCCACATAACGTCATTGATAACAGCGGCGATTCTTTTCCAGTTTGGCACGGGCGCCATACGCGGTTTCGCGGTAACGCTTTTCTGGGGGCTTGTGATATCCCTCTTTACGGCGTTTTTCATAACGCAGTCGGTATTTGACCTCAGAAAACAATACAAGACATTAAGCATATAACGGAGGAAAACGATGATTGAAATAATAAAGAACACCAAGTTAAATTTTATAGGGGCCAGGAAAATTACCTACGTGATTTCCATTATACTCGTGTTGAACGGCTTATGGGCGGTTTACAAGATAGCCTCGGGCCAGGCGAAAATGGGGCTGGATTTTACGGGCGGCATCAGCGTTCAGGTCCAGTTTAAAAAGGATGTTAAGGTCGACGACGTCCGCAGTGCGCTCAACAACGCCAAAATAAGCGGCGCAGTCATCCAGCAGATAGGAACCCCGGAGGACAAAATATTTCTTATCAGGGTCGGAACGCAGGATTTAAAGACAGCAAACGCATCCGAATCGCTTGCCGACGTGCTCAAGACCGGCATGGGGGATCCCGATATGGTGGTGCAGGAACAAAACGAAATAGGCGGGCTTGTAAGTTCACAGTTAAAAGAAACCGCCTTTTACGCCGTATTCTGGGCCCTTCTGGGAATACTTGTTTATATATGGATAAGGTTCCAGTTTAAGTTTGCGGTCGCGGCCACAATAGCCACTCTGCATGACGTGCTGGCCGTGCTCGGCATACTCATGCTTTTAAATAAGGAAGTTGACATGCTCGTCATCACGTCGCTTCTGACCATTGCGGGATATTCACTAACCGACACCGTGGTTGTTTTTGACAGGATAAGGGAGAACATGAAACATATATTAAAAGTCAGCTATCACGACCTGGTTAATGTATCGATAAACGAGGTTTTAAGCAGGACAATAATCACGTCTTTTACCACATTTTCGGTCGCCCTGTGCCTGTTTTTGTTCGGCGGAAATGTCCTTCATACATTTTCCCTGGCAATGGTGATCGGAGTTGTTGTTGGAACATATTCCTCGGACTTTCTTGCCTCGCCCATAATCGTTGACTGGGAGAATTTTGAAAGAAAGAACAGGACCGGGAAATAATATTTATTAATCGGGGTGTAGTTGTATGGCCGCAGAATTACTGCCTTTGATTATCGGCCTGAGCCTGGCCGCGGCTTATATGCAAAACCACATCCTGCGTTTCGGGCTGCTTATTATCATTGATTCCGCCTGCGCCGGCCTTATGGCTTTATCAGGCGTTCAGGCGCCTTCAATAGTATTTTTTATCATAACCGGGTTTGTCATGAATACCGTCATAATCATCCTTGCACCCCTTGAAAAAATGTCATTTTCACCGCGTGAAATACCCGCCGCCCTTATGGCGGCCGCGGCTATTGCGGCAATATCAGCGGCCGCGGCGTCGGCCAGGGCCGCCTCCATAAAACCCATCACAGCCGCTCCGACGGTCATATTTATCTGTTTTTGCATGCTTTTTACAGCGGGGTATTTTATCATCAAAGAAAGCGCGGCCCGGAAAAATGACTGACGCCTATTTTTTTATCCTTGAATCCTTCCTTGCGGCTGCCTTTGCATATTTTGTATCCGTTAAAACCGATATGAAACGCGCGCTTATAACCGGGCTGATCGCGGTAAAAGGAGCGGTTGCCTGGGCCGTGATATCAAAAGGATTTTCGCTTAACCCGAGACTGTGGATATATTTCTGCGCGTTTGCGGCGGCGGCCGCGGTTATAACAGCGCTTTCCAGTTCTTTGAAGGCTGAAAAAAACATCAGGGGTTTTGTCGTTTTATGCGCGGCCATGATGCTTCTGGCGCTTTTTTCAAGCGGCTGCGCGGATAAAAAATCCGCAATGCCCGCCCTTACCGGGGAACTAAACCTTGATTACGTCCCGTCAAAAATAGCAATGAGGGACAATGCGGAGATATTTACCGGCTCCGAAACGGGGAACGTGGTTTATATTTATGACTCCGTCAGTTTCAGGAAGAAATCGGCCATAGCGGCGGGTTATATGCCATCTGATATGATATTTAACCGCGACAAGCTTTATATCGCGAACAAGTCATCGAATTCAATAACGGTCCATGACATGATAACAGGCAAAAGCATACAGGCGGCAAGCGGAGGAGAAGCGCCGTGCGCTCTGGCGCTTGACCCGGCACGGGGTCTGCTTTATGCCGCAAATACCGGTTCCTCAAACTTATCGGTAATAAACCTGCAGGGCGCGGATATCAGGGTAAAGGAAAAAATTCCGGTCGGAAAATGGCCCTCGGCGCTTTATCTTTCCCCGGACAGGCGCTATCTTTACGTATTATGTAAATACACGAACACGGTGCAGGTTATAGACACGGTAAAAGACGAGCCCGTTTTTACCAGGATTGACACAGGAATTTCACCGCTGCGGTTCGTGCCGGTTTCTGGCAGGGATATCGCCATTATTAATGAGTGGGAATACGCTTTCAACCACCAGAGTTCAATAATATTGTTCGACAGGGTAAATTATAAAATGGAATATGACATAATGGTCGATGGCGGCATATTTGACGCTGTGCTGTCAAAATCAAGAAAATACCTTTACGTCTCGGTTCCGCTCAAAGACGAGATAATTTTTGTGGATATAAAGCAGAGAAAAACGGTCTTTACCATGAGCCTTAAAAACTACCTGCCCAAGTATCTCTGCCTGTCAAAAGACGGCAGGACGCTCTTTGCCGCCTGCCAGCAGTCAAGGGTGATAGCGCGCATCGCGGTCAATGGTTACAGATGATGAATGTAGAACGGTTCTTTTTTTATTTTCCGGCGGTGCTGGCCGGTGCCGCCGCTGTTGTTTTTGCGGCTCTCCATGTCCTTGCGCCTCAAACAGGGAACCTTAAAAAAAATATTTTTTCCGCGGTATCGGCCCTGTCGGCGCTTTCTTTTGGATTTTTATACCTGTACACCGGCAACAGCCATTTCCCCGCATGCGCGGGAAGAAGCGCGGTAATTTTTACGATAATGGCGCTGGTTATAACGCCCTTATGCCTTTACGGGCGGCAGGATAAACTTTTTTACTTTCCGGCCGCGGGAATGTTTTTAGCCGTCATTCTGGCGTCGGCTTTCGGCGATCCGGCCACCGGCTCAATATTGTTCTGCCTTACGGGGGCATTTTTCTTTGTCTTTTCGGGAAGCGATATAAGGGAGAAAACGGGGCCGTCCCCGGAGGCGGCCGCGCAGGTCTTTATATTCTTTTTTGCCTCTTTTTTTATGCTTGAATTCTACCTTACGGCGTCCGGCAGGGGGGCTGGCATGGCATATACGGGACTGCTTTCGGCGCTCGTGGTTTCATCGCCGTTCACATTCTATACTTTCAGCAAAAGGGAACCCGCTCCATTCTCCGTAAAATACGCGCCGTCAAGGTTTTTCCTGCAGTCAATGACGGCCGGGGCGCAGATAGTGATAATTTCATCGCTTATGAAAACACCCGGCTGGTCGCCGGTATATATGACCCTTTTTGCCGGCATAATCCTTGGGTTTGCGATGTTCAAATCAATAACCGAGGAATCATACATGTCATACGCCGTAAGGGATTTCGCAAACATGATTTTTCTCGCGCTTTTGTATTTTTCCTGCGCCGGGCCGGATGAAAAAACAGCCGCAATAGCCGCGTGCGGCATACTGCTTTCGGCGGCGGCATCATATGAACTGATTAGGGCGAACGGGCCGGATATCACGGTCACTACGCTTAAACTCAGCCCTTTAAAGGTTAAAAACAGCCCCGCCGGGCTTGTCGCCCAGCTTATAAATCTCGGAGTCGAAATAATCCTGATAGCCGGGATAAAAAACGGCATGTCATCCATTCCGGCCGTACAGGCAATGGCCATAATCGCCGTTGTTATTTACATGCCGGCCGTCTTAAACAGGATATTTGCCGCGGCCTCCATAGCGCTCCGGCTTATTAGAGTTGACACGCGCTTAAAATTAAGTTTTAATGAAAGCGCGCTGAAATTGATATTATACGGGGGGCTGACCGCCGCCCTTTTTTACAGGTGGTAATAAAATGTCGTTAAAAGTAAAAACATTCATATATCTGTTCTGCATAGCCGCAATTACCGTGGCAGCTTTTATCTTTGCGCCGTTTTCTTTTACCTCCATATTTATGGCCGGCGCGTTTGTCCTGAACCTGCTGTTATTCGCGGACAATTTCAAAAAGGACAAATGATATGGGCGACATTGCGGTTTTTGCCGCGTCGGCCGCCGTATTTGCCTTTATAAAACGTTCCGGCACCGGCTATAAAATAAAACCCAAAAAAATTCCTGCGGCAGTCTCCGTATTTTTAGCTCTGCTAACCGCGGGCGCCATCCTGGCGGAGCATACGGCGCCGGCCATTATTCAGTGGTATTTTCCCGCGTCCTGGGCGCTCGTTATTGCCTGCTTTAATCTGCTGACGGGGGATTACTCGCCGGGGGTGCTTATTTATGAACTTTTGTTCATGGCCGCCGCCGCGTCGTTTCTTCTGTTTTCCCCCGGGCCTTACATCCCTTATATATTTATTGGCAGTTTTTTTATTATTCTGCTGATGATTCCGCCGGCTTATGGCGCGCTTTTAAACGGCGGGAATTATTACCCGGCCTTTTTTCTAATGATATTTTCCGCTTTTTTTATGAAAATTTCGGTCCTTGGCCGCCTGACCCCGTGGATATCGGCGCCGGTCTCGTTTTTGTGCGCGGTTTTCATTGTGGTGCGCAAATCAGAGCCGCTGGAATATTACACCATGGAAAAGAACCTTGCGGGCCATGCCGGAATGTTTTACACCGCGTTCTTGATACAGTGTTTTTTTGCCGCAATACTGAAAAATCCTTTTTCGAAATTTTAGAAAAACCCCGGTTTTTGTGATATAATTAATATTATGAAACCAAAAATCGGGCTCATATTTTTTTTACTATTTTTTGTATCATCGGCGGTGTTGGCCATAACCGCCAATGTATCGGTTGATAACACATCCCCGTTGCACTCTTACCAGCGCGATTCGGCGTTCGGCATAAATTTCCTCGGCGAGTGGTGCGATTATTCACTTTATAAGGCCAACATCTACCGCTTTCAGCAGGCAGGGACGCGTTTTTTACGTTTTCCCGGGGGCTCAAATTCCAACGAATACCACTGGAACGGAAATGGAACCTACGATTCAAACAAGATATGGAACAATACCGGCAGCCCGGATGTAACATCTTTTTCCCGCGGATTTTATAACCTTTCAGCACACAGGGGTTCCCTGTCGGCGGGATACGGAAAATGGGCCATGGTTACCGACGGCAACCTGGCCACAAACTGGATGTCCTATCCCGACGACCCGTTTGAACAGTGGATATATCTTGATGTTGAAACAGCCGCTTACGCGGGCGTCCCTTTTAACAGCATTGTTATAGACTGGGCAGTGCCTTATGCCGCGCAGTTCAAAGTGCAGTACAGCAACGGCAACTGGAACGGGCTGGGGCAGTGGTTATATAATGACACCGCGTGGACCGATACCTCGGCAGGAACCGTGACGGGATCCGGGGGCGAAACAACCGTAAATTTCAATTCAGTGACGGCAAAATATGTCAGGATACTGATGTTATCATCCTCGAGTACGCACAACCAGTACGCGATAAATGAAATAAGGGTTTATAATGGAACTACGCAGATAACAAAAAATGAGGCGGATGTAGGCCAGACGCCGTCCGTATCGTCATCGGTGGCGCTCGGAGATAATTTTCAGATAGCGGACACAATGGATTTTGAGGAGTTCATGTCGGCCTGTAAGTCCATGACGCCGGCGGCAACTCCGCTTATAACGATCAATTTTTACACAGGCACGACGCAGGAAGCCGCGGACTGGGTCTATTACGCGAATGTAAACAGGGGATACGCCATCAAGAACTGGGAAATAGGAAATGAGAACGCCGGCAACTGGGAGGCTGGCGGGCCGTCTCTTCCCGGGGCCTACGCAAGGCGGTATATTATGTTTTACGACGCCATGATAGCGGTTGACAATACCATCAGCATAGTCCCGCAGTTTAATTCCGTAACCGACCCGTGCAACATTACAATGAACGCCTCCAACAATCCTGCTGGGAGCGATTATTACATTGATACTTTCCTTAAATATATCGCGAACGCCGGAAGAAGCGACATACTGGCGAATTTTAAGGGCATTTCGGTTCATAAATACCCCACATATGAACCTGCTTCCGAATCCGTGGCGCTCGGGCAGGTGGATCTGTGGAACAACGACCTGCCGCTTTTAAAAACATGGGTAAATAACCGCTGCCCAAATCCGGCGCAGGTAAAAACCTACCTGACCGAATGCAATGACGGCATTGACAGCGGGTTTACCGACCATTTTTACAATTCCCTGTTTGTATCCTCGTTTCTTCTTAATTATTTAAAAAACGGCGGGGATTACACCTGTTTTTTTGTGACTTTCGGGACGCCGGGGCCCGGCCAGAACGACAAGACAATATTTTCCGATTTCGGATACCTTGAAGGCGGGGGGCTCTCCGGATCACTGCAGGGCAAAATGTACCAGCCGCGTTCATCATTTTACGCACTGGATATGCTCTATAATGATTTTTCAGCAGGAGATTCTTTCGGCAATACGATTGTTGCGGCATCATCGGACTACGGGGCGCTTAAGGTCTACGCAAACAGGAGGGGCGACAGGAAACTATCGCTTGCCCTCGTAAATACGGACAACTCAAACACGGTAACCGCGTCCATAACGATAAACGGCTTTACGCCTATGGCGTCCGCCGACCTTGCTTCATACGATACAGGCGATTATTCATGGGTGGCAAACGGCTCCCAGTCCTACGCATCGCCCGACAACCCTCCGGAACATTCGCCGCTTGCCGGAGTTTCAAATAATTTTACCTACAGCGTGGAGCCTTATTCCATAAAAATGATAACCATGTACGACGCTTCGCAGGCGACGCTCGTGCCTTCATCAACGCCGACTATGCTGCCCACATCAACGCCGGCCCCAACAGCGCTTCCAAACGGGGGCGTGCTGGTGGATGACTGCGAGCATGCCGGGGTGCGTAATTACTGGGGCGGCAACTGGGAAATTTACGGCGACACCATTTCAAGTTACCCGTCGGTTTTAAACGGCATGACCTGTGACGGACTAGGCGCGGCGGGTTCCTCATGCCATGTGGATATAACCGGTACAGTTGTAAACAACAGCTGGGGTTTCGGTGTAAGCTGTCCGCTCAATCCAAACTGGACGGGTACGGATATTTCGATGTATGACGGGGTATTTTTCTATTACAGGGGAGACGGCGCCACAGGAAGGCTGGGATTCGTACAGAGCGACATGCCGGATTCAAATTACGGGGTGAATATTCCGGATACCACCGGATGGGTATATTACACGATACCTTTTTCATCGCTGACACATGCCACATTTGGGGCGCAGACCGGCACATGGACGGCAAAAAACATAGAGGCCCTGCAGTTTCAGCCGGGAGGGGCATATTCGGGAAGCAGCGCCTACAGGGAACTGGATGTTGATTACGTGGGATTTTATAAAAACACGCCTACTGCCACGCCTTCACCGACACTGACTGTTTTTGTAACTCCCGCGGCAACACAAACATCCACGCCTGCCGCAACGGCGACGCAGACCCCGACGGCAACCGCAACCGCTCCGGCGGATACCGCGGCGGGCAATCTGGACAATATTTATGTATACCCAACGGCATTTAACCGGAATGCCGGGGATAATAATATATGTTTTTACAGGCTTACAAACCACGCGAAGCTGGCCATTTACGACATTGATGGCAGCCTTGTTTATTCGGATGAAAGCGATAATACCGGCGGGACTATGTGTGTGGCCATAACGGGGCGGCCAAAAAGTTCCTCCTTATCGGCGGGAATTTATATATATGTTATTTCAAACGGCTCCGATGTAAAAAAAGGGAAAATTGCAATTATAAGGTGATTCTGCATAAAACTGCAAAAGGCGGATGGTACGATGAGTACAAGAGGCTGTAAATTCGTTCACAGCCGGATTCGCGGGGGCCTGAAAATTTTTAAAACTTGATTTAATCACGGATTAATCCTATATTATATGTATATGACAAACAACATCATCAGGAAAATAAGCGTTATTGCGATGGCTCTGGGCGTGCTTTTATTTTACAGCGGCAGCCTTATGGCCTATATAGACCCCGGCACAGGAAGCTACATATTCCAGGTTATAGTTACGGTTGCCGCCGGCGCGATATTCGGGATAAAAGTTTTCTGGAAGAATATAGTAAAATTCTTTTCCGACAAATTCGGAAAAACAAAGAACCGCTGACGGCCGTGGATGTAAACGGATCTTCCTTCAGGGACCCTTCGGGGTTTGTTTATTCGGAGGGGAATGATATCTTCAGGCAGGTAAACCAATCTTACGCCGGGAATTATGAGATGCTTTTATCCAGCGGGTTATACGCGCAGTTAACGGATGAAAAACTCCTGGCAAGCCACACCGTGGCTGAAACAATGCCGGGCGCCTATAAAACCCTGAAACCCGAAAAAATCCCTTTTATTTCATACCCGTATGAATGGTGTTTTGAACAATACAGGGCGGCGGCGTTGTTGACGCTTGATATACAAAAGAGGGCCCTTGAAAAGGGTATGTCTTTAAAAGATGCCAGTGCGTATAACGTACAGTTCACAGGTTATTCTCCCGTATTTATAGACACACTGTCATTTGAAAAACATATTCCGGGCAGGCCCTGGGTGGCATACGGGCAGTTCTGTTCCCATTTTCTCGCCCCGCTTGCACTGATGTCATATAAGGATTCCAGGCTGGGGAAAATGGCGGTTGAATACGCGGACGGGATACCGCTGGATCTGGCCGCAAAAATGCTTCCCGTATCTTCCAGGCTCAACCCCGTGATACTGGCGCACATACACATGCACGCGGCCAGCCGCGTCAGCCACGCGGATAACCGGAAAGTAAACCTCGGCGGGATGAAAGTATCAAAGTTTGGCCTGCTGGCCCTTATCGACAGCCTTGAATCCGCTGTCAGGGGGTTAAAGCCGCCCCCGGTTTCCACGCAGTGGAATGATTATTATGTGGACAATAATTATTCGAAAGAAGGTTTTGAGGACAAAAAAAAGACGGTTTCGGAAATGCTCGATATGGCGGGCAGGCAGGAGCTGGTATGGGACCTGGGGGCCAATACGGGTATTTTTTCCAGGATAGCGTCGCAAAAAAACAATTATACCGTAGCTTTCGACTCGGATTACGGAGCAGCCGCAAAAAATTACGCGCAGGCCGTCTCTGAAAAGGAAACGAACCTTCTGCCGCTGGTTTATGATTTGACAAACCCTTCGCCTGATATTGGATGGGATAATAATGAAAGGATGCGGGCGGCGCGGCGCGGCACGGCGGGATGCGTCATGGCGCTGGCTTTGATCCACCACCTGTGTATAGCCGCAAATATACCGATGGAAAAGGCGGTATCATTTTTTGCAAGGATCGCCAAAAACCTTATAATTGAATTTGTGCCGCGCGAAGATTCGCAGGTAAAACGGCTCCTTTTTTCCAGGGAGGACATTTTTACCGGATACAGCGGGGAAAACTTTATAAGGGAATTTGAGAAAAAATTTGAAATCATAAAACAGGAAAAAATAGCCGGCAGCGGCAGGGTTATTTACCTTATGAGGGGGGAATAAGTTATGGCAAAGAGAAAAAAAACCGCGCGTATCCCGGCCAAAAATAAATTTGACGCATCCGCGCTCCCCCTGCATGTGCTTTTTCTGGCATTCTTTCCGGTAATCTTCCTTTATACTGTTAATTCCAAAGAAATGTACTTTTCTGCCCTGCTTCCATCGGCGGCCGCGGCCGTATTGCTGGCGGCGCTTATATTTGCGGCCTCCCTGGCGGCGGTAAGGAACGTCATTAAAGCCGGGTTTACGTCGTCGATAATAATACTGTGGTTTTTTTCCTACGGCCGCATATACGGGCTGCTGGGGAAGAACGCCGGGGTCCACGGCCATTATTTTCTGCTTCCCGCGACACTGCTGATTGCCGGAGCCGCGGTATTTGTCATACTTAAAACAGGAAAAAAAGAAGCCGGACAGATGAAAGAACTCAATATGTGGGTGAACTATGTAACTTTTTCGCTGGTTTTCCTGCTCGGCGTGCAGTCGGCCATGAGCGTCATAACACATGAAAAACAGGATATGCCGGCCGGACTGGCAGCGGCGCCGGCCGTTGCGGACGAAAATTATCCGGATATTTATTATATTGTCGTCGACGCCCACTCGCGCTCGGATTATTTAAAAAAAGTCTTCGGTTACGACGATACGGATTTTAAAAACCAGCTTAAGGCAATGGGGTTTTATATTCCCGAAAAGGCGCATTCAAATTATCCGGCCACGCTTTTAAGCTTTGCCTCCTTTTTGAATTATGACTATCTTGACACGATAAACAAACTTGATAAAAACTCCGGCGACCTTGTGGTGCTAAAAGACGATATCAAGGCCAAGAAAGGCATTCAGTACCTTAAGGACAAAGGCTACACCTTCATTATTTTTCCGAGCGCTTTTACCACCAACGCCATGAAGGCGGGGGCGGATATTATAATGAGGCCGTCCGGGATAAATCCCACGGAGTTTGAGCAGATACTTTCAAGGACCACGGCATTTTCCGGGATTATGGCAGCGCTTGGCAACGGCGAGCCGCCGGAATACGCCGCCGAAAGAAAAACCATACTCTATGATTTTAACGAACTGCCGGAAGCGGCTGCTATGCCTTCGCCGAAGTTTGTGCTCGATTATATAGTTTGCCCTCATCCGCCCTTTATTTTTGACAAAAACGGCAATGATGTGAAAAACACGGGGCCCATTGACCTATCCGACGGGGACCACTGCGGCGTACCGCATGATGAATATATAACCGAATACGGGCAACAGGTTATGTTCGTCGACAAAATGATACTTCAGACGGTGAAAAGGCTCAAAGAAAAGATGAAAAGTAATTCTATTATTATCATACACGGCGACCACGGGGACGGGGCGAACCTTGACTGGGAGGACCTTTCCAAGACCGATTTCGGGGAGAGGCTCTCCATATTTCTGGCATATTATATGCCGGGGGACGGGGCCAAACTTCTTTATCCTTCCATATCGCCTGTAAATAATTTCAGGATAATCCTTAAATCGTATTTCAATGAAAAAATCGGGCTTCTTCCGGATAAATCATACTTCTGCAGATGGTCAAAGCCCTTTGATTTTATAGATAAGACAAAAGATACGCAATAAACTGTATTGTTTTGAAACAGAAGCATGAAACACAAGCGTTTCATATTAAAACACTCACAAACATTCCACCCTAAAAAACATCAATGAAATAAGGATTTTGCCTATTGGCACGCCTATTGCTTTATATACCTATGAATGATGAAGTTAAAAATTAAATAATATATTGAAAGCAAAGGAGATGGTGCATATGGCAAAAGTAATAGGAATCGATTTGGGAACTACAAACTCCTGCGTTGCGGTGATGGAGGGCAGAGAGCCAAAAGTTATCGTAAATTCAGAGGGGAACAGGACCACGCCGTCAGTGGTCGGATTTACAAAGACGGGTGAAAGGGTTGTCGGGCTTCCGGGAAAAAGGCAGGCTGTGGCAAACCCCGAGCACACTATTTTTTCCATAAAAAGATTTATGGGCAGGAAGTTCTCCGAAGTGACCGAGGAGGCAAAAAAATATCCTTTTAAGGTTGCTCCTTCGGAAAACGGCGACGCACATGTGGAAATTTCAGGAAAGAATTACAGCCCGCCCGAAGTATCGGCAATGATACTTTCAAAATTAAAAACTGACGCCGAGGCATACCTGGGGGAAAAAGTTACCCAGGCGGTCATCACTGTTCCGGCTTATTTCAACGACTCGCAGAGGCAGGCCACAAAAGATGCCGGAAGGATAGCGGGGCTTGAAGTGCTGCGTATCATCAATGAACCCACGGCGGCATCGCTCGCATACGGGCTCGACAAGAAAAAGAACGAAAAAATTGTAGTATACGACCTCGGCGGCGGCACATTTGACGTGTCCATACTTGAAATAGGCGACGGAGTTTTTGAGGTTAAATCCACGAACGGCGACACGCACCTCGGCGGGGACGATTACGACCAGAAAATAATAGACTGGCTCGCAGATGAATTCAAGAAATCGGACGGGATTGAACTGCGCAACGACAGGGTTGTCCTGCAGAGGCTCAAAGAAGCAGCTGAAAAAGCAAAGATAGAACTCTCCTCGACCGCCCAGACGGAAATAAACCTTCCGTTCATTACGGCAGACGCCACAGGGCCGAAACATCTCGTGGTAACCCTGACAAGGGCGAAACTCGAACAGCTCGTTGCGGATCTGACCGAGAGGACGGTTGAGCCGTGCAAAAAAGCCCTTAAAGACGCCGGGCTCGAGGCAAAGGATATAGACGAAATTGTGCTTGTCGGCGGAATGACAAGGATGCCGTCGGTGGTTGAGCTGGTCAAAAAACTTTTCGGCAAAGAACCGAACAAGGGTGTAAATCCGGATGAAGTCGTGGCCGTGGGCGCCGCAATACAGGCCGGAGTCCTTCAGGGAGAGGTTAAAGACGTGCTTCTGCTCGACGTGACGCCGCTCTCGCTCGGAATTGAAACCCTGGGCGGGGTATTTACAAGGCTCATCGAGCGCAACACAACCATCCCGACGAAAAAATCGGAGGTTTTCTCAACGGCTTCCGACAACCAGACAAGCGTGGAAATACACGTGCTTCAGGGCGAACGCTCAATGGCAAATGAAAACAAGACAATAGGCAGGTTCCATCTTGACGGCATACCGCCGGCACAGAGGGGCGTGCCGCAGGTTGAGGTTACATTCGACATAGACGCGAACGGCATACTTCACGTCCAGGCAAAGGATATGGCCACCGCAAGGGAACAGAAGATAACAATAACAGCCTCGTCGGGGCTTGCCAAGGACGAGATAGATAAAATAGTGAAGGAAGCCGAGAAACACAGCGAGGAAGACAAGAAAAAAAGGGAAGAAGTTGACACCCGCAACCAGGCGGAAAGCCTGGCCTATCAGGCCGAAAAAACCCTGAAAGACGCCGGGGATAAGGTGCCCGAGGCGGATAAAAAAGAGCTTCAGGAACAGGCGGACAAGCTCAAGGAGCTGTTAAAGAACAACGCCCCTGCGGAAGAGATAAAAAAGCAGACGGAAAAACTGACCGAGAAATGGCACAAGGTATCGTCGCAGATGTACCAGTCGGCAAACCCGCAGGGCGCGCCGGGAGCGGAAACACAGTCGCCCGGGCCCGATGCCCGGCAGGAGCAGAAAAAAAGCGGCGACGATGTTGTGGACGCGGAATATGAAGTCGTCGACGAGGAAAAAAAGAAAAAGAAATAATGTCAGAAATGAAATAAAAATAGAATCAAAGGAGGCATCAGAAAGATGAAATTGAAACCGCTTGGAGACCACATTGTAGTAAAACCGCTCGAAGAAATGGAAGTGAAAAAAGGGGGGATTATAATCCCCGATACGGCGAAGGAAAAACCGTCTAAAGGCGAGGTCATCGCCGTGGGCGCCGGGAAAACCCTCGATGACGGAAAAAAGGCCCCCATGGAGCTTAAGGCCGGAGATAAGGTTATATATTCCAAATACGGCGGGAACGAGATAAAAATCGACGACGTGGAATACCTTATTATGACCCAGGATGACGTGCTGGCAATAGTGGAATGAGTTGGAAAATTTAAAATTTAAAAGTTAAAACCAAGAATTGAAGACAGAAAGAACGGAATGGNNAAGTGAAGACAAAAAAAGAACGGTTATAACAGTTAAAATCAAACAATCAAAACAGGAGGTACGTTGGAAATGGCAAAACAGTTATCTTTCGGAGAAGAAGCAAGAAGGTCGCTTCAGAGAGGGGTCGACAAGCTGGCAAACGCGGTAAAAGTCACCCTCGGGCCAAGAGGGCGCAATGTCGTCCTTGATAAAAAATACGGATCGCCGACAATCATAAACGACGGCGTGACAATCGCAAAAGAAATAGAGCTCGAGGATCCCTTTGAAAATATGGGCGCCCAGCTTATCAAGGAAGTAGCCTCAAAAACATCGGACATAGCGGGAGACGGCACAACCACCGCGACGGTTCTGGCGCAGGCAATTTACAATGAAGGCATGAAGAACATCACCGCGGGGACAAACCCGATGCCTGTAAAACGCGGCATCGAAAAAGCCACGGCCGCCGTAATTGAAGAGTTGAAAAAACTTTCAAAACCGGTCAAGGACAAGACGGAAATAGCACAGGTCGCGACCATTTCGGCGAATAACGACAGGGTGATTGGAAACCTTATTGCAGACGCGATGGACAAGGTAGGCAATGACGGCGTAATCACCATTGAAGAGGCAAAGGGCATTGAAACGACCCTTGAGGTTGTAGAGGGAATGCAGTTTGACCAGGGTTATATTTCCGCATACTTCGTCACAAATCCGGACAAAATGATAGCGGAACTCGAGAACCCGTACATACTTATTTATGACAAGAAAATATCAAGCATGAAGGAACTCCTTCCGATTCTGCAGGAAGTTGTCCAGCAGGGCAAGTCAATTGTGATTATTTCCGAGGAAACAGAAGGCGAAGCGCTTGCCACCCTCGTGGTAAACAGGCTCAAGGGGACATTCTCATGCGTGGCGGTCAAGGCTCCGGGATTCGGCGACAGGAGAAAGGCCATGCTCGAGGACATAGCGGTTTTGACCGGCGGAAGGGTAATAAGCGAAGAGATCGGCTTGAAGCTTGAGAAGGCGGAGATTGCGATGCTCGGACGCGCCAAAAAAGTTGTTGTCGACAAGGACAACACCACGATTATCGAGGGCGCCGGCGAGAAAAAGGACATCCAGGCCAGGATATCACAGCTCAAAAAACAGATAGAAGAGACAAAGTCCGATTATGACAAGGAAAAACTCCAGGAAAGGCTCGCGAAGCTTTCCGGCGGTGTTGCGGTTATAAATGTCGGCGCCGCGACAGAGACCGAAATGAAAGAGAGAAAGGCGCGCGTGGAAGACGCGATGCACGCCACGAAAGCGGCCAGGGAAGAGGGTATTGTCCCGGGCGGCGGAGTCGCGCTTTTAAGGGCGGGCGAGGCGCTTGACAAACTTACGGCATCCGACGAGGAAGAAAAGGTCGGCATAAAGATAATTAAAAAGGCCCTCGAGGCGCCGATACGCCAGATTTCCTTTAACGCCGGTGTTGACGGCGGGGTTATCATGGACAAGATCATGAAAGAGACTTCGAAGACAATGGGTTTTGACGCAACGGACGGGCAGATGAAGGATATGGTAAAAGCGGGCATCATCGACCCGACAAAAGTAACAAGGTCGGCGCTGCAGAACGCGGCATCGATCGCGTCGCTTCTGCTGACAACCGAGGCAATAGTTGCGGATCTTCCGGATAAGAACGAGCACAACCATGGGGCACCGGGCGGAATGCCGGGCGGCATGGGCGGCGGATACCCGGAATATTAATACCGCGGTAAAAGTTTGTGAAAAATCAGATAAATTAAGAAACCGGGGCCGGAAAAACATTCCGGCCCCGGCCATTAAAAAAGCCCTGAGAACGGGAACCATAAGGGGAGTTTAATCGTCTAAAAATCAGTACATTTGTTTTTTGAAAAGAGGTATTATATGCCAATAAAAGATTATTATAAAATACTCGGCGTTGACAGCAAGGCGGATGAAAACGAAATAAAGAAATCTTTCAGGACGCTGGCGAAAAAATATCACCCCGACGCGAATCCGGGGTCAAAGGAAGCAGAAGAAAAATTTAAAGAACTAAGCGAGGCCTATGATGTTTTGTCCGACAAGGAAAAAAGGGCCAAATATGAGCAGTTAAAGGAAGCGCAGGCCGGAGGCTTTGATTTTTCAAAATATAACGGCGGCGCAAACCAGGCCGGGCAGGGCGGCGGGGATTTTTCCGACATATTCGGGAATGTTTTTTCCGGGCGCGGCGGGGCAAAACCCGGGGCGGGCGGTTTTGAGGATATATTCGACATGTTCTTCAACCAGGGGCCGAAGCGCGGATATTCCCGCGAGGAATTTTCCAGCGAAGACAAAGGGCCAAAGGGGCAGGATGTTACGGTGCGCATAGAAATACCATTTTCGCTGGCCATGGAGGGCGGCGAAACCATAGTAAAGGTGCCGCGCGCGGTCGACTGCGCGCGCTGTAGGGGAACAGGCGCCGAACCGGGCGCAAGGGTGGAGCAGTGTCCATCCTGCGGCGGCGAAGGAACGATGCATTTCGCGCAGGGCGGGTTTATGGTCAATAAAACGTGCCCGAGATGCGGCGGCAAGGGTTCCATTATAAACGAGTTCTGCCACGAGTGCGGCGGCTCGGGCGAAACACAGGAAATAAGAAAGATAAGGATTCATATACCCGAGGGGGCGGCCGAAGGCGACAAGATAAAGATAAAAAACGAGGGCAATATGCGTTCCTGGAACAAGGAACGCGGCGATCTTTATGTTATTTTCAAGGTTGACAGCAGCGAAACTTTCGAACGCAAGGGCGACGACATTTATTACACCCTTAAGACAAATCCGGCGGCTGCCGTGCTGGGCGGCACGGCCCAGATAAAGATTCCGGACGGAACGATCGACCTGAAAATACCGGCGGGAATTCAGCCCGGGACGAACCTGAAGGTTTCGGGCCGCGGGGCGCGTAATATCAAGACCGGAAGGAAAGGCAGCCTTTTTGTGAAAGTTGAGGTTGAAATTCCGGCGGTTTCAGGCGGCGAGGAAAAAGAACTTCTTGAAAAATGGGCAAAACTCAGGAAATGGAACCTGGATAAATAGATACTGCCGGAAAATCCGTTGCCGGGTTNNGCGGCGCAAGGCCAATAAAAATGTCATATACCCCGGATCAGATAACATGTGCGGGGTTTTCCGATATTGCAAATAAGTAAAAAAAAAACTGCGGCTTTACGGCTTTTAATAAACATTTTTAACGGAGGCTGGCATGATTGAACTGAAAAATGTAACAAAACGTTTTGGAAGCAAGACCGCCGTCGATTCAATCTCCTTCGAAGTGAAAAAAGGGGAGATAATCGGGTTTTTAGGGCCGAACGCGGCGGGCAAGACCACCACGATGAGGATGATAACCGGATTTTTCCCGCCGACTTCCGGCGAAGTTATCGTGGCCGGAGTGGACATTTTAAAGGAACCCCTCAGGGCAAAAGAAAAGATAGGATACATGCCCGAAAATGTCCCGGTTTACAAGGAAATGGATGTATATTCCTACCTGAAATTCATTGCAGAAATCAAGGGTGTGGCGCGGGATAAGGTGGAGGCATCTGTTCAAAAGGCAATGCGGGAAACAGGCCTTACCGATGTGAGCCGGTCAATAATTGCGAAGCTTTCAAAGGGCTACAGGCAGAGGGTGGGTCTCGCGCAGGCGATTATGAACGACCCGGAAGTGCTTGTGCTTGATGAGCCCACGGTCGGGCTCGACCCGAAGCAGATAAGGGAAATAAGGGAACTGATAAAGAACATGAGGGGCGAGCGCACCATTATACTTTCAACGCACATCCTTCCCGAAGTGGCCATGACCTGCGACAGGGTTATAGTCATCAACCACGGCAAAATAATAGCGCAGGACGAGGTAAAGAGCCTCACGGATCCGTCGTCAAAGGCGGTTTCAATATATCTTGAAGTCGAGGCCCCGGAACAAAAGGTGATAGCCGAGCTGAAAAAAATAAGCGGCGTCAGCGAGGTGCGCTCCGAAAGTTCCGTGAGCGAGGGGGTCAACGGTTTTACCGTGACCACGGACGGCGAAAGCGACATCCGCCGCGACGTGGTGGCAAGGATAATGAAAAACAACTGGGGGCTTCTGGAATTCAGGAGGAAACAGATGTCCCTAGAGGATGTATTTTTAAAACTCGTCACGAAGGAGGAGCGGTAATATGATGCCGAAATTTTACGCGCTTTTCAAAAAAGAGCTGAAAGTATTTTTTTCAATGCCGATTGCCTACGCTGTCATAGCCGTTTACGCGGCCCTTTCCGGATATTTTTTCTCTTCAATAGCCGATTATTACGCCTCCATAAGCATGAGGGCCATGAACCAGTATTCAAGAGGTTCCATGGATTTAAGCATGGTGGAGGGCATATTCAGGCCCTATTTCCATAATATGGTTGTGGTGATGATTCTTATGGTGCCGCTGTTGACCATGAGGCTCTTTGCCGAGGAAAAACGCGAGGGGACGTCGGAACTTTTGTTTACCTACCCGGTATCGGACTTTGCCATAGTTTCGGCGAAGTTCCTTTCCGCTTTTACGGTATTCGCCGCGATGACAGCGGTGTCGCTGTCGTCTTTCATAATACTGCGCACCGGGACATCATTTGAAATCGGGCCGGTCTTTACCGGATTTCTGGGGCTGCTGATGCTGGGCGCGGCTTTTTTGATGCTCGGGATATTTATCTCGTCCACAACAGAGAGCCAGTTAGTGGCCGGGGTGCTCTCGTTTGGAGCCCTGCTGTTTTTCCTGGTTCTTCCATGGGCGGCGCAGTCTGCGGCGCCATTCTGGGCGGATGTCATTAAAAACATCGCCGCGGTCGAGCATTTTGACAGTTTTGCAAAAGGCGTGCTGGACACGGCTGACATTACATACTGCATAAGCTTCTTTATCCTGTTTTTCTTTCTTACATTGCGAATCCTTGAATCCAAACAGTGGAGGGGATAAAAGATGAATAAACAAAAAATACTGAACATATCCTTTATTGCCGGGATAATCCTGATAGTCTTATCCGCGCTTGTGGCGACGGTGCGGGGTGAATTTGAGCTTTTTACAATACTTGCAGCCGCGCTTGGCGTGATTGCCGCCGGTGTTTATGTGGCTGTGAATTTCGCGTCCGTTAAGGAAATTTTTTCCAATAAAGGGGCGAGGTACGGTTTCAACGCCTTTATTTACACCATGATAGTAGCCGCCATTATCATACTGGTGCAGTCGATATTTACCATCCATTCCAAATCCTTTGACCTTACAAAGGCAAAACGCAACGAACTTTCACAGCAGACCAAAAAAATTCTCGGCTCGCTGAAGTCAAACGTGGAAGCATACCTGTTTTACTCGGCGCGTTCGCCGATACAGCAGGCACAGGACACCATGGAACTTTACGCAAAGGAAACCCCGAAGTTCAAGTTCGAGGCGGTCGATGCCGACAGAAATCCGGAGACGGCGGCGAGGTTCAAGGTGGACCGTTACGGCATACTGGTGCTTTACAGGCCGGATAATAACGCCCAGGAAAAAGTGGACACGCTCACTGAAGCGGGCATTACGAACGGTCTCATCAGGATAACAAGGGAATCAAAGAAAAAGATATATTTTACAACGGGACACGGCGAACCGGCACTTGACGCGCCGGCCAACGAAAAAACCGGAATCTCCGCGCTGAAAAGCGAGCTGGAATCGTATAATTATGATGTGGAACCCATTGAGCTTTTTTCACAGCCGGGAGTACCGGCTGACGCTTCGATGCTTGTCATAGCCGGGCCGCAGGCCGACATATTCGACAGCGAGGTAATTGAAATAAATAAATATTTGAGAAGCGGCGGAAAACTGCTCGTGCTTGACGCGCCCATGGTTCAGGCGCCGAAGCTCAATGCCATTTTAAAGGCAAGGGGCATAATCGCGCAGAACGATATAATCGTGGACAAGATGGGCAAAATGTTCGGCGGCGACCCGCTTATGCCCATCATAGCCAGCTACGGACAGCATGATATAACATCCACACTGCGCGTCGCGAGTTTTATGCCGGACTGCCGTTCGTTTGATGTAAAAGACGGGACGGCCGGAGTTGTGTTGACACCGCTGGCCAGAAGCGGGCAGGGCAGCTGGGGCGAGACTGACCTTGCCGGGATAAAAAAAGGCGTGGCGACGCAGGACGCGCGCGACCTGAAGGCTCCTTTGATAGTCGGCGTGGCCGCTGCAATAGACAATTCAACCTATAAAGCCGACGCCGATGCGGACACAAACCCGTCAAAGGCCGAAATAGTGGCTTACGGAAGCTCGGATTTCATGAACAACACATTTCTGGGGGCCTCGGGAAACAAGGACCTTGTGCTGAATACCTTTAATTTTCTGGCGGGCCAGAGCGACACCATAGCCATAAAACCGAAGGATAATTCCTTTGAACCGCTCTTCCTTTCAAAGATAAGCGGCAGGATGCTGCTCATCATACCGGTTATATTCATACCCCTGCTTATTGCCGCAATCGGGATAATGGTTTTTGTGCGCAGGAGGGCCTCATGAAGTCAAAACAGATACTCGTATCATTAATAGTGTTGTGCCTTTTGGGCGCCTATTATTTTTTCTTTGAGGTCAAAAAAAAGCAGGATGATGAAACTGCCAAAAAACAGAAAGAGACCCTTTTTTACGGCATGGACAGGGACAAGGTTGTTGACGCGGCCCTTTTCGGGAAAAACGGAAAAGTTGGGCTGAAAAACGAGGGCGGCTCCTGGTTCATTGAAAAACCTTTCAGGGCGCCGGCGGATAAAAACATGGTTGAAGAGCTGACAAGGCAGTTTTCAGGCGCGGTTTATACCGACAAATTTGACAATGGCGGATTTTCCCAATACGGGCTCGTAACCCCGGCGGCAGGCGTGACCCTGACGGACACAGCGGGAAAAAAATATGAGATGAACTTCGGGCTGGATTCGGCAGCCGGCGGAAATGTCTACTGCTCGATGCCGGGAAACACGTCAACAGTATATATGGTATCCGGCATACTCAAGGGCGAGGCGGATAAGAAACTTTTTGACTGGCGCGACAAACGCGTGGCGGGAAATCTCGACGATGCCGCTATCACAAAGATAAACGTGGATGTGAAGAATAAAAAGTACACACTCGTAAAAAAGGACGGCGGCTGGGAGATTACAGGGCCCTTCACGGACAAAGCCAGGACGGACAGGGTTAACGCGCTCATTGATAATTTCAGGTCATCACAGGCGAGTAATATAGAGGATGCGTCAAAGGCGGATATTTCGGCAAGAAAACTGGCTTCGCCGCGGGAATATGCGGCCTTCAGCGGGGTAAGCGGAACCACCGAGGTCTATTTCGGGGCAATGGACGCGAAAAAGAACACTATTTTTTGCAGGGGAAGCTACCAGGAGGGCATCTTTGAAATACCCGATTATACGTATAAGAACATCCAGAAGGCCGAGGACCTGGTTGACAGGCGCATAGCCGGGGTTGATGAAAAAGATATTCTCCGGTTGAATATAAAATACTCGGGCAGGGAAATTATCGCGGTGAAAACCATGAAAAAGAACGCGCCCCCGGTATGGGAGATAAGATCGGTTAAAAACATCTCCGGAAAGGAAAAGTCCTTGGTCTCGCCATCCTCGGTTTCCTACGCGCTGGCAAACCTTGAATACAAGCAAAAACTTCCCGCGGCGCAGTCTCAAATGGATTACGGATTTTACGCGGGCTGTGAGATTTCGGCTTATGGAAAGGATGATGCGTTGCTCATTACCATCGACACGGGGAGAAAATTTCCGGATAAGAATGAAATATATGTAAAAAACATAAGTTCCGGCGAAGTATACACTGTTGACGGCAGTTTTATTTCGTCGCTTAATCTGCCGGGGCTGGAGGAGAAATAAAATGAAAAAGTTTATTCTTGTTTTCTTTTTACTGCCGGTTTTTACTGCCATATCTTCCGCGGCGGTGCAGTACATACCGGCTTCCTTTAAAAACATAGCCGAAAAGGTGAGGCCGTCGGTTGTGAACATTTCAACGGTGTCAATAATAAGGGTGAACGGCGACTCCATGTCCGACCCTTTTTTTAACGACGAATTCTACCGCAGGTTTTTTGGGGCCCCGCAGAGGCAGATGAAAAGGCAGTCGCTCGGCAGCGGTTTTATCGTCTCGCGCGACGGGTTTATCCTTACCAACAACCACGTTGTGGAGAAGGCCGACGAGATAACGGTAAAACTTTACAACCAGCAGGAGTATAAGGCAAAGGTTATAGGAACTGACAAGGACACGGACCTGGCCGTTATAAAAATAGAAGCGGACAATCTTACGCCGATATTCATGGGCGATTCCGATAAAATAGATGTCGGCGACTGGGTGCTGGCCGTGGGTTCGCCATTCGGGCTCGAGCAGACCGTGACGCAGGGGATAATAAGCGCCAAGGGAAGGATAATCGGGGAAGGGCCGTATGATGACTTTTTACAGACGGACGCGGCCATAAACCCGGGGAATTCTGGAGGGCCCCTTATAAACATGAACGGCGAGGTGATCGGAATAAATACGGCCATCTCCTCAACATCCGGCGGCTACGAGGGAGTCGGGTTTGCCATGCCCATAAACATGGCGAAAAAAACTTACAATGATATTATTAAAAGGGGAAGGGTGATACGCGGATGGCTGGGCGTCGGGATACAGGAAATGACGCCGGCGCTCGCGAAACATTTTAAGGTTGCGGCAGGGGTTTTGATATCGCAGGTTTACGCAGGCGGGCCGGCTGACGCGGGAGGGCTCAAAAGCGGGGATGTGGTGGTATCAATAGACTCAAAACCCGTTAAAAAATATCGCGAGCTTCAGTCAATAGTTGCCGACGAAGAAGTGGGAAAAACAGTTGCTATAAATGTTATCAGGAACGGAAAAGAGGAAACGCATAACGTAAAAATTGCCGAGCGCAATATGGCGAAATTTGTGAAAGAGCAGAAACAGGAGCTGGCAAAGCAGGCGAAAAAGGATTTCGGCATAGGGGTCGGCGACATCAGCGCCGAACTCTCACAGCAGTACAGCCTCTCTGCGACATCGGGTGTTGTTGTGCTGCAGGTGGAGGCCAACTCTCCGGCAGACAACGCGGGCATACAGCCGGGCGATGTCATACACGAAATGAACGGCAGGCGTATAAAAAATACATCGGATTTTGATGGAGTTGCGGCAAAAATAGCAAAAGGAACGCAGGTGGTCCTGCTGATTGAGCGGGGGGACACCATGGTGTACCTGGCATTTACGAACGAATAAGGCGGGGATAAAATAATGTATAAGGGCCCTTCTTCTGAAAAAGGAGAAGGGTCTTTTTTTTGTCTGGAAAAAGAGTAATTGCCGTATGAAATGAAAATAGTCACAGAGCGTTCCGCATGGCAAACCCCCATTATTTTATATAAATTGACAACCTCTATTTTATGATGTATTATTATATTAAGGAAGATGTAACATCCGGTTAAGTCATCTACCATGACTTCAACCAACACAAAGCCGGATGAAAGGGTGAAGGAAATGAATAAAACAAGGCATAATTTTTCCGCCTCATTCTTATCAACAATAATCATATCACTATTTTTTGCGGTATCCGCATATGCCAATGGCAAAGTAGTAAGTGTTACTATGAGCCCGGCAACTCCTAACTTTGGCGACCTCGTCCAGATAACAGTCACATATTGCTCGCAGTTATACAATTCAGAATACATAGCCATAGCAATAAGCTCCTCACCAACAAAATCAAGCGCCGACCTTTCGGCAAATGGTCAGATATTTGTAGTGAGCGTGGCGGGCGTGGATGTCGCGACGGCGCTTCCGGACGGCGGGAATCCGGGCACCGCAATAGGATATCTCGCCAATGCGAACCCGAACGGCGGGACATCAAACTGCACCGATTGCCAGCCTCAGGCAGGCTCTTTCATACAATTGTTTACAGTGTTCACATACCGCCGGCATCAGATTATCCTGGATGTAATGTGAGCCAGCTTTACATACATGTTGCGTTAAAAGACGCGAACATGAATGCAGGCGACTGGCTCGGCTCAGGGGATACGGGCGCGTGCAGCGCCGAACCCATACCGGTCAGTTGGACAATGGGGACACAGCCAAAAGGATTTACCATGAGCAAGACCACCGAGGGTGAAGTGCAGGCCGTCGGGGACCTTGTCCTTTATTCCATTAACTACACATACTGGAACGGCAAGCTTACGCTGACCGACACGATACCCGGCGGCGGGGATCTTCAGCTTGTATCTTTCGGGCCGACGGGAATGACTGGCGGAACGGTCACGGGCCCTGTCATAGGCGCGACATCAGGCAGTTTTTCCTGGGCCCTTCCGGACAGGACGGGCATGCCCGGAGTAGCGTCAGGGACAGTGTGGATGCTATATAAGGAAACGGCGAACCCGCCTACAATGGGGAAAAATTACGCGAACAGCGCGCAGGGAACAATGACCGGTGTGACCACACAGAATGCGGTTGCGAATTGCATTGTGGGCCAGGCGGCAATTACAATTACAAAGGCGCAGAGCGAGGCAAACCCCAATTACGGTGACATGATAACTTACTACCTCACATACAATGTAAACGGAATGCAGCTTGTGGCGTATCAGTCTTTTGACGACCTTGCTCTCGGCACATATGGCAGTATGATAGGATTGACAGGTTCTCCTCCTACAGGGTGGCAATTCGCATCACAAAACGGGGTTAACGGGGATTGGACAATATCGGATGCCTGCAACACCGGCGACAGGATAATAACAGGGCAGGTAAATACAACGTCCACATATCCGGGGTTATTATATTCAGGAATTACCGGGAGCGCGTTGTGCAGCGGTATAGTATATGGAGAAGCCTATATAAATCCGGAAACATATGAAGGCGCGGATGCCCTAATGTTTTTTAGAAATGACGGCGTTGTCGGAGGCAAGGCATACGCAGTTGTAATATCTGTTGATAAAAATATCGGAGGATACACCGGCGGTAACATAGATTTCCAGGCCTGCACACCGGCCTGCGTGTGGCCTGTGCCGAACATTATAGGCGGAAATCCGGCAATAACCAGCAACAAATGGTGGGATATTAAGGTCTGGATAGACCCGGCAAACCAGTACCATTTCCAGGCAAAGGCATGGCCGAGAGGGTCACCCGAGCCCGCAGGATACCAGATAGACTGGACCGACTTGAACGGTGCGGCAAACGGAATGTCCTGTTCCAATGGAACCCAGTGGAAGGCCGGGTTTGGAGAACAGGGTGGTGATACAGCAAGCCCTTATGTTCAGGATTCATACAACAATTTTGAAATATTTAATCCGCGTGTATCGGCAAGCACGGTTGTATGGGACACGGTGCCGAACGCAGTCGCTGGAGTATCGGATGGATCTGTAACATATGTCGGCCAGCAGGGGCCATATGCGGTCGTATCGAACGGGCCGAGCCTGGTGTCGTGGAACCTTGGAAGCGTCTCCAACGAAGGCGGGACATTCACTTGGTGGGGAACGGTAAATACCTGCAACCCTATAACCAACCAGGGATTTATAAACGGCGCGGCGCCTGAAGT
>PLPI01000079.1:16559-17760 GCA_003159495.1 candidate division FCPU426 bacterium | reverse complement strand
ACGCCTACTTACACGCAGACGTATACATCGACTTACACATCCACATACACACAAACATCAACACAGACATTCACGGCTACAGACACACCGACATATACCCAGACATTCACATCAACATTCACCACATCGCCGACAGATACTCCTACAGTTACAGAAACTGTGACGGAAACCAGCACAGGGACATATACCCCGACATATACACAGACAATGACTTTTACCCCCACATACACACAATCATCAACCGACACAGCGACTCCGACTTACACCGACACAATGACGTCCACCCTGACTTACACGGATACTTATACAATGACTCCCACGCCGTCATATACCGACACGGATACGCAAACTTATACAATGACGGTAACGCAGACATCAACCGAGTCGGCTACGGCTACATATACATCAACGCTAACCGACACACTTTCCCCGACCGCAACGTACACTATGACAAGCACATATACGGTTACCGACACGCCGACATACACTGCGACATTTACCCCGACATACACTCCAACCGAGGTTGACAGCCCGACTTTTACCGTTACAATGACTGACACACCGACATTTACATCCACATTTACAGAGACTTCCACATCCACATATACACCTACTGCAACCCCGACTTATACCGCGACATCAACATTTACAGCATCGCCGACATCCACTTCGACAAAAACGAGTACGCCTACTTTTACTCCGTCTCCGACATATACGCCGACCGATACGCCCACAAATTCGCCGACTGATACATTCTCCACAACGCCTACATTTACAGCCACCCCGACTTATACAAATACCGGCACGCCGACGTTTACGGTAACGGCAACATATACATCCACATCGACGGCAACTCCGAGCTTCACGGCAACGCCTACCTATACGGTGACGGACACGCCTACTTACACACATACTGTCACGCCGACGGTAACAATGACCTCCACATCGACGGTTACTCCGACATACACTGCAACACCGACCGTTACGCCGACTCCCGTGCCGTTCCCGTTTGTCGTGCAGATAATAATCTATAATTCAGCGGGCGAAGAGGTAAAATTGATAGCGGACGCGCCGGCTTCAAACCTGGCCGGGGATATAAACCTGATATTTAACGGCGTGCCTGCGACTGTATACGCCCCGAACGGAGGTATATTAAAAATAGAACTGCCCGGAATCCAGACTCCGGGACAGCTGGGCGGCG
>PLPI01000079.1:0-16528 GCA_003159495.1 candidate division FCPU426 bacterium | reverse complement strand
TACAAGGCTGTCAATTTACAACACAGCCGGCGAATTGGTTAAAAGGATTCAGTTAAATTCCGTGCCGTCAACATTGATCAGCCTGGGAATTGACGATGTAAATGCCGTGGGTAAGGGAAATACAGGGGTGGCAATAGCATACGCTCCGGGACAGCTCATTACATGGGACGGCACTGACGACGAGGGAAGGACCGTAGACTCCGGAATTTATATTGTAAAGATAGAAATATCCACAGGCAATGGATTCACGGTTGAGGCAAACAAGTCGGTGACCATACTTAACGCAGGAAAGCAGGGAGTCTTCAACAACATCATAACTTACCCCAACCCTGTGGTATCAAATTTCGGGATCCATAAGGATATGCATATAACATGGCAGGCGACCGGCACCGGCAGGGTCGTAATCCAGGTCAATAATATGGCAGGGGAACTTATAAGCAAATTCAACGCCAAACTGGAAGACGGGGCGGCTGTATGGAATTTACAGACAGTTTCCGGACAGGATGCCGCAAGCGGATTATATATAATGATTCTTGAAGGGACAAAGGATACCGGCGAGATACAGGTTAAGGTGATGAAGGTTTGTGTGGTAAGAAAGGATTGATAGCCGGCTGTATGTGCTGATAATAAAGGCAGTCTCCGCAGGAAAACAATTGCAATAACCGCGTTCCTATTATATGCTCACAATCAAAATGGAGGTTCATTATGAAAATAAGGTATATGCTTCTGGCCGGCGGGATTGATAAAAAGGGGATAGTCCGCGAACTTACCGGCATATTAAAAAAATATGATTTTAACATTGAAGACTCGTCAATGGCGATGCTCAGGAGGACCTTTTCGGTGATAATGCTGCTGTCGCATGACGGGCGGCCCGACGAAGAAGGGTTTAGAAAACAGCTTGCCGTATTTTCAAAAAAATTCCGCATGACAGCCGGAATATCGCGGATTGCCGAGGCTGAAATGAGGGAATATTCGGCCGGCGGCAGGACGTACGACATATCGATATCGGGGGCGGACAAACCTGGAATAGTTAACGCGGTTGCGGAGGAATTATTCAGGGCCGGCGCCAACATAATAGGCCTTGAGACAAAAAGTTCCGAGCGTGTGACGCCGCACGCGTATTACATGTTCCTCGAGGCGGCCGTTCCGGCGCCGCTTAAACCGGAAAGGCTGAAAAAGAACCTTGAAAAACTCGGCAAAAAGAACGGGGTGCATGTTTCAATAAGCGAGGTCGCGAAGGAAATCCTATGAACATACTGCTTTTTCCGGACGACAGGCTGCGCATGGACTGCGAACCGGTAAAAAATATCAGCGGCGGGCTAAGCGCCTTTTTGGAGCGCCTTAAGGAAACCATGTATATTAATAAAGGATGCGTCGGCATTGCGGCTCCCCAAACCGGGGAATTGATACGCGCCGTTGTTGTCGATGTTACGGGCCATAAAAAAGCCTCGTGCCGCAGCGGACTGCTTGTACTTATAAACCCGGCCATAGTTTCCGGATCAGGCGCGGTTGTCACAAGGGAAGGATGCCTTTCGGTGCCCGATTTTACCGGCAACGTGGAAAGGCGGGATAATATAGGGGTTTCATATCTTGACGCAGCAGGAAATGAAAGGCATCTGGAAACATCCGGATTTGAGGCTGTTGTCATCCAGCACGAAGTGGACCATCTTGACGGGATACTATTTACCGACAGGGTAAAAAATGCCAGGACGGACCTTTTCAGGAGAAAAAATTATTAGGCCGCCGGTTCTTTTGCGGTTGAGTTTTTTACCACTATGAGCACAACAAGGTCGAATATGAAGTGGAAGGATATTGCCGCGTATAAGCCCAGGTACTGGTAGGAATAACCTATTGCCCCGCTCAGCGCAAGCATGACGACCCCGTACGCCATCACCTTGTAATCGCGCAGGCTGAAATAGCCGTGAAGCAGGATGAACAAAACCGACGTGGGCCATATGCCCCATGCCCTCTGCAGGGCGCCGCGGAACAGCAGTTCCTCGCATATGGCCGCTGTAAGGGATATAAAAACAAGGTCATAGCTTTTAAGCGAGTATTTCGTTACAAGCTCTCCGATGAGCCCTTTTACGGGCGAGAAAAAATTTACTTTTGTGACAAGCATCCCGCATAAAATCCCGAAAACAATCCCGGCGCCGGCGCCGGCAGATACCTGGAACCATTCCGGCTTTACGTTGTTTAATATTTTTGCCATCGGAACCTTGCCTATTATAAACAAAGCGACAGCGCCGGCAAATATGCCAAGCTCCAGCGCCGTATTCATTATATAAAGAGAACTCCTGCTGTTTTTATCCATTAAAAGCTCCTTGTTTTAGATTATAGACCATTATAATAGCAGTGGAAATAAAGTCAAACCCAAACTTGTTGGAAAGTTATATTTTTCTTCTGTTTCTAAGGGTAAGAGGCCGGTGTTGCCGTGTGGGCGGATTTTTGTCCGTTTTGTTTTGCCCTTGTAGGGGCCGCCCTGTGCCTGCCGTGAACCCTTGTGGTTCATGGTGGCGGCCCGCAACCACGGCCATATAAAAAATTGTTGTTCAGTAGAGCCGCTGCTTGCTGCGGCTCAAACCAGGCTCTTGCCGTGCGGGCGCGGCTTTTTTACGGCCGTCGTCCGAAGTCAAAGCGCGGATAGGGCCCGGGAAAGAACATTGTTGGACGCCGGCACATAAAAAATCCCCGCCCGCCCGGCACAGGGTTTGCCGCCCCTTATTGTCCCGCATCGGTGCACCTTTTTCAAATTTGACAAAGTAGCACATTTGTGCTATAAAGGTTTAGATAGAAAGAAATGTATATTATTAAAGGAGGTTTTTATGGAACTAAAACAGGGCACACGCCGGGTCCTTGACGCGCTCAACGAATGGTTCGCGTCCAACAGCGCGCCGCCGACACTGCGCGAACTGTCGCAGAAGGCTGGATTTTCATCCACATGGCCGCTGAGGCACCACCTGAAAAAGCTCGCCGATATGGGTTATATCAGTTTAAAAAAGGGGCTGTCACGCGGGATAGAGCCCGTAAAAAACATGCGTGGCATACCGCTGCTGGGGCGCATAAGCGCGGGGATTCCCATAGACGCCGTTGAAAATGTGGAGGAACACATAGATTCCATCTCCGAGATGTTCGGGTTGAGGGATATGTTCGCCCTGCGGGTAGCGGGCGATTCCATGATTGGCGCGGGCATATATGACGGGGATACGGTTATAATAAGAAAGCAAAGAACCGCCTCGGAGGGTGAGATAGTCGCCGCGCTTTTGGGCTCGGAGGCTACGGTTAAAAGGTTCTATAAGACGGCGGAAGGGGTAAAACTTGTAGCTGAAAACCCGAAATACAACCCCATAATATCAAAAGAAGCGCGCGTTATGGGAAAGGTTGTCGGTGTAATAAGGAAGATAAAATGAGCGTCACCGAGATAGGTGAAAAGATAAAAGCAGGGGTGGTTTTCTCCAGGAATATGGCCGAGCCGAAATGGTTCAAATGGAAGGAAAGGAAAATCGATGTCATAAGCACAAACTTTATCTGGAACACCGTGGAAGGCAGCGCCATGCTGCTCCATTTTTCTGTCTCTGCGGAGGGCGGATATTACGAGCTTTCGTTCAACCAAAAAACCCTCGAATGGAGGCTGGAAAAAACAGGGGAAAAGTCATGACACAAAACTCCCGGAAGATAATCCTTGTGGACATGAACGCTTATTTCGCCTCTGTGGAGCAGGCCTCAAACCCGGAACTGCGCGGAAAGGCCATAGTAATATGCGGGGACGGCAGGACAATAGTGGTTACCGCGTCCTACGAAGCCAGGCGCTACGGGATAAAAACCGGCATGACCCTGCCTGAGGCGCGGCGGCTGTGCCCGTTTGTGATACCCGTCATAGGCAACCTTGATAAATATGTGGATGTATCCCTGCGCATACATAAAATCATGCTGGAATACACCGACCAGGTCGAGGTCTTTTCGATAGACGAATGTTTCCTGGACGTGACCGGCGTGGAGCATTTGTGGGGCGGGGCGGTTAATATCGCCGCCGGGATAAAGAAAAAAATAAAGGAGCAAATCGGCATAACCTGCTCCGCCGGGGTGGCCCCCAACAAGGTCGTGGCAAAGCTGGCGGCAAAATCAAAAAAACCCGACGGCCTCACGGTGGTGGAACCGGATGAGGTGGAAAATTTTATGTTCCCCCTGCCGGTTGAAAAACTGCAGGGCGTGGGGATTGGGGCCAGGCTGTCGGAAAAATTCAGGCTGATGGGGATAAATACGGCGCGCGACCTGGCCATGGCAGACGGGGGTTTTTTAAAGGCGCGCTTCGGAGTGATGGGGGCGTTTTATAAAAATGTCGGGCTCGGGCGCGACAGTTCCAGGGTAAAAAAATACAGCGAACAGGCGCCGGTCAAATCGGTGGGCCACAGCCACACACTGCCGAAGGATACATACGATATATCCGTTGTCAGGTCGTATCTTTTGATGCTGTGCGAAAAAACCGCCGCCAGGCTCAGGGGATACAAACTCACGGGCAGGACGGTATTTTTAATGGTGCGTTTCGGGGATTTTGAGATATTTTCCGGAAGGGAGACACTTAAATCCTGTTTCAACACGGGTTATGGAATATTCAGCCTGGCATGGAAAATATTTGAAAGGGTTCTGCCCTTAAAAAAAGCGGTCCGCCTGCTGGGTGTGGGCATCTCAAATCTTGCCGGAGGCGACACACAGCAGTATCTGTTTGAGGATATGCAGAAAAAGCAGAAGCTCTCCGCGGTCATGGACGAGATAAACGCAAAGTACGGTGAATTGACCGTAAAGCCGTCGTCGGTGATAATAGCGCAAAAACATGGAATACTTGGAAGGTGCGGAATAATAAGCACAAGGCTGATAAAATAAAGTTAAAAGTTAAAAGGCAAAACCAAAAAGTGCAGCCTGCAAAGTTTTAAATTAAAGACGGCCTTGTTTCCCAATAAATTTTTTTACCTTTGCCAGGGAAGGTGATTTTGTTACACCCGGGCCCGTGGCGCATACCATTGCCGCAAGGGCCGAGGCAAATTCAATTATTTTGTCATCCCGCATGCCGCGCAGCAGGCCGTATGCCGTTCCGGCCCTGAAGGTGTCTCCCGCGCCCAGGGTGTCGACGGCTTTTATTTTAAAAGGCGGGAAAGTTTTTGGTTTTTCGCCGCGCCTGCCGTAAATCAGGGGTTTTGAGCCGAAAGTAAAAATTACAAGCCCCGGGCAGTTTGTTATATACTTTTCAAACAGGGCGGATATTCCGGCGTCCGGATATTCGCGGTGTATGAATTCTTTTGATATTACGGCAATTGCGGAGTTCCGGATAATCGCGTTGTCAAATTTTTCGTCTATTGTCACATATTTTTTTCCGTGTTTCAGGCACAGCTTCGCGGCAATATCCGAGCCGTGCGGCATGAACGGGTCGATGCACGCCACCCGGCAGTTCTTGATGTCGGCTTCTTTCGGCTTCGGCCATTTAATTCCGGTGGACCACAGTTTTCCAAACCAGCCGAATACCGACCGGCCGTCCGCGCTTACAAAGACGAGGTCCCGCGGCCCGCTGTAGTTATTTTTTTTCTCAAGCGAAGATGTATTAACACCCTCTTTTTTAAAATATTTTACCACTTCGGCATATACATCTTCGCCGAGCCATGTGCCCGCAATTTTTGTTGAAACTCCGAGCCTGCTCAAAACAACGGCCGCGTTTGTGGCCTCGCCGCCGGGAATGGAAATAAAAGATTCAACCTCTTTATATCCGTCGGCCCCGGGAAAATTGCCGGAAAGGGTGTAAATGGAGCTGAGCTCCACAAGCCCGTAACAATAAACATCGGTCATATTATCCGCCTCCGGCATAAATTTTATATCGCCGTTATTATATCATAAACGTGGAAATAGCAAGCCGGGTTGCAAAAAATTGCGGTATTTAAATGGAAAAATGATAATTGACAATTGTATTTAACTATGATAAAAATATTAGTCTAATAGCTATTAAAATATGAAGCTTTCTTCAGAGTTGTAGGCTGTAAACCGGCCGTTATTGAACAACTGCAATAATAAGATACGTTCCCTGGTAGCTCAGTTGGTAGAGCATGTGGCTGTTAACCACAGTGTCGCAGGTTCGAGTCCTGCCCGGGGAGCCAAATTTTCTGCCGAAAATTTGGAAGGATGAGGAGGCAGGGTTAAGGAGATAGGAAAACCGCTGGAAACAGGGCGGCAGAAAATTCCTTTCTCCTTACCCTTACTCCTCATCCTCCAAAGGCAGTAAGTTTTTGACTTGTCTTCCTCCTCAACCCATCCTCCTTACCCCTAATCTTTCCAGCCGCCACACGCCAAGTATTGAGAGCGTATCACTGCTGTTAGCCGTGTGAAAATATAGAGACGATGCTTTGATGCTAAATTAGACCGGGAGCTTTTCTCCCGGCACCAATTTTTCCAGAAATTCACCGCATGGCAGGCATAAAATTCCATCCATCTTTAATCTTTCTTTGCCCCTGTATAGCAGATATAATTGTGCTTCCGGATAGTCTTCCTTAAATGCTTTTAGTGGTTTTAGGTCCTGCACCCTGACTTTTGCGGCATTTTTTACCTCTATTGCCGCAAACGTTTTTGGGCCATAAAGTACAAAATCAACCTCAACCCCGGCGGGCGTGCGCCAGTAATACAGCTTATTTTCATCTCCGCTATATGTATTCCATGAGGCAAGATGCTGATATGCCAGGCCTTCAAGTGCGGCGCCTTCTATTTCTTCGGGACGGTCAAGCGGCCCTGCGGGCCTCAGGGATCTGAATACTCCCGAATCAAAAAAATAAAACTTGTTATGAATTATCAACGCTCTTTTTGCCCTTTTTGTGAAAACAGGTATTTTAGAGCATAAAAGCAGGTCTTCAAGGATTGAAATATACCCTTCGACTGTTTTCCTTTCCACTTCACACTCACGCGCCACGTTGCTTACATTAAGCAGGGACCCGTGAGAAAAGCTTATTGCTTCAAGAAACCTTGAAAATGCGCTTATATTCCTTACCAGGCCTTCCATCTGAACTTCTTCCCTTACGTATAAAGCGGCATAGCTTCTAAGCACCTGTTCCGGGTTTTTTGCCGATACAACAAGCGGTATCATGCCGGTTGTAAGGGCGCTGTTAAGGCTAAACCTGCTTTTAAGTTCTGCCGCCATAAATGGATACATTATGTGCTTTATTAATCTTCCGGCCAGAAGGTCCGCGCCCGCTTTTTTTAACTTCCGTGCGCTTGATCCGGTCAAAATAAATTGTATCCCCGCCTTTTTTTCAACCAACAAATGAATTACATCCAGCAATTCGGGCAATTTTTGTATTTCATCGATCACAACCGTTTTTTTGCCGTTGCCGGCTATTAATTCAGACAATCTTTCCGGTTTTGCGCTGAATGAACGGAATGTTTCCGGTTCAAGAAGATCAAACCAAAGCGCATCGGGAAAAGTCTTTTTTAAAAATGTTGTTTTGCCCGTACCTCTGGGGCCAAATACGAAACAACTCTTTTTAGAAACCTTAAAAAACCTTGGAATCTGTGTTTCCATTTACGGCTCCAATATGGAATTAGTGTTTCCATAATTATATTGCAAAATTTGTTTGCTGTCAAGAAACATTGACAAAAGTTCGAAGCTTTTGACTTGTCTTCCTCCTTGCCTTAATCTTCCCCTGCGCCTTATGCAGGTCCATGACGCCGGCATAAACATCTTTGAGGGGTAAATATAGGGTAAATATAGGGGGTCATACCTTGAGTTGAGACTTGATCATGGACATATCAGGCCAACGCTAAATTTTCCCTTTCACCTTGACTTTGTAATAAATCTCAATATACTTAATTAAAATCATGCCGGTGTTCCGGCAAATCTGGAGGAAGAAATGAACATTATGCTGTGGGTTATTCAGGTTCTGCTGGCAGTCTGGAATCTTTTGGGCGGCAGTTATACAATTTCCAACTTTGATAAACTGAAATCCCACGCTGTGGATGGGCTGCCTGCCTCTGTCTGGGTCGCTCTCGGTGTGCTCCAGATTATCGCCGCTATTGCACTTGTAATTCCCGGCAAACTGGTTAAGGTGCCGATGCTCGCCTCAATTGCCGCGGGGTATATCGCAGTTTACGCTCTGTCGGGCTGTTTTTTATTCGCTCAGTATGCCGGGTTTCCCGGATTACTCTGGGCGGTTGTTCCGGCTGCCCTGGCCGCGGTAGTGGCGTTTGGAAGAATGCGCTGAAAACATATCTAATGTCATATTGGTTCTCAAAGCGGAAAAAACTGGAGGATAAATGAAAATAACCCAGAAAATCACACCGTTCTTATGGTTTGACAACAACGCAGGGCAGGCGGCGGAATTTTATGTCTCTGTTTTTGGCGGGGAGTCCCGGATAAACAATTCCACACCGCTCGAAAATACGCCATCAGTCGTGGAGGTTGCTGTTTTATCGGTGACACTGGCGGGCATGGATTTCACTTTTATCAACGGCGGGCCTTACTTAAAAATTAACGAAGCAGTATCTTTTGTTATAAACTGTGAGGGCCAGGCCGAGGTTGATTATTTCTGGGAAAAACTTTCCGCCGTAAAGGAATCTGAACAGTGCGGCTGGTTAAAAGACAGGTTTGGCGTCAGTTGGCAGGTGGTGCCTGTCAGGCTGGGGGAACTTCTCTCCGGTAAAGACGGTGAAAAAGCCGCGCGCGTGACGCAGGCTATGTTAAAGATGAAAAAACTGGATATTGCGGAATTGGAAAAGGCGTAAAAAAAAGAGCCGGATTCCAGGAGGAAATTTTGGACAAAAAACATCCGGTAAAGCTCGCGGATATGAAAATTGATGAACGCCCCTCTTTTGCCGCTTCCATATGCTGTATGGATGGAAGGATACAACTGCCTATAATCGCTTTCCTGAAGAAAAAATACGGGGTGGATTATGTTGATATTATCAGCGAGCCGGGGCCGATAAAATACCTTAATGGAAATGTGAACCATGCAGTGGTTGAAACCATAAAAAAAAGGGTAAAAATTTCGGCTGAAAAGCACAGAGCAAAGGTAATTGCCATTTCCGGCCATTTTGACTGCGCCGGAAACCCTGTTGATAAGAGGCGCCAGCTGGCGCAGATAGAAGGCTCGGTGAAACTTGTTGAATCATGGGGATACGGCCTGCAGATTATCAGGCTGTGGGTTGACCACGAATGGAAGGTGCGGGTAATTTAAAGCGCTGTTTTAAAATATAACCAACACCTTTTTTAACCGCCGAATACCGCGGCAACATCCTTTAGAAGCTTTCTTATGGGAAGTTTTTGCGGGCATATCTCCTCGCATTTGCCGCATTCGGTACATTTGTCCTGTTTGCCGGCTGTACGTGAATATCCCGTCATCCACGCGTCTTTTGTGTCCCATATTGATGAGGCGTTTAATGCCGCCAGCAGTTCCGGAATCTCTACGCCAGATGGGCACGGCTGGCAATAACGGCATGCTGTGCAGTCCGCTTTTATTTTAGCACGCAGTGCATTGCCGGCCCTGTCAAATACTTTAAGCTGGTCCACGGATAACTGCCCCGCGCGCGCCTGGTCACAGACGCGCAGGTTCTCTTCCACCTGTGAAGCGGCGTTCATGCCTGATAAAAGCAGGCCGACACGCGGCTCGTTTAACACATAGCGCAGGGCCCATTCCGCCGGGCTCCAGCGTTCGGGGCGGCCGTCAAAGACCGCTTTCATATCCGGCGGCAGGTTGTTTGCAAGGCGGCCGCCTTTCAACGGTTCCATGACCACAATCCCGATTCCCTTGTCCGCGGCGTAGCGCAGGCCGGAGTATCCGGCCTGGTATCCCGTGTCCATATAATTATACTGCACCTGGGTGATGCCCCAGTTATCATAGTCGTCGACAATGCGTGTAAAGTCGTCCTTATGGCCGTGAAATGAAAATGCGGGAAAACGTATGAGCCCTTTTTTCTGCGCCTTATCAAGAAATTCACGCACGCCGAGGGCCTTCATGCGGTCCCATGACTCGCCGTCAAGGCCGTGAACAAGATAAAAATCAATATGATCGGTCTGGAGCCGTTCCAGCTGCTGCGCGAGGTAGCTTTCCATTTCACCGGCGGTTTTGATTGACTGCTGGGGAAGTTTTGTGGCCAGAAGCACCTTTTCGCGCCAGCCGCCCGAAAGGGCGCGGCCCACGAACGGCTCGCTGAAACCCTTCTGGCCGAAGGTGGCCGCGTGGTAAAACCACGCTGTATCGACGTAATTGACGCCGTTCTCAATGGCGTTGTGGAGCAGGGCGGTGGACGCGGGCTCGTCAATGCGGTCCATGGAGCCGAGCGTCGGCAGCCTCATACATCCGAAACCAAGTGTTGATGCTTTCACGCCGGTGCGGCCGAGTATGCGGTATTGCATTTGAAACCTCCAAAGGGGAAGATTTTGTTCCGCGAATCAGCGGGTCTGCTTTGCCCGGAAGGCAATATTCGTATTTTTTCTATTTTTATAATACCATTTTTTAATTTTGCCTTCAATTTAAATAAAAACGAAGATAAAAACTGCCGGGAAGCCTTTTAAGGCCCCCCGGCAGAATAATACAGTGTCCGCGCCTGCTGGATAGCTTATTTTGTCGGAGTTGCTTTTGCTACAGGTGCTTTCTTGTGTCCGCAATGCTTGTGCATCTTTTTGCAAACTTTTGCCGGCACAGGTGTACCCGCCGCCGCAACTGAACCAAATGCCACCGTGGCCGAGAAGAGCGCGAGAAAAATTACCGCCATGACTTTTTTCATTTTTTCACCTCCTTTGCTTTCATAAACTGTAACAATTAGACGCTCCGGGAGATGGTTATGTTCCGGATGAATTAAACGGATTTAACCGGCATTCGCCGGGGTTGGTGGTACTGTCGGAAAACCCCGCANNAAATGTCATATACCACGGATAAACCAAGCAACGGGTTTTCCGACAGTGCCCGGGGAGTGTGTTTTATAACGGCTTAATTGTAGAAAATATCGAATCTTGCGTGCTTTTTAAAATCATCGTAAAAAAGTATGTAACTGTCGACCCCTTCGCCGCCCGAGGCAAAGAGCCATTCGCTGCGGCCGTCGCCGTCAAGATCCCCGGCGTCGATTGGCACCATGCCGAGCCCCAGGTATTTGATATTATCCTTTTTAAGCAGGAACCAGTGGTTGAGGTACTCATCCGGGGTTATTTCGCAGCCGCTGTCCGAGTCGTCCACCGAGAGCCCGGCAAGCACCGTATTGTCATTTGAACGGTAGGACTTCCACAGGTCGATATCATCGGCGGGATAGGAGTTGTTGCTTACAATATCTCCGCTCTGCTCGTCACAGGAGGGCAAAAGCGGCACTATCCTGTGGTATAAATCGCGCGCTTTTTCCAGCTCTTTTGTGGTCAAATCCGAGCTTTTCCATTTCTCCGGGTCGTCGAAGTTTTGTTTTGAGACCAGCACCAGCGGCCTGGCCGTAAAAGGCCCCTGCCACGAAGTGAAATCAGCCGTGCCTTCGGTCTTGAAAGGGATTTTTACAAGCTCCGAAGAAACCACCTGTGAGCCGAGTTCGGAATAAAAACGTATTTTGCCCGGTTTTATGCCCGTTAAGGAGGCGATCCTGGCCCCTTTATATAATACGTTCCAGTTAACGGATTCGGGGTATTTTTCGTTAAGTTCCTTAAGATGCTTGTTGTCTCCGCGGCCATTGGGCATGGCGACCCAGTCGTGACCCTGCTTTTCGAAGAGTATATAGGCCTTCACATAATCCGTGTTCTGCCACTCATTATGTATCCTGGTCAATACACCGGCATACAGCGGTTTTTCCGCGGCGTAAAGACAGACCCCGGCGGCTGATAATATGATGAACGCAAGAACGGCCCTGAAAACATTTCTCATCGCGCTCTCCTTATATTAGTAATGATTCATTATATTACGTTTTTTGTTTTTGTCAAACAAGTAACAATGAAGGTACTGTCGGAAAACCATTGGCGGATTTTATCCGTGGTATATGACATTNNGGCGCAAGGCCAATAAAAATGTCATATACCACGGATCAGGTAATGTTTGCGGGGTTTTCCGACAGTGCCTAAAATTATGATTAAAATTAGACCACATAAAATACTTTTTTGTAGGGAGGCTCGTCGCTTTGAATGTATATTATGGGATTAATGGCAAAAAAATAGAGGGCATGATTCTTGCTGTATAATTAGTTCTAAATAGAAGCAACAAGGAGACGATCATGAACAACGAAGGGATGCTCTACGAAAATTTATTATATGACATCAGCCGCATAGTGGTTGAAAGCAGGCCGTTGAAAGAAATGCTTGAAATGGTCCTTGTGAAAACCGCTGAAAAGCTCGGCATGAAAAGGGGAATGATCGCCATTCTTGACAAGTATACAAGCGAGATAATGATAAGGGTGGGCTACGGCCTTTCAAACGGGTTGATGGAAAAGGGCAGGTATAAGATCGGCGAGGGGATTACTGGCCGCGTTGTGGAAACCGGCGAGCCTGTTGTGGTATCCAATATTGCGGAAGAGCCGAAATTTCTCAATAAGACCGGAGCCTGGCACAAGGACGAGAAAAAGGGAATTTCCTTTTTGTGCGTTCCCGTAAAAAGCGGAAGCGAGGTCATTGGAACCATCGCGTTCGACAAAAAGTACGGGGATATTACCAATTCCGGAAACGACATAAAAGTGCTGGCGGTGATAAGCGCCATGATAACGCAGTTAATGAGGCTTTACCAGGCGGAATATGAGGAAAAGAGCGTGCTCATCGAGGAAAATTCGAGGCTCCACGAGGAGTTAAAAACAAGGTATAAACCCGCCAATATAATAGGCTCGTCAAGGGCCATGATGGATGTCTATGAAATGGTGGAAAAGGTGGCGTCAACGGATTCCTCGGTTCTCATACTCGGAGAGAGCGGCGTGGGCAAGGAACTCATAGCCCAGGCAATACATTACAACAGCAAAAGGGCCGACGCCCCTTTCGTGAAATTCAACTGCGCGGCCCTGCCGGAAGGGCTCGCTGAGACAGAACTTTTTGGCTGTGAAAAGGGGAGCTTTACCGGCGCCTACAGGTCGCGCAAGGGGCGTTTTGAGTCGGCCGACAGGGGGACTATTTTCCTTGATGAGATAGGCGACCTCGGCCTTTCGGTGCAGGCAAAGTTTTTGCGGGTGCTGCAGGAACGCGAGTTTGAAAAAGTGGGCGGGAACGATACCATAAAGGTGGATGTGCGCATAATAGCGGCAACGAATAAAAATCTTGCCGATGAGGTCAAAAAAAAGGCCTTCAGGGAGGACCTCTATTACAGGCTCAGCGTTTTTCCAATAATAGTCCCCCCTTTGCGCGACAGGAAAACAGATATACCAATGCTTGCGGATTTCTTTGCGGATAAGTACTCCGAAAAAAACGGCAAACAGATTAAAAGCATTACATCCGGCGCGGTGGGGCTGTTGACCGCTTATAACTGGCCCGGTAATGTGCGCGAACTTGAAAACTGCATTGAACGCGCGGTAATTCTTTCCAATGACGGCATAATACACGCCAGCCAGCTGCCGCTGGTTATGCAGACCGCGGGGCCGGCCAGGCCGCAGCCGGCTGGAAGCCTGGAAAAGGTCATAGGGATGGTTGAGCATGAAATGATAGTGGAAAAGCTCAAAGAATCAGGGGGAAATATGTCCCTGGCGGCAAAAGAGCTCGGCCTGACGGAACGCATGATAGGAATAAGGGTGAAAAAATATGGCATAGATTTCAAGCAATACAGGAAATAAGAAAACGGCTTTAGTGGTCAAAAATTGACACAAAGTTCTTAAAAAAACAAAACATTCTTAAAAACACACTGGCTTAAAAATATTACTTTAAAATAAAGGACAAAAACACCGAAGTGCTGCTATAATTAATGATTAAATATTAAGCAAAAGGATAAAAGCCATAACAAAAAGTGCGCAAATGTAGTTTTGAAAAAAATATAGTCGTTTTTAAAATCAATAAAAATGCTTTATTAATATGGGTTAAATACGATTTTGTAGTTGCGAGTTATAACGGCACGATAGTTGCTTAATAATTGACTGAAAGGAGAATTCAGAAAGTAAAGAAAGTTAGTTGGGTCGGCAAAACATTCGTCGGTGAAACAGTTAAAAACTTCAGGAGGTGCTAAAATGTCTCAGAATGAAAAGTCCGTCCAGGTAGTGCCAACCCTGGGATTAATGGGCGCTGCAATGAACGCAATGGCTCTGATCGCTCCAGGCGCATTCCTCTGGATCACGTATCAGCTTCAGGCTGCTGCCACCGATCCAAGCGGTGTGAGCGCCGCGACAGACATGTGGGCCGGTATACTTGTTGCCCTTGTGCTTGCTTTTCTCACGGCTTTTTCCTACGCCGAACTCGCCAGGATTTATCCGGAAGCCGGATTTGCGAGCTGCGCGTACTTCGCGGAAAAGGCTTTTCTTGATTCAAGAAAGGAAAAACGCGCCACGCCGACGTCTCTGGCAAGGCTTTCCAAGCTGTTGACTGGATGGGCGGCGCACCTGTTTTACTGGGTTTATCCCGGGGTCATGGTAGCCATGATGGCTACGCTCATCGGATACATCTACAATTCTGTAACGGGCCACACACTTTCCAATCCTACGCTGACATTCATAGGCGTGATCTTCGCTTTTGCAGTGGGTTACATAGCGTATAAAGGTGTCACCGGATCCACACTGACAAACATCTGGATAAATATCATCCAGTGGGTTGCGCTTGCGGTTTTCAGCGGGCTGGCCATCTGGTACAGGGTATCAAACCCTGAACACGTTACGAACTGGGCTTTTTCGGGGGGATTCGATATAATCAAATTTCACAGTATAAAGGCGGTGCTTGTCCAGTCGACAATCGCGATTTTGATCCTTGTCGGATTTGAAAGCGCCACGGCAATGTCGGCTGAAACAAAGGAGCCGTCAAAGAACATACCAAAGGCGATAATTATCGCACTGTTTGTCCAGGGCGTACTGGCTTACCTTTTTGAATACTTTGCGGCGAATCTTATGGTAAGCGATAAACTCACAGGCACCGTCACCACTGCGGCAACGGCAACTACAGCGGCGGTAACTACAGTCGTAACGGGAATGAGCGCAATGGCGGCCTCGTCGGCCCCTATTGGTGATATGTCGCGGCTTCTCGGAGACCATCTCCTGGGCGGGATAGGTTTCGGCCTGATGATAACGATGTCTATTACAGTCGCTATCGCGGTTATCGGCACGACATTAAGCTGCATGAACACGGCTGTGCGCGTTACAAACGGACTGGCCGCGGACAGGGAACTTCCGGATTTTTTAAGCTTTCTTCATCCAAAAAACAGGACGCCGCATACGACTATCTGGGTCCTTGTGGTTGTATCCAGCATTATTGCCGCAATCGGAATACAGTCCGTTGTAGGGCTGACGGGAATAACGCTCGCCTCGAACTTCGGGACATTCGTGCTTTACGGCCTTGTGTGCGTATGGACGATAATAGCTTTTAAGGACAGGGCGGATTTCAACGTATTAAAGCACAGGATAATACCCATAGCAGGGCTTATTCTGAATCTCTTGATGCTTGTCGGGATTATCTATCTGAACGTTACCGGTACTGCGGACAACAAGACCGAAGCACAGATATGTTTCTACATAGCGGGCGGATTCGCCCTTGTGAGTTTCCTGTACGTTATGATGACAACGGTTACGAAGAACTACAGCATGAAGATGATTACCGCGATGATTCGCCCGGAAAAACTCGGGGTGCTGGTCGCGGTGCTTAAGGAAGAGGCCCTGGTGCATGGCATGACGGTTACCAAAGTCAAGGGTTTTGGCCGCACATACGGGAAGATCGACCCTGACGAGGATGTGGAGACAAAAATAAGTTTTATCCCGAAAGCGCGCGTGGATATAGTGGTAAATGACTGGGATGTCCCGCATGTCCTTTCAATAATGAAGGATGTTTTAAAGACCGGAAAATCCGGGGATGGAAAAATATTTGTTGTGGATGCGAAGGAAGCATTAAGGGTATCTACCGGTGAAACCGGCATTGACGCGATGTAAAAGGAGGAAAAACCATGAAACGAATCGAAGCAATTGTAAGGCCGGAGAAAGCGGGAGCCGTGGTAACACTGCTGGATGAAATAGGGCATCCAGGCATGATGATAAGCGAGATTGAGGGCCACGGCAAACAGCACGGCAAGGAAGACAGCGTTCGCGGGAAGAAATACAGGATAGACCTCATAACAAAGACGCGAATCGAGATTGTTGTAAGGGACAGTGAAGTAAAGAAATTCGTCAAGGCTATACGCGATGTGGCGGTAACCGGCGAGATCGGCGACGGAAAAATATTTATCCATCCGGTTGACGACGCCGTAAGGGTGCGCACAAACGAAAGCGGAGACGACGCGATAAAGTGAGAATTCTTAAAAAACAGTGAAATTGTTGTTATGATAATCCTCCTTCCGTGATTTGTATACGGAAGGAGGGTTTTTCATTAAATCCGGCAACCATGTCCGGCACAAAATTTGCGATGTTTTGTCCCCGTAGGGGCCGCCCTGTGCCTGCC
>PLPI01000040.1 GCA_003159495.1 candidate division FCPU426 bacterium | reverse complement strand
GCGTGCGTATACCGATAAAATAATTCTGTTTGCTTTTCTCCATAAGGCCGCCCAGGGCAAAAAATAGCACAGCAAAAAGCGGAGCCATGGCCACGTTCATATTGATGTTAAATCCCGAAGCGGATAATATCATAATCAGGTACATATATATCATCAGTACAAGCGCCGTATTGTTAAAAATATCCACATCGCCGGCAAATTCTTCCATTCTTTTTTTTGGATCGATTCTTGTAATTACTACAAAAACAAAAAAATACAAAACTGCAATAAACGGCATAATCAGCATGGCCGGAATTTTTTGCATATATCCGTCCGCCCTGCCCGTAAACCCCCAGTGGACCGGCATCACGGACGGCATCCGCGGAATAAGAAAAACAGAAAAAGTGAACATGGCCGCGATTATAACCGCGGATAACATCTCGCCTTTCCTTAATTTCATGGTTTCACAATTTTTCCGGAGAAAAAGAGTCTGTGGCTCCCGCGGCAATAAATCCTCCGTCGCCTGTGACCGCCAGCGAATGTACCGTATCGTCAAAGGCTCCGCCGTAGGTTTTCTGCCACAACATTTTTCCCGAAGAATCTGTCTTGAATATAAAAGCGTCATAACCGCCCGCACCTCTTGAATCCGTTGTGCCGGCTGCGATAAAGCCGTTGTCCGGGGCCTCAACGGCGTCGTACGCCCTTTCATGCCCCTCTTTTCCGTAATAATTTTCCCATATTTTCATTCCATTGTCATCAAGCCTCATTATGCATGCGTTGTCATTGCCGGCTCCGGATAAATAGGCAAGCCCCGTGGCGATAAATCCTCCGGAACTGACCGGTGAAAGCGAGTATCCCTCGTCAAATTTATCGCCGCTGAATTTTCTGGACCAACTGCTTCCGCCTTTATCATCACTTCGTGTTATTATCAGGCTGTTATCGGCATCCGGGCCTGACTCCGTGTCCGGCGGCGGGCTGTCATCGCGGGAAATCGTCACGAACTTTCCGCCGCTTCCCCATATGGAAGTATAACCCCAGTCAAAATAACCCGCGCCGAAATTCCTTATCCATTCATATTCTCCGTCTATTCCGGCCGCGGCTATGTAGCCGCCGCCTGAATCCCCGTCTGAAGCGGCGTGCCCCGCCGTGAGCACAAATCCGCCGCTTTTTTCCCTGAAGCCGCCGTCTTTCATATCCTTAATCCACTGCATGCTTATTTTTTCGCCGCCGGCGCCTATTTTCAGAATATACATTCCCAGGTATCCGTCGTCCGGGGAATATGACCTGGCGGCGATTAAAGCGCCGCCGTTGTCAAGGCAGTAAACCGCGTCCGCCCAGTCGTCGTTCCCTGTTGAATATGTCCTGGCCCATTTTGTATTCCCGTTTGAATCCGCCCTAATAATATAAATCGAGTAATTATACCGCCCTATTTTTTCGCCCTGCTGCGGAAGCTTTATCACATACCCGCGTACTTCATTAAACGACGGCTTTTTCAGCGGGGCCTTTACCGCCTCTTTGACCATATTTTTAATTTCTTTTAAGTTTTGTAAAACCTGCGCTTTGTGCCCCGGGCATACGATAAATAACAGCAGGATAAAAGCCAGTACAATAGCGGCATAAATGAGCGGGCGTTTCATTCAGCGGCCGCTTTTCCACACGCCGGAAGCCCGGCGGCCCCTTTTGCGTCAGGGCCGAAAACCGGCCAATTGTCGACCTTTATAAAATCGGGTTTATCTTTCAGGTAAAGGCTGTCCGGAATATCGCGTTCCTTTATGGTGGTTTCATAGCTTATCTCGCCGTAATCGACATTTGCCTGGGTTAATATATTTGTAACGGCCGCCCCCGGCGCCGGTTCAATGCCGTAATCGGCGTTGACAATCACATTGCCGATAAAATTCTCGCCGTCGGTTTTGTCATTAATGCGCACCCCTTCGGCGCCGATTTTATTGCGCAGAAAAGTGTTGCCCGGCCCGGACGGCCCCCAGTAATCGGACAACTCTATTTTTTGAACGCTGTTTGATTCAAAAAGGTTCATGAACGGGTAATGGCCATGGATTGAAATATCGCAGACCGCCGAATTGGGGTCGTGGTCGCCCGTGGCAATAGGGCCGGTGGAACAGTTATACCCGAACACATTCCCGTTCGCCCCCTGATGTACCATCATGGAATGGCGAAGGTGGAAAAATGAATTATTCTGTACAAGGCAGTTTGACGCCCAGCGTTTGAGTTCCACACCGTAACCGTGTCCCCCGCCGCCGTAATCAAAGGCGTGGTGGAAATAGCTGTTTTCAACCTCGCATTTGTAGGATTCGGAAATGGAGACGTGGCTGCGCATAATCATTTCGCTTTCAATGTCCCGCACCGAACAGAACGCGGCGTCCGCTATGTGTATCATGTCGGCGTCGCCCTTATCCAGCCGTTTTAAATGGAGTGAAGATATACAGCAGTTAACTACTGCATTTATTTTAACCAGCCTCGGCGACATATCCTTTTTAAAATCCAAATGCAGCGGCTCGTCTATTTCCGCAAATCCGTCTTTTACCGAAACCGCGCCGAAAACCTGGCCGACGCTCTCTTTTGCCCAAGGCTGGTTCCATTCCGGTTTTGTGTACATGACGGCAGGGTCGTTATCCTGGAATATGGCCAGAAAACGCCCCCCTGTTGTCGCGCCGCTATTATCAATTTTTATCCTTGCCGAACCTTTTGAAAAGCCGTCAACAGCCTTTGAATAATCATTTGAAACCGTCCCCGCAATTGTTATGCAGTTCGACGTGGTGCCATTGAGATCAAATACAAGCGTGGTTTTATCGGCCCCCGCGCCTGTGATGTAAATATTATCCCTGTTTATGACGACCGGCGATTTAAGAAGGTATACGCCTTCGGGTATATAGATTTCCAGCGGCCCTGAAGCGCCTGCCACGGCCTTATTGAAGGCGGAGGAATCGTCGGTTTTGCCGTTTCCCACGGCCTGAAAATCGGCTTTTATATCCACCCTTTTTACCGGCGTTGCCGCTGCTCCGGCGGGTATGCCGCAGTTTGACCAGTCGATTGAATATTCAGGCGGTATTATCGACGCAAATGGCATGGAGGATGAAATTAAAACAAAAAACAAGGCGCTAAAACAGAAAATTATTTTTTCCATAATACTCCTTCTTTTGAGTTTTAATCATAATAGCGTATCGGGGGGCTTTTGTCCAGACGGGTTATTAAATTTAGCCGTCAGGATATCCAAACAAAGGCCGGGCGGGCTGGACTTTTTTTCGGGGTGTAGGGCCATGGCTGCGGGCCGCCACATGGGGCGGCCCCTACAGTGGCAAAAAGAACCAGGACAAACCGGGCCGGGCGGGCGGGGCTTTTTTTCGGATTTCGTCCAACAATAACTGCTGTGTCAGTTCAAACGGCGGTAAAACTCCATGTTAACGTTTTTTCTTCGGAACTGCCTCAGGCAAAAACTTTGGACGAAAACCGTAAAAAAAGTTCCGCCCGCAAGGCAAACCAGACAGAACGCGGGCGGCCTTATAAGTCCGCCCCTACAGGGACAAAAAACATGGCAAACTGCGGGCCGCCACATGGGGCGGCCCCTACAGGGGCAAAAAAAACAGGACAAAGCGGGACGGTCGGACATCATTCGGCAATCTCATGATCCTGAGTTTATCGAAGGATATAAGTCCGCCCCCACACTATATAAAAATCTCTTTCTATTTCAATAATATAAGTTTTTGCGCCTTTAATACTTCCGACTTGACCTGTGAATATGTTTTTATTGTACAGAAATATATTCCGTTGGATAGCCCGTTAAAAAATCCCCTCTCCGCGGTTAAAACACAACCGCCATGCGGAGCGGCCCCCAGGTTGATTTCCCTTACAAGCCTGAAAGCAGGTGTATATATCCTCAACAGAACTTCCGGGGCGTCATACGTGATGTATTCAAAAATATGCAGGTCGTTCACATCCGGATTAAACGGATTGGGATAAAACAGTTCTGTTCCGGCGGGCGGCAGCGCGGGTGTTTCTGTAATTGTCGCGGAAATAACCTGCGTGGCTGTAATTGACGGGGTCAAAGTAATTGTATAAGTGAACGAAGGTGTCTCGGTAAATGACTGCACTGTATTTGACGGCGTTGGCGTCCTGGTTGGCGTCAATGAAGGCGTCACTGTGTAAGTACCCGCCGCCGGGGTCCATGTCATTGTCGCCGTAGCCGGCTGTGTCACGGTATTTGTCTGAGTCTGCGTATTAAACGCCGTCAATGTGGCTGTCAGCGTATATGAATATGTTGCTGTATAAGATGCTGTGCCCGCAGCCGTGGCCGTGGCAGACGGCGTAAAAGGAGTCGCCGTCAGTGTCGGGGTCGGAACCGTCATGTTTACAAGTTTTACGTTGTCAATCATGACAGTGTAAGGATAGTTCACGGTTTTTATCCAGTCCAGCATATTGACCTGCGTGGTGCCCGATGCAAGCAGGGCGGATAATGGTATATCTATTGTTTCCCAGTAAGGCGGTATGCCCTGCGGGGCGTAATTCATCACACTGACCACACCTTTGCCCCAGTCCAGCTCAAGTTCAAGGCCGTCCACAAAACCCGAGACTGCTTTAATGTCAAACTGCAGATAATTATACCCCGCGGCTGTTTTGGGCGCGTTTGGCTGCCATTCCTGCGCCGTATACCACGCCGTGTCCGTGTAAGTCACAACCATTCCGTTGCCGCCATTTCCGCCTGTTGTTTCGGTCAACCCTCCGCCGTTCGTACTGTTTGTCACAGTGCCGTCCTGGAGCCTTGACCCGGCTGTATCGCCGTCATATATTATCGTGGTCGGCCAGACAGGTGTTATGGTATATGTCGGAGTTATTGTAAACGTGGGCGTTGCCGTGTAGCCCGAAGGGCACGCCTGCGTGAAGGCGTTAAACATTGAATCCATTAACGGCTGTCCCTGCCACGGAATATAGTCGGCGTTTAAATCCCACATCATAACCCCGGCAAGGTTCCTGACGGCCAGGGCATAGTTTACTTTATCGGCTATTGATGCCGGGTCGTCAAAAGTAATTATCCCGGCCCCTGAATCTTTTGTAAGGTAAGGCACCAGCGAGCCGGCGTCCCAGTGGTACGTCCATCCGCTGCCTGCCGTCTGGTATGTTGCGGCAATCACCTTGTAATCAAGATAAATCACATTGGCTGCGCCGCAGGATCCCGGGCACGAGTCATAAAGGTTTTCAATATTGGTGTATTCATATCCGTAAAAAGGAGTCCCAAATATTACTTTTGAGGCCGGCACTCCGCGTGTTGTCACAATATAATCCACGGCGGCCGCGCAGTTCAAATCCGGATACGGATCCGTCCCGGCGTAAAGCGGTGCGTTATGGCTCATATGGTCGTTCCACGAGCCCCCCATTTCATAATTCATCAGGTTGAAATAATCAACATACGGCAGTATTGATGCGTAGTCTATCCACTGCCCCGAGTAATTTGAGCCTCCAACCGCCGCGGTAATCAGCCAGTTTTGCCCGGCCGGCTGTGCCGCGTTGAATTTCGCGCGCAGTTCGCCCATCAGGAGGGTGTAATTTGCCGTGTCAACTCCATTCTCGGGCCCTTCATAATCAATATCAATGCCGTCGTAGCCGTTGGACTTTATAAAATTCACCATGTTATCCTCAAAAACACCGCGCGCAGCCGCGTTGTCCGCCATTGCCGAGTACTGTGCGTATGTCCCTCCGCCCCCGGTCGATATGACTACCTTTACCCCGGCGGCATGAGCCTTTGAAATAAGGGCGGGTTCAATAAAATTTGCCGGAATGTTCAGGGAACCGTCCGCATTCGGGACTATAAACGAATGCGCTATATGGGTCAGTTGATTGTAAGGTATTTTCGAAGCGTTATACGGATTTGTCCCGTCGTTGTAATAATACGCAAGGAGTATTTTACCGCAGGCCCCCCATTTTCCCGGAGTGGGAGTAAGGGTATTTGTCGGAGGCTGTACGGTAAAAGTCGGCGAAGCCGTAAAAGTATTCGCTGGAGAAGCGGTGATGGTGTCCGTAGGCGTCCTTGAATAAGTTGCGGAAAACGTAAAGCTGGATGTCATTCCGGGCGTGAATGTGGCGGTCCGCGAAAATGTATATGACGGTGACGCGGTAAACGTAAATGTCGGGGTTGCGTTCTGGATAAAATAAATATCATCCATCCAGAAGGTGTTTCCTGCCGTTGCCGTATTGTTCCTTAAATCCAGGCCGTTGAATGTGCCGCTGTAACCGAAAGATGCTATTGGTATTGCCACATGGTTCCATGTATTTATTGTAAATGTCCCGCCGTCCGCCATGGCGCCTGTGACAATAAGCGAAGAACCAAGGTCGGCCGCCTTATTCATCAGCTGTAACCTGAAATTCAGCGCCGCAGTGGTTGGATATATCCAGAAATCAAGTTTATTTATGGAGGAGGTTGTAATATCAGGCCCACCGAACTGCATTAAAATCCCCCAGTCCGAGCCGGTGGATGTAAACCTCATTGAGCGCGCGCCGTTTATTGTCCTGTTTTCACCCCTGTCGTCGAGATTGTTTCCCGGAGTAAGGGTGTTTAACATAGTCGGCGCAGAGCCGCCGAATCCCGCCCCCCAGGCCGGATGGTCGCTGTCGTAAACAAGAATTCCCGGTTTAAGCACCGGCGTATTTGTCGGCACCGGTGTCATTGTCGCCGCGTCGCCGCATATATTCGCCCACTGAGCGACAGAACCAACCCTGTTTTCCAGCTGTGTTTCATATAAAGACTGCGGAGAAAGTCCGGTTGAACCGAGCCCTTCATATAAGACATTCTTCCTTGTGCCGTTTGGCCCCGGGCCCACCTGGAGTGACGGATTTAAAGCCATTATATCGCCGGGATGATAGGCCCCGCCGGCGTCATAATAACTTCCGTCATATACCGTATGAAAGCCCGGGCCGCCTATTATTATTGCCGACCCGTCCGGCGAAGGGGTGATATTGACTGTCCCGCCGTAATATAATCCGGCATAACCGTCGCCGGAAAAATTCCACAGCGCGCCTGAAAGGAATGATTCATAGGCGCCGCTGCTCGTTGAGCCCCGGTTATATCCGTTAAGGTCGTTGCCGTTTGACTGGTAATAATCATCCCTTAATATGGCGTGGGCCAGGGAAAAATGCGAATCCTCGCCTTCCCTGGAGTCGATTGACCTGCAGTGCGTCATGACGACATAACTGGTAATGGCCCTCGACACGATAAAATTATGGCGCGCGCTGATTCCCGTGCAGTTTTTATAAAGGACATTCTGCGAACATGTGGTAAAAAATCCGTACCCGTTCCCGCCGCCCCCGTAATTCTGCGCTTTTTCAATTGTGGTGTCTTCCACCGACACCCTTGCGGAATATTCCACATTTATTCCGTAACGCGGAAAATTGTCGATATACAGGTCCTTTACCCAGCAGTTCAATGCCCCCTGAAAATAAACCGCGCATCCTGAAGGCAGGGACGAAGTTACAGAGTTATTGTTGTCGGCAAATCTTATTGTCATGCCCGAAACGCCGCAGTTGTTTACCATCGGGCCGTTCACCGGGCCGCCCGGTTTTATATTGATGGGATTGTTCGCCGGGTCAAGGCTGTAAGGTATCGGCGCGTCAACAGTAATTCCGTTCGCGTCCTTTGCCGTTATCTTCCTTAAATATGAAAACGCGTATTCACGCCCGGGATTTCCGCCGCATGTGGGCGGGCAAGCCGTCCAGGTCCCGGTGCCGCCGTTATCCGCGATAAGAGCCGGCCAGAAATACTGGATAATCAGCACCCAGTCGCCGGTATTTACGGCTGTCAGGTCGGTCAGGCCTGTTATGTATGTGTCGCCCGCATTAATTTTATTTCCGATTGTGCAAAGCGTTGCGGATGGATCAGTCCACCCCTTGCTCCAGGCAAAATAATTTTTCTCTATGGTAAAAGTCCCCTCAAAAGCATTCGCGTCCTCGTTATATGAATGTGTTGCCGGAACATTGAGTATCGTATAACCGCTGCCCGCGCCTTCGACCGAGACATTGTTGTAATTGATGCATATTGTTTTTCCCGCTGAAGTCTGGGTTATTGTGTATGTTCCGGCGGGTATCTTTACGATGCCGCCGCCCGCCGCGCCTACGGTGTTTATCTTGTCCTGTATCTCCTGAGTTATATCGCCTGTTCCGGTAACAGTCAAAACATTGCACGGTATGCCGGTCTGCAGTGGCGTCTGGCCGAGGTTGTAGCCCACATAGGAATAATCCAGAAGCTGCCATGTGCCGGAGTTAAATGATACGGGAACAGCCTGATATCTGCCGGTACCGCCATTGAATGGAAATAGCTGCGATTCCCATGGATATATATAAGGGATTAAAAGTAAAATGACAACGGTAATAAAGGCTGTTCTTTTTGCCATCAGTCAACCCTTCTTTTGTTATTTGTAACCATACTATAATAATAAACCGGGCAAAAAATAAAGTCAATTATTTTGTTAGGTTGTGTGGGCCGCGACTTTTAAACTGCAAGAACCCTGGCCGGGCGGGCGGGACTTTTTTTCGGATTTCGTCCAACAATAACTGCTGTGTCAATTCAAGCGGCGGTAAAACTCCATGTCAACGTTCTTACTTCGGAACTGCCTCAGGCAAAAACTTCGGACGAAAACCGTAAAAAAAGTTCCGCCTGCACGGCAAACCGCGGGCCGCCATCATTCGGCAAGCTCATGATCCTGAGTTTATCGAAGGACATGGGGCGGCCCCTACAGGGGCAAAAAAACAGGTAAAACCGGGCCGGCAAAACATTTCGCCTTGTTTGAGAGGCAGCAATCCGGTTTCACCGGACATGGGCCGCCTCTCTATAAAAGCTTATCGTTTTCGAAAAACTTTTTGTAAATCCTGTAATGGCTCGTTTCCCTGAAATCCACCGGTTTTATAATTTCGCCGTCAAAGCTGTAGACCTCAGAGCCTTCCACCGAAAGCAAAATGGGAGAATGGGTAGCAATAACGAACTGCGCCAATCCTTCCCTGCCGTATTCCTCGAGCAGGTGTTTTAACTCAAGTTGGGTCTTTGGCGAAAGGGCGCATTCGGGTTCGTCAAGAAAATACAGCCCTTTTAATTTGTATCTGGCCCTGAAAAAAGACATGAGCGACTGTCCGTGGGACTGTTCAAGCAGGGATTTGCCGCCAAAATATTCAAGCTGGGCCGGGTCGTTATGCGCCCATTCGTCAAGCAGGCGCGCAAATGACTCGAATATCTGCGAGCCGAAATATGTCCCCTTCACGCTGTCTGACACCCATTCCACATCGATAAAATCCCGGAGTTTATCCTCATAGGGATTGTACTCAAAACGTATCCTTTTATCCGAGTCCCAGATATGAATTCCGCACCTCATACAGATTGCCCTTAAAAGCGTGGATTTTCCCGTCCCGTTCTCGCCCGCGAACAAAGTGACATTTTTTCCAAATTCAACACCGGCCGATTTTTTTAATATCGGTATATTAAAAGGGTACCTGTCCACAGCAGGAAACATATCACCGTAAATTCTGACATTTTTTAAATGCATTTTTTAACCTCATTATCATTTTAAATTTAAAACTCAAAATTTAAAACCAAAAATTACAACCTGAAAACCGAAAAATTAACAGCCCCTTGATTTAAAACTTTTAAACTGTAATTTTTGGTTTTGAATTTTGACTTTAAAATTTGTAATATTATTTCTCGGCCCTTGCCTTTATTCCCCTCAACATTGCGTCACCCATCACAAAATTCAAAAATCCCGTAAATTTCGGGCCGAACCACATTTCGTTCTCACTTGATGGATAATAAACCGAACGCATCCTTACCAGCAGCCTGGTTTTATTCCAGTTCAGCTTTTTAAGGTAAAAAACCCAGGTCATGTTATGGTAGTCTTTTGTCATTTTAGCCGGCCTTAAACCGTATATGTCGTAATTTCCCGCGTGCATGATAAGCGCTATGTCCGGTATTACTTTTGCCACCGGAAGGCGCGGCGCCATGGGAGCCATTATAAGTAATTCCGTTCCGTCCCCTTTGTACTGCCATTCCGGATGTATACTTCCGGCGTTTTTAATATTACAGCCGGCAATATTTTCAAGAATTTCATAGCTGTAAAATCCGCCGCGGTCTTCCCCTATCTGGTCTATCCAGGGGAATATCCTCCCGGCAGGGGCATTTATTGTTATTGCCTGTGTATAAACCCAGTTCGGATTCGGCGACATATCATCGCCGGGCATTGTTTCCTGCCGGTCATCCGGGGTGTTATCCCAGTTCATCCAAGCCATGGTGGAATATATATAAAACAGAGCCGATGCCGCCAGGATAAATGGCAAAATAATGACGATTAACAGTTCCGTCGGAAATTTCTTTTTTACATCCTTAATGACAATATTCATATATAACCTCTTCACGGTATTTAATATCGCCAATATTTACGTCTGGACGGCAACAACAAGACTATCTGTAAGTCACTATCTTATCCCCTCACCCTGACCCTCTCCCAAGGGAGAGGAAAATATCAGTTTGTGAACACATCCAGTGGCCGGGCGGGCGGGACTTTTTTTCGGATTTCATCCAACATTAACTACTGCGTAAATTCAAGCATAGGTAAAACTCCATGTCAACGTTTTTTCTTCGGAACTGCCTCAGGCAAAA
>PLPI01000005.1 GCA_003159495.1 candidate division FCPU426 bacterium | reverse complement strand
CACAGCTTCATCAGGAAGTGGACGACATTCTGGAGATGGCCTTTTTACCACAGAAACAATTACGTTTTACCCTCGTGGAGTAAATTTGCCAAAGTCGAGTTATTTACCTAAAAGGAGGAATGAATGGATATTAATAATATAATTAAACGTGAGATTGTTCCGGGCACGACAACTGAGATTCATGGGTTAAATAAGACTACCATTCTATGGATTGAATTATTAACCGATTTTGAAGGGCATCAGGACTATAAAACAATTAAAAAAATTATATATAAAGAACCTATTCCCCCAATTGATATTAATTCACCCTCTACTATTGAAATAAATAAATCGAATTAATTAATTTATATTAATTTTAATTTCTTCCTCAATATATTGAAATCAAATTTATTATTATCCCCTTTGTTTAATTCCATTGATTCCATTTGGTCTATTAAATCAATTAATTTCTTTTTACCTTTTTCCGTCTTTATTGCGTCCAAAGGTCGTAAACCATCAAGAGCTGGTATAGTATGATTTATCCAATCTGTTAAATAATATTCTTTTAAATACTTCTCCATATATGCATTTAATTCTGCTTGCTGTTCTGGTGTTAGCTGTTTCTTTGTTGGTATCTTAGGGTTTTTCTTATGTTCTTTCATAGCGTCTTGCATGGTTTTGCGTCTTGATTCTCTGAACTTAACTGCTGATTTAAGTTCCCTCTCTATCTTCCCCATAAGAGCGATTGCCCTGTCCCCCGAATTGACCTCACACAGTAATTCATTTCCTTTAACCTTCATATTACCCAATATAGTCCTTGATCCCATTACCCCTTTGCCTCTTTTATACCATGTCCAATTTTTACTTTTATCATCATACTCAACTTGTTTCATATTAACTATTCTTGCCAAGAAGGCCTTCTCATCCTTAATGTCATAAACAAGGGTCTCAAACACAACCTCATGCCCATCGGTGTTTACAAGTAACGGCATATTAGAATCTACCCCGGAAATCCCCTTTATTAATGTATGCAGCAAATCCCTAAAATAATGCTTTGCCGATCCTATATGTGCTTCGTTAAGATCTACATTGTTCTCTTTCGCATATCTTTCGACAATACCTGTGATTACTGTCTTAAATCTATCCCCACTCTTTTCGCTAAACGGCAATGGAGTCGCTGCCACAAATGCCTCTTCTTGGGTCCCAAATAACCTTGTAAATAAAACTTTCCCTGGCTTATATGATTCATAGGCGCTTTCATCTATTTTAATTATTTTCCATTGTTTCCCGTTATACAGTTCAATAAATACTGCAAAATCCTCGCTATCTTCCATTACCTTATAAAATGTAAAATAACTCCTCGAAAGAATTTCTAGTCCTCGTTCAAAGTCTGTTGTCATTGTTTCTTTTAAGTCTTTCTTTGCTGACTCAATCAGTCTTTCACATACAGTCTTTTTACTCTTACCGAACCTAAAGTCAAGCATAAGCCATGAAGTAAACACACTGTCCGGAACACCATCAATTTTGCCCGGCTTAAAAGTATCCTCAAAATCATCCATTGCTTCTTGAAGTTCCTTGCCGTCTGCGTCAAACTGCAGTATTTTTTGCATGTATATAATCAACGCTTTTATTAAATCCATATATCTATCCATCATTGTCCCTGTATTAAGTCCTGATCCGGTACTTTGAAACTGCCTTTCTGCCTCCATGTCCTTATCATAACAGCATTTCTTATACTTCTTACCGCTGCCACATGGACACGGATCATTTCTTCCAATTTGTTTATTACTCATTTTCTGTAATCACCCATTACTTTTAATAGATTTCATTAATTTTCATTATTTACTCACTCTATCTCTATCTGTTCCTAATGGTGATTATTATATCAAAAAATCCAAATGTTGAATAATTTATTTCATTTTCCCTTTTGCCATCATGGAGCATAATTTAATATTCCATTTACTCCATATTATAACTAAGCGAACGTCCATTATATTTTACATTTTTTATTTCGATTTTAAGGTTGTTTGATTTTAATTCGCTTTGATAAATGACCGCACTCGGGTCCTTGATCTCATCATTGTTACCGTTATCCATAGAAATCAGTGCCAATCGACCTTCAATGGGTTTGCAAGTAATTGTATTAAATTTATCGCCCTTATTAAACGCCTTGGCAGCAAATGCCTCTTTCATGACCTTCCTCAATAATTTATCATTTAATTGTTTGTCATAATCAATTACTACCCTTCCATTATTCCCTTCCTTATACCCTCGCCGACAATCTAATGCCTTGCCCGTTACTAAATCAACGTAGGCGACCGCATATCCCCTGGACCGGGCATAAACTGGTTTAAATCCATACAGTGCATCAATCGCGATCTCACAAACTTGAAATCGTCTATTATGTAAGCAATTTCCGCCATATTTCTTAGTCGCCAATAAATGCGCTACTTCGTGGCATACAGTTTTCAACACCATCCATTTACTTTCCTTAAACAATAGTGTTGAATATATTATTTTATTCTTTCCTATATATGCCGTCCCGTAATCCCTCTTTTTATTCCTTACACTTACTCCTTTAATTTCTATATCATATTTGGCGCATAATTCTCTTGTTAATTTTATCGCTTCATGTTCGGTCATTTCATCCATTTATCAATACCTCCATTAGTCTATATATTTAAAGGCAGATATAGATGGATATACCGGACCGGGAAGCGAATGTCAAGGCTAAGGAAATTAATTAAATTGCAATCAAAGCAATATAAATTAGGCTAATTCAATCTTATAACATTAATTATTCGATTATACGTCCAAACAATTTCACAAATTAAAACATGGTTTATATTTTTGACTTAAGGACATTTTATAAGATTCTAATTTTCTTTTATCCTCCCCCCTGTTAAAAATTATGTAAAATTTTAAGTCTTTTTCCGAAGCAATATTACAATCGTTTCCTTCAGAAATAGGGGCATTTATTATTTCCATAATTTTTTTGCACAGGTCCGTTCCGCTTTTTCCAATAATATTATAATTTGTTTTATCGTCTACTTTTACATTTAATTCAATAAATATTTTTGTATCTAAATCTGGCTTTTCTTTTGCATCCTTTATATTACCCAATCCAATTTTTCTAAGATAACCATTAATTTCTTTCATAAGTTTGTCTTTGTTGCCACTCACATTTGAATTAAATATTATAATATTCACCACATCGTACCTCCTTGTATTTTCACTCACCGAACTGCTGAGTTTTGTTTCCGGCCACCACCTTTTATATCATTCCATTATCATTTTGTATCCCTCCTTTCTTTTTATCCCTTTAATTCCTACCAAATTTTATCGGTTAGGTTTAATTACTTTTAGTGTGCGATAATTCGGGATGACTCGGTTTAGTAATCGTATATAATTTATTATTGACTTGGTTCATTTAAAAACTCTGTATGCCTGTATCATTAATACCCGTAGAAAAGCAGGTATATACCCAAGGTTCTGAATTTCCATCAACAAATATATATATATATCCTATACCAGAGGCCCAAACTTCAATATCTTTAGTAAAAGAAAAACTATATTCTTGACCTGAATATCCATTTATTGTTTTTTCCCCTGAAGAATTTACTACGAGAGTAGCGGTATTTTGAGCTGGATTATCCCAATGTGAATTTGAATCAGTCTGAATTGATACAGGGGTTATTCCATTCGAAAATATAACAATTGCAGTTCTTGTAGTTACGGTAGGCCCCGTTGTTCCATTATTCTTACTGCAAGCACTCA
>PLPI01000044.1 GCA_003159495.1 candidate division FCPU426 bacterium | reverse complement strand
CCGCGCAGGCCCGCCGGGTCAAAGGGCCCGCTCTGCGGCTGGAAATTCTGGGTAAAGAGCGCCTGGGCTCCGGTTCCCGAATACTCCAGCCTTGAAATAAATCCGTTTGAGTCATAAACCGCGATTATTTCCATTTTCTTAACGGCCCCAAAAAATATATCCTCTGTCACCGACCCGGCGCCGCGGGTAAAAGTTGCATATGCAAATTCAGTGGTTGTGGAAACATCGGGATAAATGTCTTCCCTTAAAATGTACCCGTTTATATCCCGTGTAATTATCCTGTAGCACGCCTGCATCCCGTTCTGTATTTCATTTACGGTATCGGCAAAGCCATCGGCTCCATAACCGAACGTCTGGGTATCGACAACCCCGGTGGCATCCGACCAGTCATAGGAAATCATATTCAGGCGGCCCGACGCGTCGTAGCCATAGGACTGGCTGCCGCTCTGCCCAACGTTATAAAGGCTCCCCGTTACCAGCGACACTTTTCCCGCGGCAGTATACTGGTAATAAATTGATTCCGCGGGCAGGGAGATAATGGCAGTGTCTATCCTGTATATTTTTCCGGTTGAATCGTAATAATATGTGCCGTCAGTTGTTGTGGATAAAACATCATTGGTTGCATCCGTGGTTTTTATCCTGCCGCTGTTCGTATATGCCCGCGGGGAAAAAGGCGAGGTTGAAGGGGTGTGGCGGTTTGAGCATGAAACAAGAAAAATCATTAATACAACAGCCAGCGCGCATTTCTTCATTTTTCCCCTGCATCCTGATAATTTGTTTATTTTTTATTTAATTATAAACAAAAGGCAGGTAAAGTCAATTAAATCCTTTTCCCCTCAACGTCGCGGTCCACATCCGCATGCAGGTCGTATTTGAGGCTTGTTTTCAGTTCTTCTTTCGTGATGTCCAGTACCATCGTTGCTTTATCAAGTTCCATGGACCGTATGCACTGCGGCGGGACAAGCACCTTTTTACCGCCGAACCAATCCGTTGATACGGCTATATACTTCATCCGCCAGTTTTCATCGTCCAGCACGAGGTCCATTACCCTGCCGCATTTTCCGTCGGAGGCCTCAATCTTATATTTCATTATGCCGCTTAAGCTGCTGAGGTTGTGTCCTGTTTCTTTTCCTGTTTTATGCCCGCCGTCTTTTACGGGCTCTTCAAGCGCCCAGTAAAAGTCCAGGCCGAAAAACGTATGTATCTTTTCCTCGTCTTCCCTTGTCACGGGGCTTTCGACAAGCGCGCCGGCGGCCTTTTCCGCGGTTTTCATTGAAATTTTCAGCGCAAATGACCTTGTCCCCCAGTCCGGTTTATCAATCAGATTCGCCGGAGAAATAAAAACTTTTCTTTCCCTGTCTATATTATCCAGTTTCACCACCAGATACCGCAGCGCCCAGTTCTTCCTGTCAACATGAAAATCCGCGACACTGCCTATCACGCCTTCCGGCGAAACAACCTCATATCCAATCATGCCTTTCATGCTTCTTAACAATATACTGCCTCCATTATTTTTATTTTTCCCTCTGATACTGCCGAAAAACCATGTTTTGTCTATACCATGAGTTTAGCGGATGGGACTTTTTTAAGACCCGGCGNNGGGCGGCCGTTACTTAAAAAAGTTCCACCCGATAAACTAATCCCGTTTTCCGCCAGTATCTTATCTGTTGGAAAACCCTTTGCCCTTTTATATCCTGCTGCACCCGGCCGCGTTTTTAAAGACGCCGGCCCTGGATGAGCCTTACGAGCACCATGATTATGGCGACAACAAGCAGTATATGTATAAATCCGCTCATCGTATATCCGGTTACAAGCCCAAGCAGCCAAAGTATTATCAGCACAATAGCAATCGCATACAGCATTTTTTTCTCCTTTTCATACCATTAAATTTTATTCAAGCCTTGAAGCGCCTTTCTGAAAGGAATTTTTTTAATTTCCTTAAATTGGCACTGCCAAAAAACCCCGCCAACGTTACCTGATCCCGGGTATATGACATNNGGCCGTCTTTATTATTCCGGGCGGCAATCCAAGAAAAATGTCATATACCCGGAATAAACCTTGCAACTGGTTTTTCGACAGTATCAAATTAACGCCAATCAGTTATTCCTCAATGTGTTGCCTCCCTGTTTCATTTCGGCGCTCGCGTTCGCAATAGCCGACAATACCGGTTTGAGGTCCTGTTTTAGTTTGTCTCCGTCATTTAATGCCTTTCGCGCGGCGGCATTAATTGCATCAAACCCCCTGGGAGTCATGTCATTTGCAAGGTATGTCTGTATCTCCCTGGTTTCGGTAAGGTATGTTTCCAAGGATCCTTTGACCCCGACACTTGATTCCGCTATCTGGTCAAATATCCCGCTGAGATCGGAACGGCGCTGTTCACTGAGCGCCTGGATTTCCGGGTCTGTATAGGCGTTGTTTTCTTTCCGCCATTCTTCAAAGTACTGTTTCCCCTGATTGCTCATTCCGGCCGTGTGATTCAGAAACTTTTTACCAAGTTCCTCCATTTTCGCCACATTGTCGGAATACAGTTCAAAAGCCTTTTTCACATCAGCCTGCCCCGGCCTGAAAAGTTCTTCCAGTGAGGCTCTTGTCATGTCAACCTGTGCGGCGGCGTTCTCAATATCCTGTTCCACAATTTTCATTTTTGTGCTTGTATTTTCCGACCTCTGCATTCCGGTTGTCGCACATCCGGCGGCAAAAACCATCAATACCAGTGTGGCAGCTGTGGAAAAAAATAACTTCATTATCCTTAATTTCATTTTGATCTCCTTTTTTTTACAGCTTTTATAAGCTTTTCTTCTTCATTCAAAACCGGCCTACTGCATGCATCCCTATCTTTTTGACAGTATCCGCACTTTTGACGCTTAAATACCGGTTATATTCCACAGTTCCTCCCCCCTGATTTTTTCAGCGTAACAGATTTTCCGTCATCTTAATATCAGCAATAGCCGTGCCACAAGCAGCCGCATCCGGCAAAATGAATGTTTATAGCAGCCTGTCTGCTTTATATCATAGAAATATGACTGTTTATAATTATGGACAAGGGTGTTTTGCTGATAATTTTTGTTTTTTTTATTGTCAGAAAAATCCTGGCGCCCCGTTACAGGTTAAACTGTCCGCTTTCGATACACTAATTTAACCGGGATGCAAGTATAAGAGACGTTTTAAAGATAAAAAAAACCGGGCCTTTTCAGGCCCGGTTTTTCAATATTCTGCGTTCAGCTCTTTTTTTCCTCTTTTATCCTGTTAAGGTAGGCCTCGTATGCCGCTTTCCCCTCGCTGTTCCAGTAATCCTCGTAATATCTCCAGTTGGAATAGTCTCCGCCCGGCGCCCACTGCGAACCCATCCTGCCGCGCATATGTTTCCACGCCTTGAGCCTCATCATCTTTTCCCCGTGGTCCCTGTGATGGTGCCCGTATGCGTGGCGGGTGCCGCCAAAAAGTATCTTTGCCAGCACCACGAGCCCGAATGCCTGCCAGTAGGTTATCATCTTGAGGCCGAAAATATCGGGCATCACCCAGTTCCACAACTTCATCACAAACCAGCCGAATAAAAACCCGAGCACAACCGCCATGGCAAGACCTCCGATTGCGATGCCGATGGCTTTAAATATCCTTAACGCCGGCCAATCATGTCCGTGATAGTGCCCGTGCATGTTTTCCCTTTCTTCGTCAAAATTTCCCATTTCAAAAACCTCCTTTTTTTAATGCCTGCCTTATTTTTTCCATGGCACGCGCCTTTCTTGAAAGCAGGGTTCCAAGGGGCTCATCCCACTCTTCGGAAAGCTCCCTGAAGGAAACTTCCTCAAATTCCGTAAGCACCACTATTTCCCTTTCATCACCGCTTAAATCTTCAATGGCCCTGTAAAGCGCCTCTTTGAATTCCCTGTTTTCCAGTTCCCTGTCGGCGCCGCTTACCATCTTTGTCAGGGAAAACTCCTCATTTTCCGATATATCATCAAGGGCTATGGTTGCCTTTCTGGACCTGATATTGTCCACTATCTTGTTGCGCAGAGACGCGTAAACATAAGCAGAAAGTTTTTCCAGCGGTACATTTATGTCCGCCGACTCGAATATCTTAACCATGACATCCTGTACCACATCCTCCGCGTCCCGTCCGGATTCGTCATTGAGCCTCTTCCTTATAAAATTCACCATTTTATTGTATTCCCTGGCGAAAAAACCTGTAATTCCATCCGAAATTGCCTTTTCCATTTACCCTCTTGTTAAAGCCTTTTTTAATTACCGCCTGCACTATTGGAGACGTATATACCCTGGATTTATTGCATTAATTCTTTTTAAAAAAAAGAGGCGCGGTTTCCCGCGCCTGTTTTATTTAAACCCGAATATTTTAGGCAAAAAATGCGGGTTACTTTTTTTTCCCTCTTATCTCGACCCGCCTGATTTTTCCGCTTATAGTTTTCGGCAGTTCCGTGACAAATTCAATAATACGAGGATATTTATACGGAGCCGTCACTTTTTTCACATGTTCCTGAAGTTCCTTTACGAGCGCGGCAGAGCCTGTGTAATTTTTTGTCAATACAACAGTGGCCTTCACTGCCAGCCCCCTGTCGGCGTCCGGAACTCCAGTTATGGCGCATTCCAGCACCGCCGGGTGTTCCAGCAGGGCGCTTTCAATCTCGAAAGGCCCTATCCTGTAACCGGAGCTTTTAAAACAGTCGTCAGCCCTTCCGACAAACCAGTAATATCCGTCCTCATCGCGGAACGCCACGTCGCCTGTGTAATACGCGCCGTCGTGCCACGCTTTTTTAGTCAATTGATCATCGCGGTAATACCCGTCAAACATACCCACCGGCTTGCTTTTGTCGGTTCTTATCACTATCTGCCCCTCTTCGCCGGTTTCAACCGGTTTCCCCTTGTCGTCAAAAAGGTTTATATCATACCCTGGCGCGGGTTTTCCCATGGATCCGGGTTTCGGCTCCATCCACGGATACGTTGCCACCACAACCGTGCATTCCGTCTGGCCGAACCCTTCATGAAGCTTGTGGCCCGTCATTTTAAGGAACTGACTGTAGACTTCGGGGTTAAGCGGCTCGCCCGCGGTGATGCAGTACTTTAAACCCGAAAAATCATACTGTGTAAGATCCTCTTTTATAAGGTACCTGAATATCGTCGGCGGCGCGCAGAACGTCGTCACCGAATATTTTGAAAGCACATTGCACATATCTTTCGGCACGAACCTGTCGTAATCATAAACCATGACGGCCGAACCGCATATCCACTGGCCGTAAATTTTGCCCCATGCCGCCTTTGCCCAGCCCGTGTCAGCCACGGTAAAATGGAGTCCGCCGGCCCTGACATTCTGCCAGTATTTTGCGGTCACGATATGGCCCAGAGGATAGGTAAAATTATGCCGCACCATTTTCGGCATACCCGTGGTTCCCGATGTGAAATACAGGAGAAATGTGTCGCTGTTTTTTGTCGCTTCGGCGCCTGACGGCCTGTGAAATACCGGGCTCTCATTTTCCATAGCCTTTGATATGTTCACCCATCCCGTCCTGTCCGTCCCGATGCAGCATTTTATTTTAAGGGTTTTTGATTCTTTCTGCGATTCGTCAATGGCTCCCATGATCGTGTTTTCCCCGACGCTGATTATCATTTTTATATCCGCCGCGTTATTGCGGTATTTAAGGTCCTTTACCGTCAAAAGGTGCGTAGCCGGAATGCACGCCGCTCCTATCTTGTGCAGGGCCACGGACAAAAACCAGAACTCATACCTGCGTTTTAAAATCAGCATGACGACATCGCCCTTTTTTATGCCCAGCTTTTTAAGCGTGTTTGCCGCCCTGTTGGAATTCTCCATGATATCCTTAAAACTGAATTTTTTTTCAGCGCCTTTGTCGTCGCACCATACAACCGCCGTCTGCTCCGGCGCTTTTTTTGCCATGGCGTCAACCACGTCAAACCCGAAATTAAAGTTTTCCGGAACTTTTACCCTGAAGTTTTTGTAAAAATCCTCGTATGATTTGAATGTTCCGGGGGCAAATTCGTCGAGAAGGTCAAGGCAGCTTTCTGTTTTTTTATCCATATGCGCGCTCCTATAGTATGACCGCCAAAAACTTGGCGGGTTTGTTGTTTAATGACACCATTGCGTGGGGTATTCCCGAATCAAAATAAAGCGAGTCCCCCTGCTTTAAAATCATCTCATTTTTACCGATGAATATTTTTATTTCCCCCTCCAGGCAGTAATTGAATTCCTGCCCCGGGTGGGAATTATAATGGCCGGGTTTGTCTCCGGGTTTCGGCCCCGCGGTAACCTCAAATATTTCCATTTTCTTGTGCTTAAAATTATAGGCAAGGTCCTTATATGAATATTCCTTTGAACGATCCGCTTTCGGCGAGGATTCCTTCCGCACCAGGGAAAAAGAATTCATATGCGGCTCTGTTCCGGTAAGCAGCGCCGTAAGCTCGACCTTAAAACGCCCGGCTATTTCGTATAAAAAACTAACTGGAATATCCGTATTGCCGCTTTCATAACCCTCATATTCCGAAATTTTTACCCCGAGCGCCTCTGCGACCGACTCCACTGATTCTCCCTCAATTTCCCTCAGGGCTTTTATCCGCTCGGCTATCTGCTTGATATTGTTTCCCATGTTCCCTCCTTGTAATCCGGTGTTGGCTGCGGTTTATTTATTGATATAATACGCCCGGCGGGGATTACGGTCAATAAAAATCCACGGGCTTAAAGCCCGTGGATTTTTAAAATAATATTTTAATGACATACCTGTTTTAATAATCAGTTATTCCCGTCGTGATTCCTGTCCTTTTTGTCCTTTCTGTTGTTTCCATATCCCGCATCGCCGTCATTGCCTGTTTTATCGCCGTTATAATTATTTTTACCCTTTTTTTCCAGAGCCTGCCTGAACGCGCCCTCGTGTTTTATCATCCTTTCAATCCTCGCCTTATGCGCGCCGTCAAGCCTGTTGTAAAATTCCGGGTTGTTCCTCAACTTTTTTATCTTCTGGATAAATTCCAGCCTTCTGTTATATTTAAAATCGCTTATTTTGCCGTTTCTTTTCAATTCGCGCATTTTTAATATTCCCGTGCGCAGTTCGGCAAACTCGGCGCGCCTGTTTAAAAAGCGGCCGCTGAACATCTTCATCCGGTTAAAACGGCGCGCGCCCCCGGATACCATGACTTCGCTGTTTTTTTCAACCACGGTATTGTCCTTCACCCCGCCGCCGCTATCAAGCATCGCCACCTTCACGCTGCCGTCATATACAGCAACGCCGTCATTTCCGTTTTTATCTGCTGCCTGTACGGCAAATTCCGTTCCCTTTACCGCCGCTACGGCCATTTTTGTCTTTACGGTAAAATCATCGCCCGGGTCCAGTTTTTTAACTATCAATAAGACACAGCCCTGGAGAACCTCGAGAAATGTCTTTTTATTTTTTGACCGTACAAGGTCGCTGATGACTATGGAACTGCCTTCATCAAGCTTTACCACCGTATCGTCGTCAAATACAACTTCAGCCTTTGCGCCGGCCCCGGTCTCGACCGTGTCTCCCTTATAAAGCGGCATATAAAGTTCCGTAATATCCTCGCCTGAAACGGCGCCCGCCCTGATTATGCTGCAGTCGCCGTCAAAATCATTTATGTAAGCCACTGAATAATCCGCGTTATCCTGCGCAGGCGCGTTGTTTTCCGCAAAAACCGCCTGATAAAACAGAAACATAAATAAAGGCAAAATCATGCTAAAAATCGCTTGTTTGCTTTTTGACATTATTTTCTCCCTTTTGAAATATTTTAGATGGTAATGTCGGAAAACCATGATTTATCTATACCGTGAACATAACCTGATCCGGGGTATANNGTCATATACCACGGATAAAACCCACAAAGGGTTTTCCGACAGTACCTATCTGCTTTTATTTGACGTAAATTGACCCATATTTGTTTACGCCGGCTTAAAAATAGCAAAAAAAGAGGCGTTTTGGGTTTTTCCGGAGGGGATTTTTAAAGTCCTTGGGCTTCTTTTAGGCCCGTTCTCACGGATAAAATCCAAAACGCCTTAAAACCTTTCTACTATACTTTCTTTTCCTGAATCTTTCTCTTACATACATAGTATACCTTATAAATCACAAAAATCAAGTTTTATACTTTATCACCGGCGGAACCGGTTTTCAGGTAGCCGTTCTGTTCCATCCTGTACAAAAGATTTGCCACCCTTCTTTTCTGGAACCCGTTGCTTTTCCAGTCATAAAGGGCCTTTCCCCTTATGCCGGGTTCGGGCATTACAACGGCCAGCATGGCAGCCTCGCGCGGCGTCAAATCCTCCGGTGCCTTTCCAAAGTATGCCCGCGACGCCTGCCTTATGCCGTAAATTCCGTCCCCGAATTCCACTATGTTTATGTAATAATTGAGTATCTGTTTTTTTGTCAGCCTGTGCTCCAGCATCATGGCCGTCGCAGCCTCGATTATTTTTCTTGAAAAAGTTTTCTTCCTGGAGAGGTAAATGTTTTTCACAAGCTGCTGTGTTATGGTGGAACCGCCGCATTTAAGCGTAGCGTGGCGCAGGTCATAACGCGCCGCGTCGATTATTTCATCTAGGCTGATTCCGTTGTGGGTGTAAAAATCCTCGTCTTCGGAGGTGATAATCGCGCCGTATACATAACGCGGCAGTTCCGAGGTTTTCACAAAATCCGGCGAACGCGGCGAGACGAACCTTTTATCAACGAGCCTGCCGTTGAACTTAACCTTTATAAAAACGCCTTTTTCAACTCCGTCAAGGCTGGGCATAAACATAAGCATTATGCCCGACGAAAGGAAGATAAAAGCGGCGGTTAAAAGCAATGGAGCTGTAAGTTTTGATAGAAAGCGCATATTTTGGCCTCGTCAAGTCGGTTACCGGGCTGTTATCTTCCCGGCGCGCAATATTAGTGGTTTTAAACAGGGAATATTGCTGATAAACAAGTATACCTTCTGTTTTTATGAAAGTCAAGTATAGCAGGGTATTGAACTGTTATTCCGGATTTTTTTCAAGTTCGTCGAGTTCTTTTATAAATCTTTCAAGGTCCTCGTATCCGCTGTCTATCCTGTTCTGCTGCCTGCGGCTTTCGGCCTCAAGTTCCTGTATTTTCGGGTCCCTTGGCCTGGAATATGCCTCGACGAGCCTGTGATTAACCTCTTCAAAGGCCTTCTCCGCCTCATTTATTGCATTTTCAATCTGCGATATCTTCTGTGTAATTGATTTTTTTTGTTTCTTCCTTGCCGACGCCGAATCGTTCCTTGTTTTTTCCGTTGTCTCGGCCCGCGGTTTTTCCTTCTTCGGCTTTTTGGTTTCCTCTTCCCAGCCCACCCTGTCAAGGAAGTCCTGGTAGGTCCCCTCGAAAACCGTCACTTTATCCTCGTTAAATACAATGAGCCTGTTCGCAAGGTGGTGCAGAAACATCTCGCTGTGTGTCACTATGACCACGGCGCCCGGAAATTCGTCCAGCGCCACTATCATGGAGTCGCACGATTCAATGTCAAGATGGTTCGTAGGTTCGTCAAGCAGAAGTATATTAGCCGGGTTTAAAAGTATCTTTCCCAGCGAAACCCTTGATTTTTCGCCGCCGGAGAGCACGGATATTTCCTTTAAAGCCGCGTCTCCCGGGAACATCATGGCGCCGCATGTCCTGCGTATATCCGTATATTTCATTTCCGGACGGACCTTCATGAATTCTTTTTCGACCGTGTTTGCGGTGTCGAGCCTTTCGATATTTGTCTGCCCGAAATATCCCATGGAGGCCTCGGGATGCATCTTCACCGTGCCGGTTTCAGGTTCAAGCTCCCCGACAAAAAGCTTTAAAAGCGTGGACTTGCCCTTTCCGTTTTTTCCGATTACGCATATCCTGTCGTTTATCCCGACATCAATGGTAAAATCCTTAATGAGCGTCCTGTCTTTGGTATAGCCGAACGAGAGATTCTGGACGCGCAGCGCGGTTTTTGCCTCAAAGGGCTTAAAATTGAATTTAAAGCCCAGCTCGGCAATCCTGTCCAGTTCGGTTTTCTTTTCCATTTTATCAAGCGCCTTTATGCGCGACTGCACCATGCTCGCGCGCGTGGCCTGTGCGCGGAACCTGTTGATAAAATCCTCCGCGTCCTTCCTGATCTTTTCCTCGCGCTGGCGGGTCAGTTCGTACACTTCCTCCTCGACGGCTATCTGATTGAAAAGTTTGGCCGTATCGCCCTCGATCTTCTTTATCTTTTTCCTGTGGATGGCCATGGTGTGGGTTATCACGGAATTCATAAACTCGCGGTCATGGGTGATGAGCATGAGTTCATTTTCCCTTTTCTGGAGGAATTTTGCCAGCCAGCGAATGGAGACTATATCAAGGTAGTTTGTGGGTTCGTCGAGAAGCAGAAGGTGCGGCTCGGCAAGGAGCACTTTTGCCAGGTTTAATCGCACCTGAAAACCGCCTGAAAACTCCGCGGGCGATTTTTCCATGTCGGCTTCGGAAAACCCAAGACCCGAGAGCATTTTTTCAGCCTTCCATACCTGCGCGCGTTCCTCGTCTTTTAAGCCAAGGCATGCTTCCTGAAGAAGCGTTGGCTCGGTAAATGACAGGTGCTGTTTTAAGTAGCCTATGGTGTAATTTTTGGGTATCATTATGCGCCCGCTGTCCGGGTGCAATTCTCCCGTCATGAGCTTAAACAGCGATGTTTTACCCGAGCCGTTGCGGCCCAACAGGCCGATACGCTCGTTGCTGTTTATGTTAAAGCTTACGTCTGAAAGGAGCTCCTGCCCGCTGAAAGAAAGGGTAAGTTCGTTTATCTGGAGCATATGGTGCCTGTAAAAAAATATTTCCGCCCTGACGGCGGAAATTTCATTCGCGCTGTGGTTGTCATAAATTCTGCCTTTATATTGATATTATACTGATATCTAATTATTATTGATTGGGGGCCGTTTGTCAACTTATAATTATGCCGCGTCCGCCCGTCAATCTTTCTTTCCGTATTTCATAACATCGTTTATCGTCAGCGGGCTGGCGTCCTTTATGTCCACTGCTGACCAGGCGTCGGTCATGTATTTGTCTATATAGGCGTACGGCAAAAAGCCGTAACCCGCGTCGCCCCATGCCGCGGACCATGAATTTTTGAATTTTATAAGTTTGGCCTTTTCGTCGTATCCCACGGCGCATATCGCGTGTCCGCCAAGGGATCTTTCAGATGCCTTCGGCATGGGTACTTTTCCGGTTTTTGTCTTCATGATTCCGGAAAAACATTCTATCCCTATCACACACGGCCCTTTTGCGGCAAGGGCCAGTTTTAATTCATAAAGGTTTAAAATCCTGGCGTATGACATCTCCCTGAATTTTTTCGCGTCGGCAGCGGCGCCGGCTTTTGGTTTGTCATTCTGGTGCGGCGCGTATGGCCAGTATTTTTCCTCACAGACTCCGTCTTTAACCAGCACTTTCATGGCAACCCGTATCTCGGTCCCCTCCTCGCCGGGGTGTCCGTCGTTTTTTTTGCAGTCGCTGTATAAAAACCTCGGCGATAGTTCCATGTACTTTTTCCAGTCAAGGGACTCCTGGTACTCCTTCATTCCGGCCACCGTGGAAAATGCCACGCATGTCCCCTCATCCCCCTGGTCGCGCACCGGCGTCATACCCGAGGTGTAGTCGATCTTCGCTGGCAGAACCACCTTCGGCAGGTAAGGGCGTATGAGATAATCCCTTCCGTCGCGCGAGTCTTTGATGCATCCGAGCTTATAACCGTTTACAGGCATGGCATCCCCCTTAAAGTTTTTGTTTTAATTTTGGCCCCGTATTGTTTTTATTATAGAAAAACAGGGTGACGATTGTCAATACAAAAATATTATGTCAGCTAACCTTTTATTTTCCACAAGTAAGAGTACAGCGGGGCGAGAGTTTTGTAACCGCGTTTGAGTTCTTCGGCAAGGCCCGCGCTGAAAAGCGTTTTGTCCGCGGGTTTTTCGCTGTAAAAATAGAAATTTTTCATCATGTACCAGCGCAGGATTTTTTCGTCCACCTTTTCTTTCGGCGGCCTCTTGTAGCTGTCGCCGCCGGCCGTAAAGATATTTGTTCTGGATTTTAAAAAGGATACCGCCTTAAAAAAACCATCCGGTTTCTCAGTTATCTCCCGCCTGAAATTCGCCATGGTGGGCTTTGACGGGTCATACATTCCCATGCCGTATCCGTATGAATCCGCGGATATCTCGAAATAATATCCCGGCGCGTCCTGCCACTGCTCCCCGGGTCTCTTGAATGTAAACCACAGGTGGGTTTTATATGGAGATTTATCCCTTGAAAACCTTATGTCCCTGTATATCCTTGATATCATTTTTTGCGGGTTTGTCTGGAAAAGGGGGTCAATTTTGAGCATCACCGGCGTGATTTCATTTATCAGATCCCACGTGGGTTTGACACAGTATTTTATATAATCCTGCTTGCGCGGTTCGAACCAGTCCCTGTTGTTGTTTTCCCTTATTCCCCTGAAAAACTCAACGGCCTTTTTCGTATAGCCGTTAAATCCATTTTCCTCCGGTTTCGCCATTTTACCCTCCTAAAAGTGCCGGTATATTTTATAAACAGATTATATCAGCAGGGGCGCAAAAACGCAAAAGAAGAGTGATGAAGTTTACTTCCGGTTGACTTTCAATATAAAATGCTGTTTAATAATATCACGACGGTTTATGGAGGTTAATTTGAGCGAAAAAAAATACGCGGCGGCAATAGACCAGGGCACCACAAGCTCGCGTTTTATCATATTCAACCACTCCGGCGAGCCTGTTATTTCCAGCCAGATTGAACATAAACAAATATACCCGCGTGCCGGATATGTGGAACACGATGCAGCGGAAATATGGGCCAATGTATGCGAATGCATACGGCAGTGCCTTGCGGCCTCGGCGATAAAACCCGCGGAAATATGCTCCATTGGAATCACCAACCAGCGTGAAACCACTGTCGTCTGGGACAAAAACAGCGGCAAACCCCTTTATAACGCGGTGGTCTGGCAGGACCTGCGTACCGCGGATATTTGCGCGGCCCTTGCAAAATCCGGCGGCATTAACCGTTTTCAAAAAAAGACCGGGCTTCCCCTTGCCACATATTTTTCCGGTCCGAAATTAAAATGGCTCATCGAAAACGTCCCCGCAATAAAAAAGGCCGCCCTTTCAGGGGATGCCCTATTCGGCACCATGGACTCCTGGATTACATGGAACTTAACGGGCGGCAGCCACGTGACCGACCCCACCAACGCCGGGCGCACCATGATGATGGATTTAAAAACCCTGCAGTGGGATAAAAAAATGATGGAAGTTTTCGGCGTTCCGCCATCCATGCTGCCGTCAATACGGCCATCGAGCGATCCGGAACCGTACGGCATGACAAAAGCAGACGGCCCGTTCGGCGCCGAAATACCGGTTATGGCGATTCTGGGCGACCAGCAGGCGGCCCTTTTCGGCCAGGCATGCTTTTTTCCGGGCGAGGCAAAAAACACATACGGCACAGGATGTTTTCTGCTGATGAATACCGGCACAAAACCGGTAATATCAAGGAACGGCCTGCTGACGACCGTGGGATACAAACTGGGCTCTTCCCCGGCTGTTTACGCCCTCGAAGGCTCGATAGCCGTGGCAGGTTCTCTTGTCCAATGGCTGCGGGACAAATTAAAGCTCATAAATGCCTCGCCTGAAATAAACGAACTTGCCATGCAGGCCGAAGACAACGGCGGTGTCTATTTCGTCCCGGCTTTTTCAGGGCTTTTTGCCCCCCACTGGCGGCCCGACGCCCGCGGCCTTATAATAGGAATGACTCACTTTACCGGCGCGGCCCACATAGCGCGCGCCGCGCTTGAGGCCGTTGCCTACCAGGCGCGCGAGATATTCGAGGCAATGTCAAAGGACTCCGGGATAAAGCTCTCCCTGCTGAAAGTGGACGGAGGCATGACCGCGAGCGATATTTTAATGCAGTTCCAGGCCGACATGCTCGGCGTGGCTGTCGTAAGGCCGAAGGTCGCGGAAACCACCGCTCTCGGCGCCGCTTACGCCGCCGGGCTTGCCGCAGGATTCTGGAAATCTACGGATGAGCTGAAACAGAACTGGCGGCTCTCAAAGCAATGGCTGCCAGCCATGCCCGCTGAAAAACGGGAGAAATATTTTGCCGGGTGGAAAAAAGCCGTGGCAAGGTCGATAGGCTGGGAAGAGTAAAATAAACAAAACAGGGGCAACATGCGCACAAATTACGACGTGATAATAATAGGTTCGGGTATTGTGGGTTCCCTTACGGCCAGGTATCTTTCCGCCTATGACATTAATATACTCGTAGTCGAAAAGGAATCTGATGTCGGCATGAACACGAGTTCGGCTAATTCCGCCATAATCCATTCCGGTTACGATCCGGCGCCGAACACCCTGAAGGCGGCAATGAATTCGCTCGGCAACAGGCTCTGGCACACTCTCGCGCCGGAGCTGGGAATAGCATTCAAGGAAAGCGGCAGTTATGTTGTGGCCATAGGGGCCGGGGAACTTCCTGTACTGCGCGGATTATACGAACGAGGCATAGCAAATTCCATTCCCGGACTGAAAATAATTAATAAGGCGGAATTTTTAACCCGCGAACCCCTCATAAACCCGGATGTTTCCGGCGCGCTCTGGGCGCCGACAGCGGCGGTAATCGACCCTTTTGGCGCGGTTCTTGCCGCCGCCGAAAACGCCGTGGTAAACGGCGCGGAATACCTTTTTGAAACCGAATTCACCGGGTTTATATCCGGCGGTGATAAAATTACCGGTATAAAAACCACCCGCGGAGATTTTTCCTGCAAATGGGTTGTAAATTCCGCCGGGATTCACAGCGGAGAAATTGCCAAAAAAGCCGGGACAAGAAAGGATTTTATAATCACCCCACGCAAAGGGTCGTACCTTGTGTTCGACCCGGTTAAACTCTCCATAAATAACGTCCTCTTCCCCGTGCCGACGGACAAAGGCAAGGGTACACTTGTTTCCACAACCACACACGGCAATGTCATGATAGGGCCGAATAACGAGCCGTGTGAAAATATGGATGATTCCGCCACCACACGCGCGGGTGTTGAAGAAGTATTGAAAGGCGCAAAAAAACTTGTCCCCTCCATAGACCAAAAAAATGTAATCGCCATGTACGCCGGTATAAGGGCGTCAGGCAACGCGGGAAGGGATTTTGTCATAGATATTCCTGTGGAAATAAAAGGGCTGGTAAACCTGTGCGGCATAGAGTCTCCGGGTTTTGCCTCGGCCCCGGCGATAGCCCTTAAAGTTGTGGAACTGCTCAAATCAGCCGGTTTTGAACTAAAAGAAAAACCCGGCTGGATTCCTGTCAGAAAGCCCGCCCCCCATTTGCACACCCTTTCCCTGAAGGAAAGGGCGGAACTTACGGCTAAAAATCCGGCATACGGCAGAATCGTCTGCCGCTGTGAGGAAATAACCGAGGGTGAGATAATTGACGCAATGCGCTCCCCCGTCCCGGCGCGCACATATGACGGCATAAAACGCAGGACATGGCTGGGCACGGGCCGCTGCCAGGGTTCCTTTGACATGCCCAGGGTCATCCAGATAATGGCGCGGGAAATGGGCATACCGGAAACGGAAGTGACAAAAAAAGGCGGGGGCAGTGAGATTGTTTTCAGAAAAACAAAGGAAGTGCCCGCGCGATGAAAAAAATATATGATGTAGTCGTTATCGGGGCAGGGCCCGCCGGGCTATCCGCCGCCATAGAGGCAAAAAAATCAGGGGCGGGCGATGTGCTTATAATCGAACGCAACAACGAACCGGGCGGCATACTGCTCCAGTGCATACACAACGGCTTCGGCTCCGTTATATTCAAAAAGGACCTTCCCGGCCCTGCTTACGCGTGGAATTTCATCGAACAGGCGCGCAGCCTGAACGTCGAAATGGTTTTTGACACCATGGTGGTTGACATTACCGGCGGCAGGAAAATATACGCCAGCAACAGCGTGGAAGGCTTTATAGAACTGGACGCAAAGGCAATAGTGCTCGCCATGGGATGCCGTGAACGCACGCGCGCGCAGATAATGGCCCCGGGGGACAGGCCCGCGGGCGTTTTTACCGCAGGCATGGTCCAGCGGCTTGTTAATATCGAGGGGTACATGCCGGGAAAGAATTTTGTTATTCTGGGCTCCGGCGATATAGGGATGATAATGGCGCGCAGGCTCACGCTTGAGGGTGCGAAGGTAATAAAGATAATCGAACTGCTTCCATATCTCACCGGACTGCGGCGTAATTATGTGCAGTGCCTGCAGGATTTTGGAATCCCGCTGGAACTTTCCACCACGATAAAACGCATAACAGGGAAAAAACGCGTTGAGGCCGTGGAGACGGTCGGGGTTGACGAAACCCTCACCCCCATCGCCGGCACGGAGCGGGTCATAGCATGCGATTCGCTTATTTTATCAGTGGGCCTTGTCCCTGAAAATGAGCTTTCCAGGAAAGCCGGAGTCGTTCTCGATCCGCTTACACTCGGGCCCGTTGTTGACGAGACAATGGCCACAAACGTCCCCGGGATATTTGCGGCCGGCAATGTCGTCACAATTTACGACCTCGTGGATTATGTCTCGATGGCAGGCGCAACTGCCGGGATAAGCGCCGCAAAATTTGCCGCAGGCGCCCCTGTTTCCCCGCCCGCTTTTACTTTAACCCCCGGAGACGGAGTCCGCACAGTGATGCCGCAGAAAATAACAGGATTATCCGGGCCCGACGCGTCGGTGCTGGTGGAACTCAGGGCATCCAGGGAATTTGCCGGAAGGGTTTCCGTTAACATTTTGGAGGATGAAAATATTGTCTATTCGCACGTCGAAAAATACGCGCGCCCCGCTGAAATGATAACCCTGAAAATAAACTGGAACGAAACCGCAAAAAAATTGTCAAATAATAAGTCCGGCCTGAAAGTGAATATAGCAAAAATCTGACGTCACGGAGTAAAAATGGAAAAAAAGTTTATATGTATCCGCTGTCCCCAGGGGTGCGAGATTACAACAACCCTTGACGGCCTCGGGGCAATAACTGATATTACCGGCAATTCCTGCAAACTCGGAATTGATTATGTAAAATCTGAATTATCTGACCCGAGAAGGACAATAACCACGACGGTTGCGGTCACTGGCGGAGAACTGCCTCTGTGCCCCGTATGGAGCGAAAAGCCCATTCCAAAGGATAGGGTTATGGAAGCCGCGGCGGTCATACGCCCGATCACAGTGGCGGCCCCGGTTGATATTAACCAGGTTATATGCGAAAATATACTCGGCACAGGGATAAATATAATATCGAGCAGGGCGATAACAAAAGGAGGGCAATAGAAATGGATAGAAAAAAGATACTGGCAGTGGATGACGAGCCGAATATACTTTCGGCGGTAAAAGATACTCTTGAGGATTCATACCAGGTTATCACGGCAAAAACAGGAAAAGAAGCGCTGAAAGTCATCGACGCGCAGAACCCCGACCTTGTAATAATGGACGTGATGATGCCGGAGATGGACGGCTTTGAGGCCGTAAAAACGCTCCGCTCAAAACGCTCGCCTTCAAACCCGCCTGTCATTTTTTTAAGCGCAAAATCCTCGATGTCCGACGTGGAACAGGGGCTGAAAATCGGCGGATTTGACTACATAACAAAACCATTTTCCCCGGCAAAACTCCTTAAAAAAGTCCAGGACGTTTTTGAGCGGATGGAGATACGCAAAAAGATACAGCAGCAGAAAAAAGCATAGCCGCCTAAATTTTCTTTTTTATCCACTCAAGCAGGCGGGTGAATACTTCTTTCCTGTTTTTATCTATGGTAAGGGCATGGAACGAGTCTTTGTAGAGTTCCATTTCCCTGTCGTTTTTCATTTTTCCAAAAAGTTTTTGGGTAAATTTCACATCGCCGAGTTTGTCGCTTCCGGCAAGAAGGAACAGCGACGGTATTTTTAGTTTTGAAAGGCCCGCACCTATTTTTAACTGGTATATCAGTATGTTCAAAAGAAGCCCGGCCGAGGCCACCCTTATTTCGCGCTTGTCGCTGTTAAGCTTTTTTACAATGGCAGGATCCCGCGAAATCATCTCCGCGGTAAAAGGCATGTCAACGGGTTTTTTGGGGTTAAAAATGGCGGTAAAAGCTATAGCCGCCCTTTTTGCCGGGCTGATATCCATGACGTCCTGGTAAACCGGAGAGACCTCGATTAACCCCTTATAATCCCCGTCAAATTCCTGTACGTTCATGTGCGCAATGACGGCCCCCATGGATTCGCCCATTATGAAGATAGGAGCCCCCGGGTTTTCCGTTTTTATTATGTTTTTCAAAACCGCGATATCTTTTATATAGAGTCCCATTGATTTTACATATCCGGGTTCCTGCCTTAAATCCCCGAAGCCGCGAAGTTCAACGGCGTAGACAGCTATTTTTTTTAAGTTTAAAAATTTTGCCATTTCCTCCCAGCGCTGTGAATGAGCCCCCATCCCGTGCACGGCAAGAATCACTGCTTTTGGATTTTTTACGGGCCATTTCCTGAAATAGATGGAATCTTTCGATATGAGCATGGGCACCCCCGGTTGAAAAATGTTTTTTATTTCCTTGCCATGTTATTATAGCAGAAAATTTTATCATTCGCAAATATCGAAACCCCGGAAAAAAATAAAAGAAAACTGCCGGGCCGGCATATAAGCCGGCCCCTACAGGGGCAAAACAAGCAACGGCAAAACACTCGTGCTTTTTACGCCGTTTCACCGGCTGAAAACTGCGCTTTGTAAAGCTGGGAATAGAAACCGCCGGCTTTTATAAGGCCCTCGTGCGTCCCTTTTTCCACTATGGCCCCCTCGTTCATCACAAGTATCATTTCGGCGTCTTTTATGGTGGAGAGCCTGTGGGCAATGACAAAAGAGGTCCTGTCCTTCATCAGTTCCTTCATGGCATGCTGTATCTGCACCTCTGTCCTGGTATCCACACTGCTTGTCGCCTCGTCAAGTATAAGCATGGACGGGTCGGCAAGCACAGCGCGCGCTATGGTGATAAGCTGTTTTTCGCCCTGCGATATGTTGGAGGCGTCTTCGTTTAAAACCGTGGAGTAACCGCCCGGCAGCGCGTTGATAAAATGGTCGGCGCGTGCAGCCCTTGCCGCCCTGAATATTTCCCCGTCTGTGGCTTCGGGCCTGGCATATGATATGTTGTCACGTATCGTCCCGGAGAAGAGCCAGGTATCCTGCAGTACCATCCCGAACATGCGCCTTAAAGCGCCGCGTTTTAACATCCTTGTATCAACGCCGTCCACGATTATTTTTCCGCCGCTTATCTCATAGAACCTCATCAGAAGATTTACCAGCGTCGTCTTTCCCGCGCCGGTCGGCCCGACTATTGCTATTGTATGTCCCGGTTTTACGTCCAGTGAAAGTGATTCGAACAATATTTTTTCCGGTGTATAGCCGAATTTGACGTTCTCAAAAACGACCGACCCTTCGTTTTCCCTGTTCGGTTCCACGCCGTCCCCGTCAGCCTTTTCCTCGGGTTCGTCAAGCACCTCAAATATCCTCTCGGCCGACGCCACGGCCGACTGCAGCATATTTATCACGCTTGCCGACTGCGCCACCGGCTGTGTAAACATCCGAATGTACTGTATGAAAGCCTGAACGTCGCCTATCTCTATAGTCTTTTTGACGACAAATATTCCGCCCGCCACGCATACCGCCACATAGCCCAGGTTGTTAATAAAATTCATCACCGGGAAAATAAAGCCCGATATGAACTGCGACTTCCACCCCGAATCAAAAAGCCTTGTGTTTATCTCCCCGAACCTTTCAACTGATTTTTTTTCGTATCCGAACGCCTTTACAATCCTGTGGCCGGAAAACATCTCCTCTATATGGCCGTTTAGCTCTCCGAGTGATTTCTGCTGGGCCGCGAAAAATTTCTGCGATTTTTTCGCTATGAACATGGTTACGCCGAATGAAAGCGGCAGGGTTATTATGGTGATGAGCGTCAACAGCGGGCTGATGATAAGCATCATCACTATCGCCCCTATTATGCCTATTAAGGAGCTGATCAGCTGGGACATTCCCTGCTGCATCGCGTTGTTTATATTGTCGACGTCGTTCGTGACGCGGCTCATTATTTCCCCGTGAGTTTTGGTGTCAAAATATTTAAGGGGAAGTTTTGAGAGTTTTTCATCAAGCTGCCTGCGCATTGTATAGGCTGTTTTTTGGGCGGTGCGGGCAAGCGTCCTCTGGGTAAAAAATGTTATCAAAGCGCTCAGTATATAAAGTATGGAGAGGCCGCCGAGTATTTTCACAACGTAGACGTAATCCGGCCTGCTTCCGGCCGTAAATGATTTGAACATGCTTGTTATGGCAAGCCCCAGTATCTTCGGCGACGCGGCGGAAAAGACGCTTGAGATAATTATCAAAACCGTGGTGACGGCCAGTGGCATGCTGTAAGGCTTCAGGAACGAAACAAGCCTTTTGACAGTTCCCTTGAAATTCTTCGCTTTTTCCACCGGCCTGCCGATTGCCCTCATATGTCCGCCGCCCCGCGGGCCTCCGCCGCCGAATGCCCCGCCCATGCGCATATTTGGCGGAGGCGTGTTCTGTTGGCGTTCTTCGGAGCTCATGATACCTCCTCCGGGGAAACCTGTGAAAGCACTATCTCCCTGTAAACTTTGCATGTCGCGAATAATTCCTTATGGGTTCCCATGCCCGCGGCCCTGCCGTCTTCGAGCACTATTATCCTGTCCGCGTCCATGACGGTGGTCACCCTCTGCGCCACGATTATAACGGTGGAGTCCTTGAGTTCTTTTTTCAATTCAGCGCGCAGCATCGAGTCCGTCTTAAAATCAAGGGCGGAAAAACTGTCGTCAAAAATGTATATTTCGGGCCTCACCGCAAGGGCGCGCGCGATGCACAGCCTCTGTTTCTGCCCGCCGGAAAGGTTCCTGCCTGCCTGGGCGAGTATTGAATCATAGCCCGCCGGCATTGCCTGGATAAAGTCATGCGCCTGGGCGGTCTTTGCCGCCTTTATTATATCTTCCATACCCGCTGATTCGTTGCCCAGCCTTATGTTATCCGCAACGGTCCCGGTAAAAAGCATGGCTTTCTGAGCCACATACCCGATTAATGGCCTCAGCTCTGCCTGCGGATAATCCCTGACATCCATTGAATCCACCTCAATGGAGCCCTCCTCAACATCGTAAAAGCGCGGTATCAAATTTACAAGCGTGGATTTTCCCGAGCCCGTCCCCCCGATTATCGCGGTCACCTCGCCGGGCCCGGCCGAAAATGAAATGCCGGAAATAGCCTTCTGTTTGGCTCCCTTATATGTGAAAGAAACATTTTTGAATTCCAGCTTTCCCTTTCCGGTCCTGCGCTTTGCCGGGTTTTTCGGGTCCAGTATGGAAGGCTGTATGTCGAGGACCTCGTTTATGCGCCCGGCGGATACCTCGGCCCGCGGTATGAGTATGAACAGCATTGATACCATCATAAGGGAAAAAAGAATCAGGTTCACGTACTGGATAAAGGCCATTATGTCGCCGAAGTGCATCTTACCGGCGGCCAGCCTCAATCCACCGAACCATACTATCGCAAGCATGGTAAAGTTCATGGCCGCCATCATGGCCGGCATTATAAAAGCCATCAGGTTCGCCAGCGAAAGCGCGGTTTCAGTCAGGGAGGCGTTGGCTTCGTCGAATTTTTTTTCCTCGTGCGCTATCATATCAAAGGCGCGGACCTCGCGCACCCCGGTCAGTTTTTCCCTGATGACGAGGTTGAGCCTGTCGAGTTTTTTCTGCATGGAAATAAAAAGGGGTATGGCGTTCTTCTGAACCAGGTAAATGATAAGGCCGAGCACCGGCACCGCCACCGTAAAAACCAGCGAAAGGTGCCTGTCCCTGGAGACCGCCATGATAATGCCGCCGATGCACATAAGGGGGGCGCGCATCATCATTGAGAGCATTATTATAAGAGCCTGCTGTACCTGCGCCACGTCGTTGGTGGCCCTGGTTATGAGCGAAGCCGAGCCTATGGTGTCGTATTCATTTAAGGAAAAATCCTGCGCCTTGGTGAATATCATGGCGCGCAGCGTCTTTGAAAACCCCAGCGACGTCCTGGATGAGAAATATCCGGCCGTAAGCGCGCAGAGTACGCCGAGCATGGCTATGGATATCATTATTAACCCGGTCTTATATATATAAGGAAGGTTGCCTTTTACTATGCCGTTATCGACGATTTCCGCCATGAACGTTGGAAGCGAAAGGTCTACCATTGCCTGGGTCAAAAACAGAATGGCTATGAATATTATTGTGCCTGTATAGGGTTTTAACAGTCTAATGAGTTTAAGCATGTTGATATGATAATATATGCCTTGTATTAATACAAGGCAAAAAAACCTAATCAGCGCCGAATTTTTTTATGAAGAACTGCTGCGCGTAATAAACCAGGAAAACGTAGGCTGTAACTATCGCCTCAAGTATCAAAAAATACCTTGCTGACGGCCTGACAAAACCGAACCACTGCGCGGCCGGTGTAAATGGTATCACAATGCCCGCGGTTATAATCAAAAGCGAGGTGAAAATCAGCAGTTTGCTCGGGCTTGACTGCGATATCGGCACTTTCGCCGTCCGGATTACGTAAATAACCATTGTCTGCGTCACCAGCGACTCTATGAACCATCCGGTGTGAAAAAGGGCCTGCGTCGCGCCGGTGCAGTGGAACACAAATATCATGACGCCGAAAGTTATAAAGTCAAATATTGATGAAACCGGGCCGATAAAGAACATATATTTCCTGATGGACGCCACGTTCCACGGCCTCGGCGCCTTCAGGTATTCCTCGTCAACCTCGTCCGTGGGTATGGCGGTCTGCGAGAGGTCATATAAAAAATTATTCATAAGAATCTGTATGGGAGTCATCGGCAAAAACGGAAGGAACAGGCTCGCGCCGGTCATGGAGAGCATGTTGCCGAAATTTGACGACGAGGCCATTTTTATGTATTTGGTGATGTTGCCGAATGTTTTTCTCCCCTCGATAACGCCGTCCTCGAGCACCATGAGGCTTTTTTCAAGAAGTATTATATCCGCGGATTCCTTGGCTATGTCGACCGCGTTATTCACGGATATGCCTACATCCGAAGCCTTTAAAGCGAGGGCGTCGTTTATGCCGTCGCCCATGAACCCGACTATGTGTCCGTTGCTGTGCAGCGCGTGGATTACCTTTTCCTTCTGCACGGGGGAGAGCCTTGCGAAAACAGTTGTCTTCTCGACCGCCGACTTCATCTGAATATCATCCAGTTTTTCAATCATTTCGCCCGTGAGCATTCCCTCGACGTCGAGCCCCACTTCGCTGCATATTTTTTTTGTGACGAGTTCGTTGTCGCCGGTCAAAACCTTCATGGACACGCCGTATTTCTTGAGAACCTTTATGGCGCGCTCGGCCGTGGCCTTGGGCGGGTCGAGGAACGCGACATACCCTTTTAGTATGAGTTCGTTTTCATCGTCGCGCGTAAATTCCGTCTTTTTGTCGTCAAAATCCCTGTAAGCCAGCGCCAGCACCCTGAAGCCGTCGGCGGACAGGCGGTCGTATTCCTCCTTCAGGTCGGCAAGTATGAGGTATTCCACGTCCATTATGTCGCCGTCAAGTTCGTATTTGGTGCAGCGCTTGAATATCTCCTCGGGCGCTCCCTTTGCGATGAGCCTTGTTTTGCCCTCCATGCCGACCACCACGGACATTATCCTGCGGGAAAAATCAAAGGGCATTTCGTCTATTTTTTTGTAATTCGTTATATCAAACCCTTCCTGCTTGTTTATATATTTTAAAATGGCCCTGTCGAGTATGTTCTTCAACCCGGTCTGGTAATAGCTGTTCACGCAGGCAAATTTCAGGACTTCCTTGTCCTCCTGCCTCATGACGTCGCAGTATTTTTCCAGCACCACCTTATCCATGGTAAGCGTGCCCGTCTTGTCCGTGCACAGGATGTCCATTGCCCCGAAATTCTGGATGGAATTCAGCCTTTTTACTATTACTTTTTTCTTGGACATTTTTGTGGCGCCCATTGAAAGGGTTATGGTGTTTATAAGCGGGAGCATTTCCGGCGTCAGCCCCACGGCCACCGCGAGCGAGAACATCAGGGCCTGTAAAATATCGTGTTTGAAAAACCAGTTGATGCAGAATATTACAATGACCATCACGACCATGACCCTAATCATGGTAAAGGTGAAAGCCCTGACACCCTTGTCAAAACTTGTCTCGACCTGCATGTTTGAAAGGCGCCTGGAGAGCTCGCCGAACTGTGTATAAACCCCTGTTTTTACCACAACCCCGATACCGGTGCCCGACACAACAGAGGAACCCATGAAGGCTATGTTGGGCATGTCGGCCATGGATGTTGTCTTTTTATCGTTGGGTTTGGGTGTTTTTTCGACGGGTATGGACTCGCCTGTCAGTGTAGCCTGGTTGATAAAGAGGTCCTTGCATGAAAGTATCCTGAGGTCCGCGGGTATCATGTCGCCGGCGTAAAGGTCCACTATGTCGCCCGGCACTATATCCCTGATATCAATCTCTTTCGGCTTGCCGTTGCGGTAAATGGTGGTGGTTGTCTTGACCATTTCCATGAGTTTTTCAACTTCTTTTGATGCCCTGTACTCCTGAACAAAACCCATAACCACGCTCATTATTGTAAGGGCAAAAACTATTATTGCGCTGGGAATGTCCCCGAATAAAAGGGAAAGTACGCCTATTATTATAAGTACTATTATGAGGGGTTCAAAAAATTTGGAAAATATCTGCAGGACTATTGATTTTTCTTTTTTCCTGGGAGGCTCGTTATAACCGTATTCCTCGAGCCTCTTTTTCGCTTCCTTATCCGTAAGCCCTTTGTCCGTGGTCTCAAGTTTGCCCAGTATGACATCGGCCGCGCTGGTGGATGGGTCGAAGTCGTACACCTGGGGCTTCGCGTTTGANNTTTAAATCCTTTACCTGTACCTGTGCCATAAAAACACCCCGACATTCTTCTTTAAAAAAAGAAGGTAGTTTTGGCTTTTTTCAGAGCGTTGCGGCTGTATATTGAAAGGATTGCGGCGATAATTCGTCCTTATTTCAAGGCCCGAAGCACCGCTGCCGTCCCTTCTTTTCGCGTCTTTGCATCAGTATTATAATTGGGTCTATTTTACATTTATTAAAAAATAATATCAACCCTTAAATTATTAAAATAATGAAAAAAACCGGCGGATGATATCCGCCGGGTTTTTATTTCAGTTAAAACTGTTTTTTTAGACTTTGATTACGTTGGCAGCCTGCGGCCCTTTTGCGCCTTCAGTTATGTCAAAACTAACCTCTTCGCCCTCTTTTAACGACTTGAATCCTTCTCCCTGAACGGCCTGGTAATGAACAAATACATCCTTGCCGCCTTCCTGTTCGATAAATCCGTAACCTTTCTTGTCATTGAACCACTTTACTTTTCCCTTAGCCATAACTAAAACCTCCAAAAATTTTAAAATCTTGTAGAACAAGTTCTACAACGTTTTTATAGAATACCACACTGGCGCCGGACGTCAATGTAAATATTGCGGGCGGGCCTTAAATCAATCCCCTATCAAATCCTTCCCGACCCCGTATTTATCCCCTTTATCTTCTCATTTATATCCATCGATATCATATCCTCCAGCGAAACCGGCATCACTATCGACCAGTTTTTGTCCGTCATTGTGCCCGGGGTGTTTACCCTCATCTCCTCCCTTTTCCAGCCGTCAAAAAGTGGGCCCATGGACAGCCAGTCTATTATAAGCTGTATGGAAAAGACCGATTTTGAGTCCGCGGCTTTTTCTATGGCCGCGGTTATAAGGGCCGCATCTGATTTCTGCCGCGGTTCTCCGGTAAAGCCCAGATATTTCCAGAACTGCTGCTTTTCATAAAATGACTCCCTGTGCATGTCGTAGAACATCCATGCCTGGTCTCTGCTTTTTCCCAGCCTGCGCAGAACCTCATCCGGCGAGGTTATGCCGGAGAGCCAGCGCAGCCTGTGTTTCGTGGAGATATGCATGTCAAAAAGGCCGGCAATGACATTTTCCCTGGAAAATCCGTACTCCTCGCAGTATTTTTCCACGAGCATGGCGTCCACAGTGGCCGCCTCCTGCTCCCACCACATCGCCAGCGGCGACATGTCATGGCTGGAAATTAAGGCTATTGAATTTTCCCTGTATCTGTCCCCCTGCTTGAAATCATAGCTGTTTCCCCAGTCGCGCGACCACCTCTGCACATCCATGCCCGGTATGGCAAATTCCTTCAGCGTTTCATACGAACAGGCCGGTACCACGCCCAGGTCCTCGGCGCACGGCAGCATCATCGTGTTTTCCATCATTGCCGAGAGTATCTTCTGCCCGTGCTGTTTCCATGTATCCTTATTCTCGGGATCGAATTTTCCGTTCAACCCGTATGTATCCGCCGGTTCGTCAAGCTTTATTGTCCAGAGCCTGAAAAGTCCGACAAAATGGTCAATACGGAACATGTCGTAAAATTTTCCCGCGAATTGTACCTTTTCCTTCAGGTAGTCATAGCCGCGTTCTTCTATCTTATCCCAGTTGTACGCCGGCATTCCCCAGCGCTGCCCCTTTGCGAAATACATGTCCGGCGGCGCGCCCGAGGAAATGTCGAGCTTAAAATATTCCTGGTTGGCCCAGACGTCCGAGGAATCGCGCGCCACCAGGAAAGGCAGGTCTCCCTGTATGAAAACACCCTTTGAGTTTGCGTATTGTTTTGCCTGCGATAACTGGAGGTATATCATGTACTGGAGCCATTTCTGGAAAGTAATCCCCGTTTCATTTCCCTTCACAAAATCTTTCATGGCTTTTTCTTCCCTGCCTTTATATTTCCCGCCCCACTCTTCCCACGGCTTCAAGGAATTTTTTTCCTTTAATACCCTGTATGCCGCGTAGTCATCGAGCCAGAAGCTGTTTTCCGCGCAGAATTTTTCAAAGTCCGGCCCTTTTTTAAAATAAGTGAAAATTTTCTCCAGCACTTTTAGTTTTGCTTTTTTTATCCCGTAATCCACCCTCGTGCCGCCGGCGGGGAATGACTTTTTAACATTTTCTATTTCCCCGGCGCATTCTTTCACCCCTTCGCCGCACCCTTCCAGCCGCAGATACATCGGGTCGAGCGCAAAGGTCGACTGCGCGCTGTACGGGGCAAAATCAAATCCCGAATCGTTCAGGGGCAGCAGCTGTATTATTGACATGCCGCATTTTACGCACCAGTCAACTATAAGTTTTATATCGGGGAACTCTCCAAGCCCGGCGCTTTTGGAGGAATAAACGGAAAAAAGAGGGACATGCACCCCGGCCCTTCTGCGCGCGCCCATGCGTTTCCACTGCGCCGCGCTGCGCGACGAAATAAAATACGCGTACGGATCGTTTTCCATCATTTAAACACCTCTCCGGTCTCTTTTGCCCACAGTATCAAATCCAGGGCGGCCATTGGTATCTTTACTTTTTTGGCGAAAGCCTTCATTTTTTCCTCTATCTCATGGTAAAGTTTCAGCGATATGTGCGCGGGTATTTCACTGATCACCCCGAGTTTTTTCAAATTGCGCAGGATGTGGCGGTCGAGTATGGCTATATCCTCCCCGAATCCCACGTTGCGCAGGAAATGGGAGGCTTCCTTGAGGCCGTAACCTTTTATATTTTGCTGGAACCAGTCGCGCATTTCCACGGCGTTTTTAAAGCCCGACATGAATTGTTTTATGGTGACTTTCCCGTTTTTTATGAATTTTTCCCGCGCCTCTATGAAATATTTCGCCTTTTTGTACTTAAAACGCGGGTATTTTAGTTCTGCCAGAACCTGCTTTTCACTGCCGGTTTTCAAAAGCCTCTTTTTTATTATGGATTCCATGCACGACCAGCAGCCCCTGGCCTTTGACTGGGGGGTTAAAATACAGAAAAGCATTTCAGCGAGTACGTCCTCTTCGGAGCCCTTTTCCCATTTGTCTTTGTAGCTTTTCAGAGCAAGCTTTATGGCATTGTTCTGTTTTACATATACCCGCTTCATTTCCTTGAGCGTATCTTCATCCATGCGGTTTCTCTCCGTAAAGGTTTACACCCTGAATTTTTCTGCCGTTTCCTTTAATATCTTCGCCGCGCTCTCAAGCTTTAAACCCTCGGCGGAAAATTCCTCCACGGACGCGGTCTGTTCCTGCGACGATGCGGCCGACTGCTGGGCCGAAGCCGCTATCTCCTCGGAAGAGGAAGCGATGGACTCCACCTTTGATGTGGCCATGTCAACCGCGCCGGCTATCTCGGAAAACATCGCGCTGGACTGTTCAAGTATCTCGGCCCCTTCCTTTATCTGCGCCGATTCCCTGTTGATATTATCCACCAGAGTGGACATATGCGTCCTGATATCCCTTATAATAACAGATATTTTTTTAAGCTCTTCGGCGCTGTTGTCGGAAAGTTTCCTTATCTCCTCGGCCACAATGGCAAACCCCCGCCCCTGTTCGCCGGCGCGCGCCGCCTCTATCGCGGCATTGAAAGAAAGCAGTTTTGTCTCTTCCGAGACCGCCCGTATTACCTCAAGCATCTGGTTTATGCGGTCGGAATAAACCGCGAGTTCCGTGACATGTTTCACCGAAGTTTCCATGTCGGTTCTGATGAATGACATGGAAGAGAGCATTTTTGCCATGAGCTCCATGCCTTTTTTCGAGGCCTGGTTCGCGTTAAGGGCGGATTTTGCAGCGTCCTGGGAATCCCCGGCCGACTGCGCCGTGGCGCCCGAGATATGGGACATGGTCTCCGATAGCTGGCCCGCGGTGGATTTTAACTGGGCCGCTATCCCCACGAATATCCGCGATGATGAAAGAAGCGTTTCTGTCTGCAGTTTTATATTTCCGATAAGGGGCCTTAAATTTTTTATCATGGCCGCAAATGCCGCGCCTGTGGCGTCATTTTCCGATTTAACGGCAAAATTCACGGCAAAATTTCCGTCCGCAAGTTCGTTTGCAAGCTTCCTGATTTTATCCATGTAAGCCGTCAGTTTTTCAAAGCCCGCGCCAAGCCTGTCGGCCTTTGAGGCCGCGGCAAATCCTTCCGGCACACAGCCGCCGCCAAGTTTTTCCGCGGTGTCGGCGGCCCTGTTTAAATAATCAGCGGTGCGCGCAATATAATTTTTTATGAGCCCTATCTCATCGCCGCCTGATTTTTTGCCGCCTGGTATTTCCGCCGTATCACCCCGGCTTAAGGCCTCGGCCGAATCACGAAGGGAGCCAAGCGGCCTTATGGCCATAAAAAATATTCCTGTAAACATGAGAGCCGCGGCCAAAACTGAAATAATAACGGGAATAATGATATTTGCGGCGCCGGAACTGATAAAAGCAGCGCATATCAAAGCGGTTCCAAATAGAATTATAAGGGCTGTTTTTACCGTTAAATTCAAAAAATCCTCCTTAAAATAAACGGGTTATTCCCTGTAGATGGATAATTTTATACGCCTTTTTGCATAAAGTCAATACAACAAAGGTAAGGCGATAAAGGTAAAAGGCAAAACGCGGCAAACCTTTATTTGACGCAGACAGCCTTGAGAGTGACCGTGGCGTGGTGGCTTTTGTCGTCATACGCGTCAATCCTGTAAATAAAAACACCCGATGCCACGGGCCTTTGGGCCCTGTTTAACCCCAGCCAGTGGAAGGAATTGAAACCCTGATTGCCGGCCAGCGTATCATCCCAGAAAACCTTTTCACCCGAGACCGTATAAACCATTATTTTAACCGTCTGCGCCGGGGTTGAGAGCCAGTAAACTATTTGTGTGTCGGATATGAACGGGTTGGGAAAATTCCCCTTTCCCCTTAATTCAAAGGGCGGCGGCGTCGGCGTGGAGGTCATTGTTATAGTCGGCGTCGGTGTCACGGTAAATGTATCTGTAACGGTATATGTCGGCGTTACCGTCGGAGAATCGGTGAATGTGTCTGTAACTGTAAAAGTAGGGGTGACCGTCGGCGTATCCGTGGATGTGGGAGAGTTGGTAAATGTCGGTGAATTTGTGAATGTCGGTGTTATTGTCGGCGTTACGGAAAATGTGGGTGAAGAAGTGAAAGTATACGTTAATGTCGGGGTCTGAGTTATGGTGCCCGTCGGTGTGGCCGTAAAAGTCGGGGTTCTGGTGTATGTCTGTGTGCCGGTCGGCGTTATTGTCGGCGTTGTGAGAAGCGGCTGTTTGTTTAATCCGTAATAAGTCACAAAAGAAATTGAATTGCCTGCCGCGAGTGTATATGACGATGTGATATCCGGCCCGTTGCACCACCAGAATACCACGGCGCTGTCGTTGGGCCCCAGTGGCGGTGCCATAGGAAGTCCCGATGTTTCAAGGCTCCACTGTCCGTCGTTGTCAACATCCTCCCAGTTGGCTATTTCCATGATGTCCGGTTCTGTCGCCGCCTCGTCGTACGGATTGTTATATGTGTATCCCCGACCGACGAGCGTCGGCGTGCCTTTTGTCGGGTCGACATTAAAATCCCACCAGTTAGCCGGAATCTGCCCGAGCGATTTATACCACGCTGTCGTTGTGGTAAGCGTTGTAAACCCGTTGTCTATTGAAATAATTGCACCATCCTGGTCCACTACCATGGTATCAAGTTCGAGCCTAACAGCGACCGTGTGTGTTGCGGAAGAAATATTCGTAAGGGTGTATTTTATTTTTACCGTATCCGCCGGGGAGCCTATAACCGGATTATTTACTATTTCAAGCCTGAAATTTGCGTCAATTATGCCGTTTATTTTTTTTGAACCGGAAACATATGTGCCACCGTTTATTACAGAACCAGAATCCACCGGGCAATATTTAAAATCATACGCAATGCCGTCAACTTTTACAACCGAGTGTGTGGTTTCAAGCGCTTCCGTCGCAATATATGGATAATAATAAGTCAACGCGCTGTTTGGAGGGGCGTAAGTTGAGCTGGTTCCCATATTAAATCCGAAAAAATCATCGGCAAAATTTATCCCAATATTGCTGTTCTGTATTGATATGACAGCAGCCGCAAAAAAAGGCAAAAACAAGGCACAAAGGGTTAAAACCGCAGTCTTTTTCATTTATGCTCCTATATAATCCCTCTACAAAAATTATACCATAAAAAACCCTTATTTCCATTTTTAAATTTCAGTCCCCCGCTCCCGGAAACAGCAGTGAAATTCCGAAAAAGGCGCAGTTGGAAAGCACTACCGTGGCCGAAACCGGCAGGTTAAAACCAAAGGCGATAATGGTGCCCGCGGCGGCGCTTATTGCTCCGGCAAAAGCCGACATAAGCAGAAAGTTTTTCAGCCCCCTGGAAAATCTCGCCGCTGCCACGGGAGGGATGATAACAAGCGAATAAAGCATGAGCCCCCCTATAACGCTTAAATTTACGGCGGCCACAGCGCCGCACATTACAAGTATCCCCCGGTACACAAGCGAATCATTAACCCCCGTTGAAGCCGCTATTTCCCTGTTAAACAGCACCGCGCTGATTTGTTCGTAAAAAATGATAACTGCCGCCGATATTATAATGAAAACTCCCGCAAGCACGGCCACATCGTGATAGTCGGCAAGCAGTACGCTGCCCCACAGATATCCCGAGGCCCTGAGCGCGCCGCCGGGCAGTATCCCCGCCCCCATGAAAGCTATGCCTGTAAAGAGGGAAAAAATAACGCTCATATTTATGTTTACCGACGCGGACTGCCTGCCCGCATTATTTCCGGACATTGCCGTGGGAAAAAGGGAGGCAATAAAAGCCGCTATCTTCGGGTCGAGCCCGAGCGCCTGCGCCCAGATGGCCCCGGCCATTGAGGCGTGGGCAATGGCCACGCCTATAAAAGGTATTCCCATCATATAAATAAAAACCCCGGCAAGGCCGCAGCCCGCGCCGGAAAGCGACATGGCTATAACTGATTTGAGCAGCTGATTATCCAACGGTTGCACCCGCCGTTTTCATAAATTCATCCCTGCCGCAGTCGCGTGTTATGGCGCCGGAACCCATCACTATCACCCTTTTACATGCCTCCGGCAAACGGTCCGTAAGGTGGGTAACCAGCACTATCGTCTGCCCGTGCGCTTTGTGAGTGGTTTCGACCAGGCTTATAAAATCTGCGTATGATACCATGTCAAGATTCAGGTTGGGTTCGTCAAGCAGTATCACACCGGGCCTGCGGGAAAGGGCCATGGCAAGAAGCACTTTTTGTTTTTCCCCGCCCGAGAGTGTGGAAAATCTTCTTGATAAGATATCACCGATTTTAAGTTCCTCCACGGCGAGCCGCGCCTTTTCTCCCTTTGCCCCCATATTGATGACGTCCCGCGCGGTAAACGGGGAGATGGAATAATTGCCCTCAATGGACTGCGGAAGGTATCCCGTCCTTTTCCGGAGCGCGGCTGTTTCACCGCCTGAGACATCGCATCCCGCCACCTTAACAGTGCCGGAATCAATTTTATTAAACCCCAGCAGTGTGCGCAAAAGCGTGGTTTTGCCGGAACCGCTCCTGCCCGCCACGCATACAAATTCCCCGCGTGATATCTTAAGGTTTATATCTTTCAGTACCGGTGTTTTGTTAAGTTTTACATTAACGTGCGCGCAGTCTATACATTCATCCATTTTAATTTCCGGCCGCGGCCTTTATCATGGAGAGATTGTATTCCCACAGCGACAGGAAAAGCGATGTATTTGCCGCCGTTATCCCGGGAAAATCCGAGAGGGTTATTTTTTTTATTTTAAGCCCCTTATTAATGGCGTCAGCCGAGGCGTCCTGCGAGCCTGTAAGGTTGCTTATTATAAATGAAGCACTGTTTTTGCGGCCTGCCGCAACCGCATCGCTTATATCTTTCGGCCTTAATTTTTCAACATCACCGAATACATAAACCGGCACAAACCCCATATACTTTGCCGCCTCGGCCTGTATCCCGCAGGATAGAACTTTTATTTTTCTGCTTCTCAGTTTCATCAGGTACGCGCTGTCGTCTATGACCCGTTCCCTGATGGCGCTCATAGCGGTATTCATTGAACTTATGATTTCCCCCGACTTTGGAGGGAACTGCGCGCATAGCACGCCGGCTGTTTCCTGCAGACCCCTGAAATAGTTCTCCGGAATGGTCAAATCAGGGGTGGTGATAACCACTGTCTTTATGCGCGGGTTTATTTTTGCCGCCTTTTCCGCCAGGTCCTTCTGGTACGGGTGTATCAGGAATATGGCCGCGTTTTTTATCTTTTCAGCGTCGCCGGGCCTTAAGTCATAGCCTCCCGGGCAGGCCTCGGACGGAATCAAAAGCGAGTTTTCAAGGCCGGCGCCGCAGTCCTTTACAAGCGAGAATATCATGGAAGTTCCGCACAACACCCCTGTTTTCGGTGGCCCGTCAAAGGAACAACCCGCCGTTAAAAGCAGGGCGGATAAAACCAGGGCGATTTTTTTTATTTTCATTTTCACTCCCTCTTATATTTTCAGCGTCATGCCGCAGGTGACGTTAAAGCCTTCCGCGGGATAACCCGAGATGACATAATATTTTGTATCCAGGATGTTATAAAAATTGAGGTAAAATTTCGCGTCAGAGCCGGATATTTTTGTCTTATAATCCGTTGTAAGGTTCAGCACGGCGTAATCGCCGAGCTTCATGCCGTAATCATCGGCGTCATACCTGTCCTTCGCGAAATCAGCAGATACCTTCACGTCAAACTCTTTCGTTATATCAGCCTTTATATAACCCTTGCCGGAAAAAAGGGCCAGGCGCGCCGTCTTGTCCCGCGGGTCCATATACGATGCCGATACCCCGGCAGCCAGAAAATCAAATGGTTTGTAATCCACCGAAGCCTCTGCGCCGCGCTCCAGCATGAACTCCGAATTTTTTAACGTATAGTCCATGGGATCAACCTGTATCATGTTTTCCGCCTCTATCTGGTAGCATGAAAGAGTGTATGTAAAATTATCGGCAATGGTCTGTGTGATTCCGGCCTCATACTGCCAGAAACTTTCCGGGTTCAGGGAATTAAAATCCGCGAATACCATCTGTCCGGCGGCCGGCGTTGAATAACCTTTTGATATGTTCAAATAAATCGTCTGCTGGTCGAAAGGGGAAAATTTGAACCCTGCCTGGGGAACGGCGGTGTCCCCCCATTTGCTTGAAAATGAATATCTCAACCCCCCGGAAATCCCGAAGATACCGACAGCCTGGCTTAAGAGCACATAAGGTTCGTATTTGTCCTCGGAGGTACCGACAGATTTTGCCGTTGATGTCACATACGGATAATTTTCATAATATGTCCCTGTATACTGGTAGTCAAAGCCGGCTTTTGTGGAGTTGCCCGGGAAAACTATCCATTCATTTGCCACCCGTATCCCGTGGTTCTCGAACTGGTCATACTCGCCGGGAACGGCGAAATTAAATGCATCCGGCGTAACCGTTGACGGGAAGGCGTTTCCCAGAAACCTGTTGTTGCCGGAGTCCGTATAAAACATCGTCGATCCGTTATAATCACTGAATTTATACTTCAGCCTGAAATCCCCGTCGCGGTGTATTGACTGGACAGCCTCGGCTTCCCTCGGCCAGTAAAGAGCGTAATCCGGCCCGGGGTTAAAGGCGCGCACATAGGAATAATCCCCGTTTATTTCCGCGCTGAAGTCGTCATCAAATTTATATCCGGCATGGCCGTGGCCATCCTGTGTATAAGAATCCGAATTCGGCCTCTCTCCCGCGGTTGAATTATATCCGCCTGTTATTGCCGTATCCACTTCATCGCCTTTGTAAAGCGCGTTGAAAAATTCGTCCTGTGTGTAATGCGTCCCGCCCATCACACCGAAGGTGTATGAGGAGCCGTCGTTATCCAGCTTTTTTGTGGTGATATTTATCACACCGCCGGTCGCCTGGTCCCCGTAAAGCACGCCTGACGGCCCTTTTATTATCTCGACTGATTCCAGGGAATCCAGCGTGAGCGAATCAAGCATAGGATGCATCCACATGGACATTGACTGGGGCCTGCCGTCAATTACGGTAAGGACGTTTGCGTTCGGCGAATTGCCGAACCCCCTGATATTCAAAACCGAAGGGGCATAGGAGCCCTCGCCTGCGGCCATTATCGACGCCTTGCTGTAATATATGCCCGGCACATCCGATAAAAGATCCGCCGCCGTAACCGCGCCTCCGGTCAGCGCTCCGGCCTTAAATGTGGTGGAAATCTGCCCGTATTCGTTAAGGCCTGTCTGTATATTTTCCTCGTCGTTTTCAACCATGACCGCACCCAGGTCAACACCGGGGACATCTCCGCCGCCGGCGCCGATGAAAGTATCATCCTGCTGGGCGCGGAGAAACTGTGCCGCGAGTAAAAGCAATAGCGCTAAAAATATTTTTTTCATTTTTTCTCCTTTTATATTGCGGTTAATTCAGCCTGTAAATTATGGATACCTGCATGTCCATCCTGTCCGGGGCTATGTTCCCCGGAAAAGGGGGAAAAGGCGAGGCTCTTTTTATGGTATTAACTGCTTCGTCGTCGAGCATGGCGCAGCCGGACGAATTAACAACACCGGCCGACGGCACGCTCCCGTCCCGCAGAACGGAAAAGGCCACACCAACCGTGCCCTGGTTTCCTTCCCTGCGCGCCTCTTCAGGATATGTTTTCGCCTCCTGTATCTTTCTTTTTACAGCGTCCTCATACCTGAAAACAGACTCTTTCCCGCTATCCCCGGAAATATCCGGTGCCGCGGCCGGGCCAAAATCCTCTTTTTTTTCCGCCCGCGGTTTTAATGGTTTTTCAGTTTTCTTTATGGTTGTCTTTTGCGATATTATCTCGACATCGGGCAAAAGCGTATATAAAGCCGCGCTTTTCGACACCGCGCCCGGCACAGCCGGTTTTGCCGCGCGAGCGCCCGACAATCCATACCACACCATGCCGCCGATTATGCCCGCATGAAGCGCAGCCGAGAGAATAAACGCGGTTATTGTTAAGCCCCTGCTTTTCATAAATTCTCCATATAAAAATATATACAATAAATATTAGCACACGGTTTTGTGTTGTTCAAGGATAAAGGGCGGCGTGTCAATTTATCCATAACTTACTTAAAACAATTATCACTTTTTCTTTTGCCCCGACGAAGTATTGACTTCATTTTTCAGCGATTCAACCCAAGCATTATACAAAGGCGTTATTTCCTGTAAGCGTTCACGCGACATCTTTACCCACTTACTTTCCGGAGGAGTGAATAAATCAACCACAGTCTGATACTCTACATAGGCGTTTTTCAATGAATTATCATCCATAAGCATCTCATATTCGGGGTCCGTTATTTCCTTTTTCTTGAGTTTTTCATCATAATATTGCTTTTTTAGATCTGGATTTTTATAAAAAGACATGAATTTTTCGCCTTCATTGTATTCACGCCCAGCCCTTCTGACCATTTCAAACCTCGCCATAATGAACATGATTATTAAAGCCACGGCGACAATACCGGCGATTATTATAATATCTATAGCTTTGTTCTTTTCCCCGGGCATTAGCGGACTCATTTATCAAGTGCCTCCGTTTAATTTATTTAATAAACTTTTTGCTTCCCGGTTATTTTTATCAAGTTCAATCACTTTTAATAAGTTTTCTTTGGTCTTGACCGGGTCCTTTAATAACATATATGAAACAGCCGCTTTATAATAATACGCGGGAACAAATTTAGGATTAAGCCGTATTGCTTCATTAAGATATTCTTCGCTTTTAACAGCATTGCTCTTTTGTAAGTAACAGATGGCTATATTTGTTGCCAGGTTTTCTTCTTTAAAAAAGAGATGTGCGTGGTTGTAAAAAAATAAAGCCTGATCAAAATCGCCTTTTTTAGATAAATTATCTCCAAGTAAAGCAAGGCACCTTTCATAAGTTGACAGGACCAGCATTTTAGAAAAATCATCATATTTAATCTTGTTTTCGAAAATCCCCCGATAAGAATATAATTTATAGGGTAAATACGGATCACTCCCTGGTTGTTCCCTGTCAATCAATATTTTGTTCTTTATTCCCATCGGCACTTTGTTGTAACTCAATAAATCATTATTAGAAAAATTTGAAGTGTAAATCTCTTTATCCTTATTGGCGCTCATCAGATTTTTTATGTCGTCAGCCAGATTAGATGCTTTGGCTTTTCCCGGGATTAAAATTGATTCAAAACTGTTTCTATGTATTTGTTCCCTGTACCATTGAAAATTCAATAAGGCTACAGCTATTGTATTTATATCATTTTTATTAATAAGTTGTTTGTAATACGCGCCGAAAAAATTAATATCGCCTTCAGTTAAAAACAAACAACCCTCTGGCAGCCCCGATGTAAGGTTGTTTACATAATCATAACTTACAAAGTATCTCGAATAATCCGGGAGGTTTATATAAAGTAATGGAAAAATAACTACGAACAAAATCGACATTGTTGTTTTATTGTATTTAATTAAATTAAACAGCCAGTTAAAAAAGGATGAAATAAAGATTGCCGCAAAAATAATATATATTATAAACTGTTTATCCACCCATTCTTGTCCAACCTCCGTTGAAACAAGTAATATCCCGGCTAAATAACAAATGAAAGCTGTAATAAAAATATAACCGTATTTTGGCAATTTCCACGCTAAAAGTACAGCTCCGGGAAATAAAATATACGCAAGAAACACAGGATACTGATCGGGAAAAATATTTGAAAAATAGTATTTAAAAAGTCTAAATGAATCAATAATTGAAAAAGCATGGCGGTGCTCGAACTCAGCATATGGGGCCCTGCTCAGGAACCATATCAGATTATTTAAATCCGCTACATTGCTCCATATAAGGGTTGTTTTCCTGAGCAAAAGATAAGCAAATATTGAAATTCCAATTAAAAAAAAGACGAAACATTTTAACCAGGTTTTTAATTTTACCTTCTGCCCGCTTAAAAGAACACCAAGGGCCATTGCCGGCAATAAAACAATCGAACTTTGCCAATGATTTCCAAGAGACAGCCCAAATAAAAATGAAGCAAGATAAAGAAATTTAGCCCCCTGCTTTATTTCAAGTAAAAGCAAAAAAATCAGCGCTATAAGAAAACAATGAATGGTATAAACGCTTCCTTTGGCGGTTATACCTTGAATAAAAACCGAATTTGAAAATAAATAAAAAATTGCAGCTATAATCGGAGCGTAATAAATACCGGATTTTTTGGCATTATCTTTAAAAACTATCAGTACTATTTTAAATATTGTTAAAGCTGTCATAAAATTGAAAAACATAGCCATAATTGCGCTTCTGAACATTAAATTCCCAACCGGTATTAATAAAAATATTTTACCAATTAATGTATCCAGTGCATATCCCGGAGGGTGTTGGATTCCAAGAAAATTGAAGGCCATAATTGTTTCAGGGCTGTCGCCGGCAATGTAAGCCGGGGCGATTTTGATAATTAGTAACAACCATAATATAAGAACAGATGCGCAAATAAGCATTGTCTTTCTTATATTATTATTTAGCATAAGCCCCTCATATTAGAATAATAGCTTACAATCTTTATGTGTAATTTATCATAAAACGACTTTTTTTTACATTACAAAATTTTGGATTTGCATAAACCGGGAAAGCCTCTTGAAATTCAAAGACATTTCAGAATGGTTTTTTTAGCCAACACGTTTTTTCAACTTAATGCTATTGTCGCCACTCTAACGATGCGGTTCAAAACCAAAGTTAAATCTCTTTTAGGAAAGCGCAATATTATTAGGAATCAGGTAGTTCATTCTTTTATATCTTGGACTTTAAGGCAATCATAACTTCATCAGGAAGTTGATATACTCGCCCGTTGTCACATTAACATCATTCCAAACAATTCTATTTATTCCTGCTATTGTGTTATATGAATTACTACTGTTTTTTTTGCGTTTAAAACTTGCGACTTTAACTGCATAATTGCACTGTCATTGTGCCTTATCATTAATGCCCTGTCAAAATATTCAGTGGCGGCCGTATAATTCCTCTGAGCGCCCATTATTAACGCCAGATAAACATAAGAGTCGACGTTATTTGCGTTAATTTTTAAAGCATTTTCAAACATGATATTAGCACCGCCAAAATCATTTAAATAATAATAACAAGCGCCCATTGCGTTAAAAACATAATCGTCTTTATAAAAATAAATACTTTTTTTATAAAAATCCAACGCATTTATATAATCCTTTTTCCGAAATAACAAATCCCCATAGGCCCTTATTCTTATCCCGTAAGGCTTGACAATCATATAATCCCCGAAATCGTCATATGAAAGGCTGCCGTCAAATATTCCCCTGTACGAATAAATTTTTAAAAGTTCAGGGCGTGGTTCATCATTGCTATTTTCTGTTTCGACTTTATTAATTATTCCATACGGCACGAAATCAAACGACTGCCATTGTTTTGTATATTCCCCGGAATAATATATTCCGTTTATTTCATTTAAAACCATAATGTTTTTTAAATACTCGGACCCTTTAATTTCATCCGATGGCAGTATTAAGTTGCCACCGTAAATCTTTTTTAACCTGTCCCTGTACCAGTCAAAAGCTAACAGGAATGTGGTAACCGGGACAAAATCTTTTTTATCCACATAACGAAGATAGGCCGACCCAAATACATCCATTTCGCCCTCGCTAAAATATACAGATTTATCGGGAACAGTTTTTGCAACATTATTTAGATAATCATATACGAGAAAATGCCGGGAAAAATCCGGACTGGTAAAGAACAACACGATGAATACTGCCCCTGCCGCCGAAATCTGGACAATTTTCTTTGATGCAAGTTGCGTTTTTACTGTTTTATCAAGGATCCAGCAAATACCCGTTGCAATAAATATAGACAGAAACAAATATGACGAAGTAAAAAACGGTTCCATCACCCATTTTGTATCCATATAAGCAAATTTAGCCGAAATAAATAGAATGCTGCCTGCAATGCAGGCATAAGCCAAAAAAAACGAAACACTCTTTGAAGCATTTTTGATAAATAGATAAATAATTCCCGGTATTGAAAACAAAACAATACAGCATCCATATTGTTTTAGTATCAATTCTTTTATGTAAAACGTTATCAATTTAAAAGATATACCAGCTCCATAAATTTGAACATCTGGTATCGCGGAAATTTTGCGATGGTG
>PLPI01000048.1 GCA_003159495.1 candidate division FCPU426 bacterium | reverse complement strand
GTGCCCCAGTAGCGCTGGCGCGAAACGAGCCAGTCTTTGAGCCTGTAATTTACTTCGATTTTTCCCGTGCCTTCGGCTTCCATCCACGCGGCTATTTTTCCCTTTGCGGCTTCGCTGTCAAGGCCGTCAAATTGTTTCGAATTTACAAGCACGCCGCCATCCTCCCAGGCATGTTCCATTCCGGAAGGTTCGAGCTTTTTATCCTCCGGGCTTATTACCACGGTCATGGGCAGGCCGTAGCGCCTCGCAAACTGAAAATCCCTCTCGTCATGGGTCGGAACGGCCATTATGGCGCCGGTGCCGTAATCCATCAATACATAGTTGCCAATCCATATCGGTATGCGCGCCCCGTTAACTGGATTAACCGCGTACGCCCCTGTGGCTACGCCTTCTTTTTCCATATTTACCAGGGTGAGCACCGTCACGTCGCTTTTTTTAACCTTATCCTGGAACTCCGATATTTCCCGCGCCTTTTCAGGCGGGCTTTTCAGCTTTATTTTCTCGACAAGCGGATGCTGGGCGGCCAGCACCACATATGTGGCGCCGAATATCGTATCCGGCCGCGTCGTAAAAACCGGAAGTGTTTCTCCCGTTGATTCTTCCCTGAATAATATCCTCACTCCCTGGCTCCTGCCGATCCAGTTGCGCTGCATTAATTTTACACGTTCCGGCCATTCTATTTTATCATGACCGTCGAGAAGTTCCTGGCTGTACGCCGTGGTCTTGAAAAACCACTGGGTAAGATCCTTTTGTTCGACGACCGATTCACATCTCCAGCATTTGCCCTCATGCACCTGTTCGTTTGCAAGCACTGTACCGCAATCAGGGCACCAGTTTACCGCTGTCGCCTTTCTGTAGGAGAGCCCTTTTTCAAAAAATTTTATGAACAGCCACTGGTTCCACCTGTAATAGGACTCGTCGCACGTGGCAAATTCCCTTTCCCAGTCGTATGACATCCCGAGCTTTTTAAACTGCCCCCTGGCGTGGTCTATGTTCCTGCGCGTCCATTCGGCCGGGTGCACCCTGTTTTTTATCGCCGCATTCTCAGCCGGAAGGCCGAACGCGTCGTAACCCATAGGGTGTATCACGTCAAAACCGCGCATCCTGTTATAATGAGCGATGACGTCGCCTATTGTATAAACACGGACATGCCCCATATGCAGGTATCCCGAGGGATACGGGAACATTTCAAGGACGTAATACTTCTTTGATTTTCCCGTTGCCCTGAAAGTTTTATTGTTCTCCCAGTATTTGTGCCACTTTTCCTCTATGGCCTTGTAATCATAATGTTCCGGCATATTTCCTCCGCAGTTTTAATTTTTTTACAGCGCAATTTCGATCTTCAGCCTGATTATCTTCTTTTCATCGGATTTAATTACCGTAAATGTAAAATTTCCCATTTTTATTGTCTCGCCCTGTTTGGGCACATGCCCGAACAGCTCTGTTACAAAACCTCCAATGGAGTAGACCGCGTCCTGATCCGGTATATCGAGCTTTAATGGAGCAGCGTTCAACTTGCTTAATTCCGTGGCCCCCCTGACAATATAACAGCCGTTGCCGCAGTCCTCAACTTCCTTTTCGTCAACATCATATTCGTCCTTTATCTCCCCGACTATCTCTTCGAGTATGTCCTCAAGCGAGACAATGCCCTCTGTGCCGCCGAATTCATCAAGCACAACGGCCATATGCAGTTTTCCCTTTTTAAATTCTTTCAGCAGTTCACCGATATTCTTTGTATCAGGGACAAAATAAGGGGGCCTCACAAGGTCATGGAATATAATCAGCCCCCTGTTTTTTATCATGGAAAGCATGTCTTTTGTATAGATAACGCCGGCTATATTGTCAAGATTGTCCCTGAACACCGGCATCCGCGAATAGCCCGACTCCATTATAACATCCAGTATCCTGTCCTCGCTCCAGCTTAAATCTATCGCAGTTACGGCGGTTCTCGGCACCATTACGTGCTTTACGGTCATGCCGTTAAAACCCATTATCCTGGACATCATGACCTTTTCCTGTTCGTCTATATAACCGGCCTCGGCCCCGACATTAATCACGGTGGTAATATCCTTCGCGGATATAACGGGTATCGATGAAGACGCCTGCCCTCCAAATATTCTTATTGTAAACGAGCTTATTTTCACAAAAAGTTCGGTCAACGGGCTTATCATCCTGTAAATGAAGACCACGGGCGCGATCAAAAGCAGCCCTATCTTTTCGGTGTTGTGTATAGCGAATATCTTGGGCGATACCTCTCCGAAAATTATTATTATAACCGTAATAAGCGCGGCCATTACAGTTGCCGACAGGGAGTGGTCTATTTTAAACGCGTCCGCGAACTGGATGGACAGGAATGCGCCTATGGTGGAGGCCGTTATGGCCACCACATTTATGCATATTGAAAGCGTCGCCAGCAGTTTATTCGGGTCCTGGAGCCAGACCTTCAGGTACTTGCTTTTCGGATGGTTCGATTTTATATTTGAAATGATTTTGATTCTGTTCATGCCGATAAGGGCCGTTTCAGCCGCGGAAAACAGGGCTGCAAGCACAAAAAGGACGAAAAGAATTGCTATCTGGAACTGGGTGATGGTCTGCACTTTAATTCTTCTCCGCGCTTATTTTAAAATATTTTTTTTCCTTCGGGGCCATTTCTTTTCTGTCGATTTGCCTGACGTGGTCATACCCCAGGACATGAAGCGCCCCGTGAACAACCAGCCTTTTTACCTCTTCGTCAAAAGACGCGCCGTAAGAAGCGGCCTGTTCCGCCGCCTTTTCCACGGAAATGAAAATATCCCCGGATTTAGCCGCCGCGAAAGTTATAACATCCGTCGGATAATTTTTGCTCCTGTACTCCAGGTTTATCTTCTTTATAAAGGCGTTATCCGTAAAAACAAGATTGATTTCAAACCCGCCGGCGTTCTCAGACTTTAGTATCCCAAAAACAACCGCAGCAGGGTCAAAAATTAAACGCGTCTTTTTCCTGAAAACAACTGTTACGGAATTTTTTTTGGCCTTAACCATGCCTCTAACCTTTATTTTATAATAAATTACCGCCGATTAAAGCCGGTGGACTTGCCCTGATTAAAACCTATTAATGTATAAGGGCCGGTTCTTCACCGGCCCTTATTATACCGCAGTTTTAAAAAGGCTGCTATTAATACTTTAAAGGAAGTGACTTCCTCGGCGCCGTGTGCGGCCTGTACGGAGGAGTATCCTTTGCTTTCTGGACAGCGTCTTCCTTTTCTTCCTGTGTGAGCCCTTCGTTTACGTCAAGTTCCTGCCCGACTTCGATGATATCCGGGTCGGCGACCTGGTCCCTGTTGGCCTTGAACAAAAGCGGCCATTCGAACGGATCCTGATAGATTTTTCCCATCGAAGAAATCGCCCATAATGAATCGCCTTTTTTAACAACATACTTTACGCCCGGAACAGCCGTCGGAACCGGTGTGGCTTCCTCAGCCGAAGCCGTTAAAGTCGGCTGTGCAGCGGCGTCTGTTTTCACCGTCTGCCTGGCCGCGCAGCCGATGGCAAGAAACACCACTAAAGCTGCAGCTAAAACAATAACTGTCTTTGTAAACTTCATGCCTTACCTCCCTGAATTAAAATTTTTTCGCAATTTCAATGCCCGTAATCGCAGGATTATACCGGACCACAAGGTCATCATCATCAATCGAAGCTTTTATTACCGATTTATTGCGTATGTTAACATGGTCAATAATGCCGTAAATCCCGTAGGCTATGCCCGCAATTGCCCCGCCGAGCGCNNCGCCCACAAGAAATACCCTGGGGTCGGCCGTGGAGCCTCCGCCCATGTATGAGGGAGTTGAAAAAGCAACGCCCATTGCCGCTCCGCCCGCAATTCCCATGGCAGTATCAACCCCGAGAATGTTCCCCAGGTCGCCGCCAAAAGAAGCCGCGCCGAATCCCGCAAGAAAGGCAAAAGCAAGAATTAGTTTTTTCATATTATACCTCAGAACCCGAAGTTACAGCTGAGCATTGTCGTGCTCCCTGTTTCGTATATGTTCATGGCCCTTATTTTTTCCGTTTCTCCGCGGTAATACTCCGGTAAAAGCGATTCTATTATACCGAGGGTCAGCCCGCATGCGGCGCCCGCAGCCACTCCATACCCCATACCCTGTGATATATTTTCAAGGTGCCGCGTTTTGCCGTAGGAAATAACACCGCCGGCCGCTCCAAGTATGGTTCCGATTACGGTACCGCCGGCAATGTCGTATCCAAGATCATCCGAAGACGAATACCTCTGGTTCGTTGTCTGTAAAAGCGACAAAACCGCCCCGAGCCCGGCTCCCGTGAACGCTCCGGCTACCGTTCCTGTAACAAGCGGCCTGACATTGGTGTTCATAGAACCCGAATATCCTATAAGGCCCGTTCCAGCTCCGATTATTCCGCCTTCGAACAATCCGCCTATAATATTCATGGCGGCAAGCGTTCCGGCATCATATCCAACCGGCGTGGCTACAACGACGGGTTCCTCGGGTTTTGCTTTTTTGCCATATTTATCAATTGTAATTTCCTGTTCGACGTTCTGTCCGGACTGTCCCTGCTTATTGATCCGGTCAAGTTCGTTCTGCACTTTTTGTTTGATTATCGACATATCGGAAGTTTGAGGTGTGGCTGAAGCTGCCGGGCCTGAAGCCGCGGAGTTTGAAACAGCGCCGCAGGCAAAATTTACAGCTATTAAAGCCAATATTACCGTCAAAAATGAGATTTTTTTCATTTTCCACCTTTTTTACAGGTTCCCTAAATTACTTCTACAAGTTTACCATATTATGAAACTATGTCAAGTTCTTTAAGCTAAAACATCAATAAACACGCACAATATCCGATTTTTTCATTTTTTAATCCAGGCTGAGTTTTATCGACAATTCCCTGAGTTGTTTCTGGTCAACCTCTGACGGCGCGTTGGAAAGCAGGCACTGCGCTTTTGCCGTTTTCGGGAAGGCAATAACGTCGCGTATCGATGCGGATCCGGTCAGTATCATCGCTATCCTGTCGAGCCCGAACGCGATGCCGCCGTGCGGCGGCGCGCCGTATTTCAGCGCGTCAAGAAGGAATCCGAACATCATTTCAGCCTTTTCATCCGCTATATTTATCAGGCCGAACATTTTTTTCTGCAGTTCGCTGTTATGTATCCTTATGGAACCGCCGCCAATTTCCGTTCCGTTTAATACCATGTCATATGCCCTCGCCCTGGCCTTCAGCGGCTCCGTATCCAGAAGCGCAATATCCTCATCTTTAGGGGCTGTGAACGGATGATGGTTTGCCTCATATCTTTTTTCCTCTTCGTTATAGGAAAGTAGCGGAAAATCCACCACCCACAGGAATTCAAGGCTGTTTTTGCCGTAGAGCGAATACTTTTCACCAATGTGGAGCCTTACCCTGCTCAATATGTCATTGACTTTGTTTTGTTTGTCAGCCATAAAGAAAACAATGTCCCCTTTTTCAACTCCCATCATTTCCTTAAGTTTATTGAGCCTGTCCTCGCTGATAAATTTCACTATCGGAGACTCGGGTTTTTCCGCGAAGCGTATCCACGCCATGCCGCCCGCCCCCTGCCTAACCGCAAACGCCACCAGATCGTCTATGTCCTTGCGTGAGAGTTTATCGGCCGATGCCTTAAAATTCAGGGCCTTTACAACGCCGCCATTTTTAACCGTCTCCGCGAATATTTTGAACTCAGAGCCGTCAAATATCTCGCTTATGGTTTTCAGCTTCATTTCAAAACGCGTGTCCGGCTTATCGTTGCCGTATTCCTCCATTGCCTGCGCGTAGGTCATCCTTTTGAACTGTTCCGGCAGTTTTATCGACCGCACATGCTCAAAGACATTGCGTATAAAATTCTCCGCGTGGCCCATTATGTCATCCTCTTCGATAAACGACATTTCAATATCTATCTGGGTGAATTCCGGCTGCCTGTCTGCGCGCAGGTCCTCGTCACGGAAACATTTTACTATCTGATAATATCTGTCCAGTCCGGCCACCATTAATATCTGTTTTAACATCTGCGGCGACTGCGGCAGGGCAAAAAATGTTCCCGGGTTGACCCTTGACGGCACCAGATAATCGCGCGCCCCCTCGGGAGTTGACTTGAAAAGCACCGGTGTCTCAACGTCGGTAAAACCGTTTTCATCAAGGTATTTCCTGATAAGTTTTGTGAGCGTGTGCCTTATTGTAAGGTTCTCCATTATTTTCGGCCTGCGCAGGTCGAGGTATCTGTATTTGAGCCTCAAATCCTCGCCAACTTCGGCTGATTCGTCTATGGGAAAAGGAAGCGGCAGCGACTGGTTGAATACTTCCACCGTATCCGCCACAATCTCCACCATTCCCGTCTTTAATTTCGGGTTCTTTGTGCCTTCCGGCCTGGGGCGGACCCTGCCGCTTATGCCGAGCACATATTCGCCGCGCAGTTTATGCGCCGTCTCGTGGAGCGCGCCGTTTATTTCCGGGTCAAATACCACTTGTACCTTGCCCGTTTTATCGCGTATGTCCAGGAATATGACGCCTCCGTGGTCGCGCCTTGTGTCGAGCCAGCCGTTTATGGAAACATCCTTACCCGTGAGGGCCTCTGTTACATCACCGCAGAAATGTGTGCGTTTTAACATGATAACCGCCTTTTATAATTTGTCTGGAGTTTATATACAAAACAAACGGGCCGGAACTTTCTCCGGCCCGTTTTATTTACCGGGCCGCGCATGCGGCCCGTATATGTTTATATTTTAGAACCTTATGTTGTACGCGGCCGCGTAAACCGAGTTGTAATTCCCGTTGCCGTTCAGGAGGGACTCTTCCTGAACCTTGAACTCAAGATTATGTTCGACATTATACTGATGGGCCGAATTTCCGGCCTGATAAATGTCAGCAAACCAGGATCCCATAAATAAAAGGAAACCGAATGCAAAAGTCAATGCCCCGCCCTGCCTGCCGCCAGACCCGTAAATAGCGAATGCGTCGGGTGATGTGTTTTCCCACGCCCCGAACCACATTGCTCCTATTGAAAGAAGCTCTGTTCCCGTCAGCATGAGCCCCATTTTATAATCCTCAGTGTAAAAATGGCCCCAGCCATGAATCAAAAGCCCCGGCCCAACCGCAAGCACAGTCGCAAGAATGGGATCCTTCGGCTCAAGAATGGTCTCGTCAATAACCTCGTCGGAATCATACCTCGAAGCCATCGCAAAAACCGGCGCAGCCAATATTATCAGAACTATCGATATTGATATAATTGCCCTTTTCATCAAGTTCCTCCTAAAATCAAAGCGGTTTATTTGAATAATATTTATTTCGTAGGCGAAAAATCGTATGAAATTTCAACCGGATAGCAATAGCGCGATTCAGCCGCTGTCGCCTTGACGTTTTTTGACGCGAGATAAAGGAATCCATTGTCAAAATCCTCGTCAATCTCAATGGTGATGCCCAATCCGGTATTTTTCGGGCAATTGTAATATGTAAGTCCGTTGTATGGAGTTCCCGGTACAGGCTGCCCGGATACGTCCGCATCACAGGCGTAAGTATTTGCGACAGCATCAACAACTACTTTTGCATTGTAATCACCAAGGTCATATGTCATTGTTCGGTCCGAGCCGGTGGTAACGGTTGTGTTATTTGCCACATATGAGCCTGTCCACCTGTCATTGTATGTATAAACTATTTTTACCGACCTTGATCCCTTACAGCCGGCAAGAAATATAACAGTCAGGGCAATTAAAGCTAAAGCCAACTTTTTTAACATAAAAACCTCCTGATATTTTCCAAATATCCCTTATAAACATGACACTATCCTAAAAAATAGATTATAATTAAACAATTTATCATACTAAAAAATTATAGTCAATTGTTTTTTCCTTAAAGTCTCACCTTAAAGTCTCACCTTGAATGGCGCCCGGGATTTTTGGAACCACGGTTCATAATGAAGGATTTATACGGCCCGAGCATGTCAGAGAGGTGTTTTTCCTTGCCTGAATCAAGAAAAACCGCGTTACACTCGGTGCAGACATCTATCTGCATCGGGCCGGTCTTTTTTGTCTCCATTTTTTTCCTGCACACCGGGCATATCAAAAACGGGGGCCTTTCCCTTTTTTCAAAATATGGCGGTTTTACGTGGCTGCGTTCGGCGTCCCCGCGCTCAAAAACCTTGTTGTCCTGCGGCATCATCCGCAGAAGGCTCTCTTTTTTATAACATGTTGAGCCGCATTCGGCGCAATGATAAACCTCAAAGCCTGACATTCTCCCCGGATACATGGGTATTTTGCAGACAGGGCATTCAACCTTTATGACAACAGGCGCGGCCTGTATAAGGTTCAACTGCTGCCTGCATCTTACGCATTCTCTGGCTGCTTTAGGGTTTATTGCCGCGCATTTCGGGCATACCTTGTATTCTTCATCCATGTATGACATTATACATATACTCTGCCGCGTTTTCAATAATTATAGTTGTTACCTCTCATTGTTTTTTTACGGCCCGAACAGCGCCGGTTGTATATTGAGCAGCACTACGCGCGGCCCGGCCTCATCCTCGGCCAGAAATACCATTTTGTCAAACGATGCGTTTATCGCCCTTAACTTGATTATATTGACATACTGTTTTACCCGTACTCCCTGTTCATAATGGCTGAATATCATATTGTCGGCCTTTAACGAATATATGGGGCCGGATGCCGCCGTATCGTAAAACCCGAAAAACGAGCCCGTATATTCCCTGAACCTGAATGTTATGGCCCGCGTTCCTGTCAGGTACTGCGGTTCGGAACCGAATCTTAAAACTTCAGTCTGCTCAAGGTTCCTGCCCCTGACGCTCACTATCCCCTTATAGTAACTTGTACCGGTATTTATCCTGGAAGCCGCGATAAATTGTGAAGGATCGCCGGGCCTGAATTCGCGCGAGAGGCCGCATATTTCAGCACTTCCCGCCGTAATTATTTTTTTGTATCCCTGCTTCCCCGTAATTATTTTAGATGTTCTCGCCATGGTCTTCATGTCATATGTAACGATTTCGCCGTAATCCGAATCCTCGCCTGCCTGCTTGGCGAAAATGAACCATTCCGAAGTGGCTCGCACGGGTATTATCCTGTAATCCTGCTGGAGGAATTCGGAGCCTATATTTTTCCACGAACGGCTTGTGCTGTCATAAATAAAAAACTCCGCCTCATGGTTGAATTTTGCTTTGCTGTAATCATCCTTTAGTATCGTTATCAGCAGCCTGCTGTCGTCCCCTTTCAGGAAGAATCCGTCGTAAAATATTGAACTGACCCGCATATTTTTTGGCCAGGGAATCAAAGCCGACGAAACAACCGGAAGAGGGCGAATTTTTTCGGAATATTGGGCCCAGCCGTCCTGGATAAGCCTCAACTTTCCGGCCGGCGCGCCGTGGACGGCAAAAATTGACGGTACAAAAAGAAAAACAGCCAGCAATATTTTCAGCGTCAGCTTCATTTGCTCTCCGGTTTTATTTTATTAGCAGGCCGAAAAATCCCTTTCTCATCATCATTACCGCGATTGCTGCCAGCAGAAGGGCCATTACCCTGGACATGGCGCCCACCCCGTTTCTGCCGATAACCCTTATGATAACACCGGAGAAGCCGAATATTGTGACAGCGATAAGGACATTTAATATCACCGATGTTATGGTGGCGATAATGCCGTGCTGGTCAACCATAATAAGGCAGGTCGTAAGCACCCCCGGCCCCACGATTAGCGGGGTGCCGAGCGGCACCGTGCCGAATTCCGATGCGGAAACATGCCTGGCCTTCTCCGTCGTAAGCAGGTCGCGCAGAGCTATGCAGAACAATATAAATCCGCCGGCTATCATGAAGTCATTCACGGTTATTCCCAGTATGGAAAATATCCACTTTCCCACAAGAATAAAGGCTATTGCAAGAGTAACCCCGGTTATGAATGAATTTAAAAGCGCCCCTTTTTTCTCATTTTCATCCATATTGTGTGTAAGAGATATGAACATTGGAAGCACGCCGATGGCATCCACGGCCACAAAAACCGGAATAAACGCAAGTATTATATTCCTGAACATGATAGAACCTCCACAGAAAGTTTCTTATATGCCCTGTCGGTTTGATTATCCTATCCGCAATGATTTTAGTCAATATGCATTAAACCCGGCCCCCTTATTCCGACAGCTTTACCAGCATCCCCGACTTTTTTGCCTTTAAAAACGCCATTTCAATCATCCACAATAATATCCCTATATACGCGGCTGAAAGTCCGAACCCTTTTAACAGCGGATGTGTGAAATTTAAACTGAAACCGTAGCCCGTGCGGAAATATTCCAGAAAATATGTGAGAGGTATGAACTGCGCCAGTCTTTCGAAGAATGGCGGCAGGTATGTCACCGGATAGTAGATGCCGCATAATAACATCGTCAGCGCCGACATCATCCAGGCTATGATATCTATCCTCTGGCCGAACATGAAGATAAAAAATATAGTCATCATTCCGGTTATCATGGCCGTAAGGTACACGCCAGCCAGAGAGGCCCACAGGGCAAAACCCGGCGGCATTCTGAATTTGAAAAATAAGGCGGCAAGGGCGGCCAGCATGAAAAATGTAATTATCCCCCGCCCGGTTCCGATGAGCCATGAACCGGCTATATAATCCATGTTCCTCACCGGGGCTATGAAGGTCTGTTTGACGCTTTTGGACCAAACGTCGTATAAAAATCCGTATGCCACATCAAGCTGTGATGTCTGGAAGACCCCGGCGACTATAGCGCCGGTGAGCAGAAATTCCCTCATATTGCCCTTAAGGCCCAGGAAACCTCCCATCAATCCTATGGAAAGTATGCCTATAACAGGCCAGAAGAGCATTTCCGCAAAAGTAAAAAAATTCCTTATGGCGAATATGTAATTTCTGTACGCGAACGCGTATATCCTAATCAGCTGCGAGTTCAATGAAGGCCTCCTCCATGTTCTTTGACTTTGTCATTTTCTGTATCTTTTCCTTTGTTCCAAGCGCGGTTATTTTCCCGTCCTTTATGAACGCTATACGCCCGCAGAGCTCCTCTGCTTCCCTCATCATATGGGTCGTAAGCAGTACGGTGATCTTTAATTCCCCGTGGAGCCGTTTTATCAGCCCCCTTATTTTTACCGATATGTTCGGATCCATGCCCGATGTAGGTTCGTCAAGAAGGAGTATTTTCGGGTCGTTTAAAAGGGATTTGGCTATAGAGGTTCTCTGCTTGGTGCCCGTTGAGAGCTCGTCAAACCTCGTATTGGCGTGTTTTTCGAGCTCCATTAGTTCGATAAGGCTGTCGACCTTTATATGAAGTTTTTTACCCCAAATTCCGTAAAGCATGCCGTAAAAGTTAAGCGCCTCCCGCACGGTAAGCGCCCACGGGTAATTAGGGTTGCCGGAACTCATGTTCATGGAAGCGCGCACCTCATGATGGAACATGCCGCAGGTGTTATTACCGGATATGAGCACACAGCCTTTATCCGGGGTGATAAGCCCCATGATGGTATTGAGCAAAGTGCTTTTCCCGGCGCCGTTTGGCCCAAGTACGCCGAAGAGCTCCCCTTCATGGATGACAAGGTCGATTCCCTGAAGCGCCATGGTAAAACGGGGCCTGAAAAATCCGGACTTATAAGTTTTAAATATCCCCTGAACCTCGACAGCCGCTATTTTTTTCATCTTTATTTTCTCCGTTAATTAATGGGTACCGCCGGAAAATCTGTTCTGTTCCAGTCACCTTACTCTTATTGCATTAAAATACTTGATGACCCTATCCAGTCTGAAATCCCCTATCGACGATTTTGCCAGCACCGGATACAGTTCATCCTCAAGCCGCAATTCCATATCCCTGATTTCCTCCGCAGTCCTGAATAAATTTACATAATATTTTCCCACGGGTGCAGCGAACCCATCTTCGGCCATTTTTTTCGAAACAAGCTCCTGTAAGTCCTTTGATTTGAAATCAACCCCCTTTTTAATCAGATAATCAAGGTCAAAAAAATCTCTTGGCGCTATTTTTTTCCGGGTAGCGGCGGCCCTGAATTTCTCCGCGGCAATTTCAATCAGTGAAAGGCATTTTACAGTTCCCGCATCAAACAACTCAACGCCGGAAAATGGATTTTTAAAAACATGCTTAACTTTCATTTCCCGGACCTTCATAAACGGATTTGCGCGCAATCCTATTTCAAGCTTCACATGGTTCGTTGTTCCCGTAATTATAGAATCATAATTCACGTAATAAACGTACTGCCTGCTTTCATTCCTGCCCGGCCTTTCAGACTCATCAAGAATAAGGCCGTATTTTTGCAAATATTTCTTTATACCCTTTTTAATCCCGTCCATACATCTGCTTCTTATAGTTTTATTTACTTTCCCATCCGGCAACAACAGCGTAAAATCAAGGTCCTCGCTCAGCCTGAAATAGTCAAAATACAGCTTATTAAGGCAGGTTCCGCCTTTAAAAACGAGTTTCTCGTCCAATTCTTTATTTATACCATTAAGCATAATTGTTAAATAATAATCCTTTTCAAGAAGGCCCGCTGGAAATCCGGTTGCAGCCGAAGCTCTTTCCAGAATCCCCCTAAACTCTTCCCTATTCTCGTGAATCATTTATGATAATCCCCCACTTTTTGTCAATTCTGCCTTTTCTGCTTTTTCCATTATAAAGGGTCATAATCGACATTGGATTTATGGCCTCAACCAATCTGCCTGTTTTTATTCCGGCTGAGTCCAGAATATATCCGGCGCGTTTCCTTACATAAGCATTCGGGAACAGCGCCAGATATTCAAGGAATTTTTCCCGGTCCGCCCTGCCGCGCTTTACCATATCAACCATGATTTCATAGGCACGCTTCAGGCCTCCAACAGGGTTTGAAAAATATATAAGATCCACGAGTGTTCTCTCAAGGTCGCTTACCCTGGATTTTACACCCATTATATCAATTTCAGTTATACCGTACATTCTCTTTTTTGATACCTTAAGCAGTTTAAATCTCATTCCGCCGACATCCCTGTCGCGCTGAATCCCCGTATTTAAAACATAAATTACACGGAATAACTGGTCGGTAAACTTATAGTAATTAAACATTGTTGAATAACCTATGTAATAATCCCTGCCGGGCAGCAGGAGCCCGGGCACCATGTATTCATTAATATTTCTTCCGGCGGGACCCGCCTCTAACGGGGAATAAATATAAACCCCTTTTTTGATTTTTTTCAAAATACCCTGTCTGTTCAGCCTGTAAATCAATTTTTCCCTTACTGTTTTTGGGTAATTATTAAAATATGAATCAAACTGTTTTCGTGTTATTGCCGCTGTTTTTTCATATGAGAGCCTGCCAATCACCTGTCGTTCCCTCTGTGTTAGATATCCTCTGGTTGTAACATTATTTTTCATTTTTCCACCTTACGGAAATATTGTAAATTTCTTTACAATAAGTATATATAACTAATATAAGTTTGTCAATTTTAAAATTATTTGTAACAGGATATCAAACTCTGCCGATAGCTTTAGTGGTTCATCTTCCAGAGCTTCCAAAAACTCGCGCCAGATCTTGCTTGTTGCTTTTTTTGTTTAACATAACTATATTTCCCCCTTATAGCCCATAAGATTTTCTTAATCCTATCATCCCGGCCTTGTATTACGACAATCTCCATTTTACAGTTTTCACGCATTTTGATCTCACCCGCCTAAAACGCAAACAGCCTCATAACATCAACTCCTGCGTAGAGGTTGCCGCTGTTTGTTCCCTGCATCAAATCCCTCGCCCCTATCTGGCTTGAATTCCCCACCCTGAAAATAAACTGATGGCCGTATGTATCGTGTTTGTAGCCGAAGGAATAACAGCTGGTTGTGTTGCTTTTGTATTGGTTTATAACCGGGTAATATTCCGCCAGCAGGCAGTTGTGTTCGGAGATGTTGTATAATATTCCCGTTCCCAGGCCGGAATGGCCGCTTTCAGAGCCGTAATCAACGGTCACCACGAACATTTTATTCATGAACGGCACGGTCTGGAACGATACAAGGCCGAACGGCTTTGATTTCAGGGGTTCGCCGGGGGCTTCCCTGTCATTGATATAAGCGGCCTCGATTTTCGCGTTGAATCCATTCTTTTCAAAATTAAATGTATATGACAGCTCCGCTGTTTTTTCCATTTTTTCAGAAATATACGATACGCCGGCGGAAATGTTATCTGTGGCCATGTACCTTACGCCCAGTTTTACATTTGCTCCGTTGTCAATAACGGCAAAAAAATCATCCGGCGGGTAATTATTTAACGGCGCGTAAGATTTTTCCCCGAGTTCGACATACATCTGCCCCTTTTCCATGCCTGACGGAACATCGAGGTCCATCATGGGGTGCTCAAACTGCTCGGCAAAAGCCGCGAAGCTTACCATAACCGCAAAGAGTGTAAATATTATTTTTTTCAACGGGTCACCATCCTTATCCTGTATTTTACAACAGCAATCCCGTTTTACCTACCGATAAGTTTTAAAATTCCGTTAATGAACGTAAGCGGATGGGGCGGGCAGCCCGGCACATAAAGGTCTACCCCGTGGGCCGCAAAGAATTCCCTGTCAACCGCATTTGACCCGGCAAATATCCCGCCAGAAACAGCGCAGGCGCCGCATGCTATTATTATTTTTGGCTCCGCTATTGCGTTGTATGTTTCCTCCACGGCAAAGGCCATATTCTTTGTTATCGGGCCCGTTATTACCAGGCCGTCCGCGTGGCGCGGCGATGCCGTAAAGTCTATGCCGAACCTAGCCATGTCAAAATTAACGTTGGTGCACGCATTAAGCTCCATTTCACATCCGTTGCATCCCCCGGCCGATACCTGCCGGAATTTCAACGACCTTCCGAATATCCTTTTTATTTCCTTCCTGCATACAACAGCGTTTTTTTCATACTCTCCGGGAGTATCCCCGTATTTTATAACCAGCTTCTCGCGCGAGTCTGCGCCCAGTTTATGGAAACTGGTGAATTTTATCTCGTTATTTTTGCACGCCCCTGCGCAGTCCCCGCAGAATACGCATTTTCCCATATCAATGGCAAAAGGCTCCCTTGTTATGGCCCCCGACGGGCACACGGAATCCGCCGTGAACGAGGAATCCACCTTATCCGCATTCAATACGGGGAAACCCCTGTGCATTTGGTTTAAAACCGCTTTTTTTACGTCGGGTATGTATTGCGAACCCTGGCGTATCCTGATATTCAGCATTTCGAACATCGCGTCTCCTTTTCCATTTACAAATCGTTTCCGCAGTATGAAAGGTCAAAACTCTTGTTGCAAACCGGAAAATCGGATATCCCGTTATTTCGCATGGCAAGCGCAAGTCCGTACCAGTTGTTAAATGACGGGTCCTTTATCTTTATTTTTTTCAGCGAGCCGTTTTTATCCGTGATGCCGGTATAAACAATTCCGCCGCGCCAGCCTTCAACAATCGACACGCAGATGGAATCAGGCGCCATGATACTTTTTTCCGCCAATATTTCTCCGGACGGGATATTATCACACATTTCATTTACAAGTTTTATCGACTGGTTTATTTCCATATATCTGAGGTATGCCCTTGCAAAGCAATCCCCGCTTTCGAGCACCTCTTTGCGCACCGGAAAATGGATATAAGCGCCTGACGGATGGTCCTCGCGCGAGTCCACAGCAACACCGGAAGCCCTTGCGGCAAACCCGGTCATTCCCGTCTTTACAGCGTCGCGTTTTGAAACCACGCCGGTCTGCTGGAGCCTGGAGAGCACGCTTGGCGACGAGAACATCTCCTCTGCCATCTCGCGTATCCTGTCGTAAGCCTCGTTCACGTTTTGCCTTATCTGTTTTGCCTTTAGCGCGTCAATGTCATAAACAACCCCGCCGGTACGGACAAGTCCGCGCCCCGACCTTGACCCGCAGATAAGAAGTGATGTATTTATAATTTTTGTCCTGTTGGCCCCGAATACGGCATTGCCCATGAGATATGCAATGTCGCCGGCTATCGCTCCGAGCCCTGCCGTGTGCATGGCAACGCGTTCAAGCTCAAGCGCTATGGCCCTGATGACATACGCTTTTCTTGTGACCTGCGTACCCGAAAGTGATTCAAGAAGAGAAGCGTATGCTGTGGCATGGCCCACTACCGTGTCGCCGCAGACAGACTCGGCGAGGTGTATCATATCGCGGCCGCCGCATCCGTCAAAGAGCGCCTCAACCCCCCTGTGCTGGTAACCCAGCTGTATTTCAAGGTGCTTAACATTCTCTCCTGCGCACTGGAACCTGAAATGGCCCGGCTCAATTATGCCCGCGTGGACCGGCCCTACCGCAACCTCGTGCATTTCCCGCCCGGTGGGGGTAAAAAAGGGATAATCCTCCATTTTTCCGCCGCTTACCGACGGATAACGCACCGGTTTTAACCAGGGATGCGCATCGGGCCTTATGCCCGTCTGCTCATAAAATTCCCTCTCGAACATATGGAACATCGGAGCATCCGGCGTCAGGGACGGATAATTTTTCACATTGTCAAAACATGCGGACGATAAAAGAATAGACGACGATTCGTCATCGGCAAGCGCGGCAAAGAGGCGCATCTTATCCGCCGCTTCGTTCATGCCGAAAAATCCCAGCACTCTTTTTCCGGCCGCACATTCCGTGACAACAGCCCTGCTTAACTCGCCGATAGAAAGTTCAGGGAGCCCCTTTAACTCTGCCGGCCTGTTGTTTTTTGTAAGTTTGAAGTTTTCCATTTTTAACGCCTTATATCGTTGCGGCGGCTAGCATAAATCCCGCCAGCGCCAGAATGGTTATGAAGGTGACCTGTGCAACATAACGCGCAGGATTTAACTGTAATTTTTCCGCGCCTTCAGGAGCATCGCCGGAACACATACTTAAGACGGCTGTTGCCATGCCGTAAATGACCGCGGTCAAAAGAAGCAGCATAAGCAGGGCCTGCGGCCACATGCCCCGGCTGAACATAATCCTTAATATTTTAAACTCGCTTATAAAAAGAGGCGACGGCGGTATTGCCGAAATCATTACAAAAGAGGCTATCCAGAGCCAGCCTGTTACACGGTCGCTTTTTAAAAGGCCCCTGACAGCCGATATTTCTTTGGTGTCGTAACGTTTTAAGATATTTCCGGAGGTAAGAAAGAATGCCGCCTTTGAGAGCGAATGGCCCGCCGCCTGGATGAATACCGCAGGCATTGCCGCGCCGCCCAGGCTCAAGCCAACGGCTATTATTCCCATGTTTTCCACGGATGAATATGCGAGCATCCTTTTATAGCTCCCGACCCTTATTATATAAACCGCCGCGACAAAAACCGAGAGCAGTCCCATGAGAATAAGGTAGAAACCCGCGTCCTTTTCAAGCCCCGCAAGGTCCATTATTTTCAGTATCCTTATTATGGCAACCATGGCCGTATTGAGCAGTGTGGCGGATAACAGCGCGGAGGCCGGAGTAGGCGCTTCCGAATGGGCGTCCGGCAGCCATGAATGGACCGGCGCAAGCCCGGCCTTTGTCCCGAAGCCGATTGTCATAAGGACAAAGGCGGTTTTCAGCCACGCATGGTCCATGGCCGGGGCGGCCCTGTATACAGCGTCAAAAGAGAGCTGTTTTTCAACCCCGGGCATTGAAACACATAAAAATATGATGCCGATGAAGGCGAAAGATATGCCTATAGAACATATAAAAATATATTTCCACGCCGCCTCGAGGGCATTCTTATCCCCGTGATAATATATCAGGTATGCGCTTGCAAGCGTCGTCGCTTCGATGAAAACCCACATAAGCCCCAGGTTAAAGGAGAGTAAAACCGCCGTCATGGCCGCTGTAAAGGCAAGAAGCGCAACAGTATAATAAGTGGTTTTAAGCGCAGGCGCCTGCGATTTTTTTATAAAATCAAAATTATAAACGGAAACCCCTAGGTAAACAGCCGAAAGAATAAACAAAAAAACCGTATTCGTTGAGTCGATGCCGAAATAACCGGAAACGTTCTCCGGTTTTACCGCAAGATACACCGTCATCGCGATATGGCATACGGCATAAATAACGGGTATGAGCGCATTTGCCGTTTTTGACCTTAAAACAAGCGCAAGTGCCGCGAAAAAAAAGCCTGAAATAAGGAACATTATTATTATCATCTATTAGTCCTTTAATTCCGAAAGCATATCCACCTCAAGCTCGTCAAAGGTCGAATTTATCCTTGAAACAAAAAGCCCCAGCAAAAAGACCGCGATAAACAGGTCAAGCAAAACTCCAAGGTTGACTATAAAGGGCATCTCTCCCGCAAAAGAAAGCGAAAGGAGAAATATGCCGTTTTCCATCATCACAAAACCCATGACGTGCGTTATAACCTTTTTCCTGCTTATAATAATGAAAAGCCCCGTTGCAATGGCCGAGAGCGCGGCGCCGAAATAAAGGGCCTTAAAACCCGGCGCTGTTCCGCTTTTAAGTATTAAAAACGAAACAAAAAAAACAGCCGCAAATATGAGCGTGGCCGTGACAACTGAATAAAAATTGGGTATGTAGGGTTCATCCTCCCTTAACACGCCGTTTTTTCTCACCGTATACATCAAAAACCACGGTATCAGCACGGCCTTAAAGCCAAAAGTTTCCACGCAGAGGAAAATAAAGGTAACCGCGGGAAGTCCCTTTGGCCCTGTAATGACACAGAGAAAAAGCAGTATCCCCTGCAGGGACAACACCCTTATATAGGCCTCTATCCTGCTTGTCGAGCAGGCATATATCATTGTCATGCTGAATATAGCCGCGAAAAATATGGTCATTTTGACGCCGCCAGCACAAAGATGAAGGCGGAACAGAATATTATTACCGCCATTGACGACATGAAAAATACGAACTGCGGCACATGCGTCATGCGCAGCCTTGCCATAACAGATTCAATACAGCCGATAATCACAGCCGTCAAAAAAAGCACCCCCGCAAGGATTAAAACTGCCGCCCCCGTTGAAACCCCGGCTGGTGTAAAAATAAGCGCTATGACGGCGCTTAAAAGCACCATCTTAAGGTTTACGGTGTAGCTTATCAGCGCCATATCCGGGCCTGAGTTGTCCAGCACCATGGCTTCATGTATCATCGTCAGCTCCAGGTGTGTCGCCGGGTCGTCGACAGGCACCCGTGAACCCTCAGTCAATATCATCACCAGCATGGCCGCCGCCGCGAGCCACGCTATAACCCAGCCCGTCGGCAGGTTTGATGCGGCAAATGTGGCCAGTCCGTTAAAAGAGTCCATTCCCGATACCGCAGCGGCAGTGGCTATTATGACAAAAAATGAAGGTTCAATAAATGCGGTAAAAGAAGCCTCCCTGGAGGCGCCCATTCCCTCAAAACTTGAGCCCGTATCCATTGCTGATATAAGCGAAATAAATTTTGAGAGCCCCAGCAGGTACGCAAAAACAATGAAGCCGTAATCAACGGTAAAAACCGGAGACGCGCCGCAAAGCGGTATGAGCATGGACGATACGATAACCGCTCCGGCCGAAACTGCCTGTGCGGCTTTAAAAACCGGGTTTGTTGCTGTGGAAATCACCTGCCCCTTGGACATATATTTCATGAAATCATAAAGCGGCTGTAACACGGGCTGGCCGTACCTTCCCGCCCATAACGCCTTGACCCTGTTAATAAGCCCCGCAAATATGAACGGCGCCGGGATAATTACAAGCAGGTAAATGATGACTCCCATTATCTCACCGCCCATACAATTGACAGCGCAAGAAAAATTATCGTATAAATTATATAACGCTGGAGGCTGCCGTTCTGTATCCAGGTGAATAACTTAAGCAGTCCGCGTCCCGCTTTTCCCGCGGCGTTTATCAGGTATTTTTCAAAAAAATCCGTAAACCCCGTCTTATATTCCGCCGCTGACGGGAAGATACCCACTGGTGGATTTTCAACCTCTTTTTTGCCGGCAAAAGGCTCCATGATGGCGGTAAAAGGGGCCGCATATGAGTTTGTGGTGTATTGCATCCTCGAGGTGGGCGCCTTATACGCGCACCCCCATGTGTTGCCGCTTTTAACCCTGTTTTTCAGCAGAACAGACCTGAATGCCATGATTGCCAGGACAACTCCGCATAATATTAAAAACAGCCCGGATAATCCGGATAGTTGTCCGGCCAGTGCCGTGTTGTTCAACGGTGACATTCCGGCGGATGCAAGCATGGCTGCCGCGGGAGCATAAACAATATTATAGACTGCCTGCGGGAACAAACCTATAAAAAGCGAGGCCGCCGCGAGTATCATAAAAATAAGCGTTTCGATAACGCCTTCGCCTTTTTCTATTTTCGCGTTATCCAACCGTGCCGTCCCGGAAAAAATCCCCGAATACAGCCGTGTAAATGAAATTACCGCCATTGAGCCGGTAAACGCGAGTCCGGCAAGTCCAATAATCCCCGCAGCGGCAAGGGCAATGACCCTTGTCTGTGCGGCCTGTATCATGGACAAAAAAATGATAAATTCGCTTATAAATCCGTTAAACGGCGGCAGTCCGGATATAGCCGCACAGCCCAGCAAAAAGCATAAAGACAACACCGGCATTTTCTTTGAAAGGCCTCCCAATTTTTCCACATCAAGGGTATGTGTGCGCCTGTAAATCGTGCCGGACCCGAAAAATAAAAGGCTCTTAAAAATAGAATGGTTTAAAACCTGCAAAAAAGCGCCTATAAAACCTAGCAGGGCCATATAGGGCCGGTTATATGATATCCCGAGCATTCCGAGCCCCAGCCCGGCCGCCATTATTCCCGCATTTTCAATACTGGAATACGCGAGCGCTTTTTTAATATCCCTCTGGGAAATGGAATACAAAATTCCGGTCAGCGCGGTAAGTATGCCGAAAAAAAGGACGACATAACCTGCCGGCACCCCCATCGGCGGAAAAATCATGATAATTCTTGCCGTTCCATAAATGCCCATTTCTATCATAATGGCGGACATCAGGGCTGATATATGCGCGGGTGCCGCTGGATGCGCCTTCGGCAGCCATGTATGGCCGGGTACAAGCCCGGCCTTTATCGCAAATCCGGAAAAGAAGAGGATAAAAGGAAGAAAAACCTGTCCGCGGTTATTTGCCATCACCGAACCAATGGCTTCAAATGAAAGTCCCGCCCCGCCGCTTAAAGCAAAAGCGAAACCGCATATCAGCAGGACGGCGCTTATATGCGACATGATTAGGTAATAAATTCCCGCATCTACAACCTCTTTTTTCCCGTTCTCAAATATCACGAGAAAAAAAGACGAAAGCGCCATGATTTCCCAGCTTATCATGAATGCCACGGCGTCGCGCGCCGCGGTTACCATGAGCATCGAGGCGATGAGGATTGTCAGGAATATATAATGGGATGTTACGGCATGTTCTTTTGAATAATATCCTTTCATGTAAGGCACGGAATAAAGAACGGAAAAAAATGACAATACAACTATAATGGCGGAAAAAAATGCCGAAAGTGGGTCCAGTGAAAATATTATTCCAAAAAGATCATATACCGCTGTGCCGTGAAAAAAAAGCACATTCACCGCCGGGATAAGGCACATAACGCCTCCAGCCAGGACCGCGGCAAGCGCGGCGTACACCCGGCGGTTTTCCGCGGCAAAAGCGCTGAAAAGGCCGCCCGCAATTATTATGACAATGCCGTAAATGAACAAGCTCAACGGCCGTTTTCCTTCAATTTTTGCTCCTGCTCCCCTATGTAGGAGAGTATTTCTTCCGGCCCCTTTCCAGTTTCAAGCATCCATACCAACGGCTCCTGCTGGCATAAGAAAAGGAGCTTTGAAAGTATTTCAAGGTGGCGACGCGAATTGGCGCTCATCACGATAAAAAGAGTGTGAACCTTTTTTCCATCCACCGCTCCGTAATCAGCCGGATTTTTCAGGGTGCATACTGTGACTGATTCGTTTTCAATGTCCGATATTATGGGGTTCCTGGGGTGCGGAATGGCTATGCCGCGGCCGACAGCCGTGGGCATCAACTCTTCCCTTTCTATAAGGGAAATTAATATCTCATCCTTTTTGAGCCCGTCAGGGACCTTCATTTTCCCGACCGCATGGGCAAGTATCTCACCCGGAGTGGTTCCATCTATACCGGTAAATATACCCCCTTTTTTTACGAGACTATGGATGGAAACCGGGGTTTTAACAAGGTTTAAATCGAGGAATTTTTCCGATACGGCTATGCCGTTCTTTAAGACCCATTCTTTTATCTCTTCTTTGTTGAAATTATACTGGTGGCTTATTTTCCTGGCCGGAAGCCCTTTTTCCCTGATATATTTAAGGACGGCCTGCTCGGGCACGCCGAGCAATTCCATAACATCCTTTATTTTAAGCTGCAATTTAAATGCCTTCTTTTTTATATGCTACCGGCTTGAAATAAGCCGTGTTTTGATTGTTTTTGATAATACATCATACTTACTCCGGTGTCAATAGTGCATAACTTTTCAACCGGCCTAAAAAAAATATCGCAAATAAAAAACAGGGCGGATGTTTTAAGCATCCGCCCTGTTTTTTATTATTTCTAAACCAAAAATTTTATTTGTTTTTTTTCTTCGTAGTTACAAATTCCGATTCTTCCTGCCCGAGCTCTTTCATGGCCAGGTGAACCTCATCCAAATGGTGTTTGTTTTCAAGGCCTGAAAGCAGGCTATATACACAAGGCACAACAAACAAAGTCAGTATGGTCGAGAAAAAGACGCCGCCAATTACGACGACCGCCATTGGAACGCGGGTTTCCGCTCCCGGCCCGAGCGCCAGCGCCGGAGGTATAGCGGCCGCAATCGTCGCCGCGGATGTCATAAGAATAGGCCGTAACCTTATCGGGCAGGCCTCAAGCAGGGCATCCCTTACATTCATTCCCGACGCACGCCTCTGGTTTGTAAAATCCACGAGAAGAATTGAATTTTTCTTTACAATACCCATCAAAAGGATTATCCCGATCATACTGTAAATATTTAACGTCTGGTGGGTGATATAAAGCGCTATGAACGCTCCTGTAACGGAAAAAGGAAGCGCTATAAGAACCGATATCGGGTGAACGAAAGAATTAAACTGCGTACCCAGGACCATATATGCTACAAATATTCCGAGAAACAGGGCAAAAATCAAGGCCGTTGTTGAGTCCTTGAACCCCTGTGAATTTCCCACCATGAATATCCTGTAACCTTCGGGAAGTTTTGCCGCAAGGTCCTCCACAGCTTTAAGCGCATCGCCCTGCGATTTTCCCATGGCTACTTCCGAATAGATCCTGATGGCCCTTTCCCTGTTCTCCCTGGTTATCGATGTGACTGTAGGTTTTTCCTTGACGCTTACAACATCAGAAAGTTTTATCAATTCCCCCTGATTATTCCTAACATAAGCGTTCAGGATGCCCTGAATGTCGGTCCTGTCTGTTTGTTCAAGTTCAACAGTGACGTCATATCTTTTCCCATCCTTTGTATATTTACCGTACTTCAATCCGCCGTAAGAAGCATTAAGGGCATTTCCAATGGTCGACATATTTACTCCGCGCGCCGCAGCCTTTACCCTGTCCGGATAAACAAGCGCCTCGGTAACGCCGATTTTATAATCGGAATCCGCGCCTACCATGAGTCCGGTTTTTTCCATATCCTTGACCATTCCCGCCGCAAGGCCGGCCAATTTATCCCAGTCCGGCCCCATCAACATAAATTCCACCGGATATCCCCTTTTTGCTGTAAATCCCTGGAGGGACGGGTCTATCATACTGATAACGCTGATTCCCGGCACTTTTTTGAGTTCTTTCCTTAATTCGTCGGCTATCTGCATCTGCGTCAGAACTTTATGAGAAACAGGGTCAGCGGGCCTCTTGTTTTTATCTTTAAATGTCACCTGAATGCCGCCTGAATTGTGACTGCCGAACCCGATTATGGAAAAATAACTGTCCGTTTCAGGCCTGGCCGCCACTATCGCCTCGGCTTTTTTGAATACTTCGTTCGTAAACGCAAATGCCGAACCCGGGGGCGTCTGGAGGTTCACAGAAAGCCTTGCCTGGTCCTGGGGCGGCACGAATTCTTTTTTAATAAGCACAATTCCAAGGAAAAGTGAAATCCCGAAAACCACAAGCGAAATGATCAAAACGCGCCACCTGTTATCAAGGCAGGTTTTCAAAAACTTTTTATAACCGACCCTGGTCCTGTCCATTATTACATCCATAAACGGTTTTTTTGATTTCTCCTTAGCCGGAGCCGGCATATATTGCGAAGCGTACATTGGGGTGAGCGTCAGTGCGCCGAGCAGGGATATTACAACAGCCGCCGATATTGTCACACCGAACTGGAAAAAATACCTTCCTATAACTCCCGGCATAAATATAACCGGAAGGAATATCGCCAGTATGGCAACGGTTGCCGCTACAGCCGCGAATGTTATTTCACGCGAGCCTTTTAAAGCGGCCCTTATCTTTGTTTCGCCCTCCTCCCTGTGCCTCGCAATATTTTCAACCATCATGATGGCGTCATCAACGACTATGCCTATGACAAGCGACAGCCCCAGAAAAGTGAAAGTGTTAAGGGTGAATCCCATCAATTTAATGACAAAAAAAGCGCCGAATATCGACATTGGAATTGTGAGGGACACATTAAGCGCCGTATTAAAAGTTCCGAGAAAGAGCCAGCATACTATTGCCGTCAGCACCACGGAAAGAAAAATAACAAAATTCATGTCGTTTGATGAATCCTCAATGAATTGTGTGGTATCAAAACGCATGTCAAGGCGAGTCCCCGGAGGAAGTATTTTCCGGATTTGTTCCATCCTTGCCTTCACGGCATGTGCCACTTCAACGGCGTTTGATCCCGGCTGTTTTACAATGCCAAGTCCGACCGCCATTCCATCCGGAGTCCTTGCGACGGTCAGCGCGTCTTCGAGCCCCATTTCGACCCGGGAAACATCTCCTATCCTTATGGGTTTCCAGATGGACATTCCCATTCTTGAAGGTATGACTATTGATGCAAATTCCTCAGGGCTTGCCGCTTCGCCCAGAAGCCTGATTGATGTCTCTTTCGTTCCGTTGTCAATGAATCCCGCCGGGACTTCATCATGCCCGCTTGCAATAGCGTTCAAAACATCGTCGGGTGTTATCTCCTTATTTACCATCTTTTTCGGATTTAACCATACCCTGAGCGACGGATTTAAGTATCCGCCGAGCATAACCTGCGCAACCCCCGGAACCGACGAAAAAGCGTCGTTTAAATAATTCATTGTATATTCCATAAGGAACTGCGGCGGACGCGTGCCGGAAAATGAGAGCCATATTATGGGAGAAGCATCCGGGTTGGATTTTTTTATTACAGCCGGGTCTATGGTGTTCGGAAGATTTTTTGCGACCGAAGCCAGCGCCGACTGCACCTGTTGAAGGGCGGCGTCTATGTTTTTATCAAGGTTAAACTGCACCGTCACCTGCGACGCGCCCCTTGTTGATGACGAAGTTACCTCGTTTACGCCGTCAATACCTATGACAGCGCCTTCCACAACGTCTGTTATCTGCGATTCGACAACATCAGGCGCCGCTCCCGCCCATGTAATATTAACAGTCAAAACAGGAAAATCCACATCCGGCATAAGTGATTTACCCAGCCCGGTGTATGAAATAAATCCAAAAACAACTATTCCGATCAGTATCATCCACGCCATGACCGGATTTTTAATTGACTGGTCTGAGAATGTCATTTTTCAACCTCCGCCGATATCTCAAGTAATTTTTTATCAAGTTCCCTCGTTATAATGGTCCTGTCAAGCGACTGCTTTACCGAGGTGGAATCCGACATTGCCTGCAGGACGTCGACATTTGTCACAAGGCCGTATTTATAATCCGCCACCTGGGCATTTAATGACTGCGTCGTCTTCGTGTATGCATCCTTCATCGACGCAAGAATTTTTCCCGCGGCATAATAATCCCTCATCCTGGACCTCAGCTCGTACTTTACATCAAGCAGGGTGGAAATATACTGCCTGTAAGCCGCTTCCCTCTGTGAAAAAGCCGCCACAGTGTCAAAAATCCTCTGCCCGCCCTGAAATAACGGGTACTGCGCGGTTAACATGAACTGCCAGCCCGTATCTTTATATGCCGTCGTGCCAAGAAACGGCGTTCCGCCAAGAACTTTTGCCGCGGAAAGATCGACCTGCGGCAGAAGCACGCCAAGCCCCGTTGCTATCCTTTTATCCGAGGCCTCAACCTCGGCTTTCTGCGCAAGGACATCAGAACGGCTCTCCGCCGTAAAGGTAATATTTATATCCTCAACCGTACTGCTGGTCTCTTCCGGCTGGATGACCGCAACCGGATTTTCAATGCCCATTACACGGTCAAGCGCGTCGGAGGCGTCGTCAGTGGCCGCCTTTGACTGCTCAAGCTGTGAAGCGATAAGAGCTGCCGATGACTCGGTGGCGTAAACTTCGCTCGGCCTGGATTTGCCGAGTTCCTGCCACTGTTTGAGTTCCTTTACCCTGGCGAGCATTAATGAAAGTGCGTCCTGAAGGTTTATTATGTCCGCCTGAGCCGAGGCAAGGGCGTAAAAAGCGTTTACGGTGCTGTTTGCAAGATCCCTTTTAGCCGAAATAAGGTTAAGTTCTTCCTTATAAGCTTCCCTGTCCGCCACGGATATCTCGTTTATTTTTTCAAGCCCGTGAAAAACCGGCTGTGTCGCTATTATTTCAGTTTCCCATCCCTCATCCGCATAACCACTACTGTTAAATCCGCTGATACCAAAATCCCTGAAGTGGTCGACCGAAATTGTAGGCAGCAAAGCTCCCACAGTGTCCAGCTTTGCCATATTAGCCTGCCTGAGTTTTTCCGACTGAATTTTAACCGCGTCGGAATTTGAAAGGGCTATTTTATAGCACTCGTCGAGAGACAGCGGCCTTGCGGCCTGGTCGTCCGCAAAAGCCGGTAAAAAAAAAGCTATCGAGATGACAAAAATCAGTACAGCCGTTATTTTACCCGTTATTTTAACCATTTATTTTTCCTCTTCTTTCATAATTTTATTTATTAAAAATTGATGTCTGAAATTATAGCATAAAAACATACTGGTTATATATTTGTTTTTGGCTGCTTAAAAAATAATTTTTGATTAACGCACTACAAGCACGGCAAAAGTCCCTTCAATAACAGGCGGACGTTCCGGTTTTCCACCTTTTGTCTGTACAACGGGTTTACCGAACGAAGCGGCTGAAAGGTAAATTTTATGGGTTATTGTATCCAGCGCCATGGTACGCGCGCTTTTTTGTGTGGCAGCAGTCTGGGCAATGTCAAATTTCCCCTTTTCCAGAACTTTAATTACGGTTAATGTCCCATCCATCCCATTGGATGCAAATGCCAGAGCTCTTCCAGGATCAAAGGCGCACGCGTCGACACCCGCGCCTATTGGAACCAAAGCCAGAAGTTTCCCCGATATGGTATCCAGAATGGTCATCATCTTATTGTGGCATCCCGAAAACAAAATATGATCTTTTATATCAATGGCTATTCCTGTGGGCTCAACCCCCGGTTTTATGGAAAAACGCCTCAAAACTTTTAAACGTACCGCGTCAATCTCGGCCACTTCGGAAGTGTTTTCGATATTGACATAAACCTTACCCGCGCCGTCCGCGCAGGCATACTCAGGTTTTCCGCCGAGGGGTATTTTGTCCCGAGAACCTTTCCCGTTCCCGCGTCGATAACAGTGGAATCCTTTGATTTTCCGTTGAATGTAAATACTTTCTTTGAAAAACCGTCATATATTATCGCGTCGGGGTTTTCCCCGGCCTTTACTTCGCCCTTTACCTTCAGTGTTTTCAGGTCAAAGATTGTCACTGTATTTGATTTGCCGTTGCTTGTAAAGCCGGTATTGAATTCATCCGCAACCGCTATTCCATGAACTCCAGTTGTTCCGGTTATTTCCCCTATAACACTGTCTTTGGCTGTATCTATCACAACAACATGATCCCCGCGTGAAACATAAAGCCTTGCGGCCGCCGGATCATCCGTAAGGTAATCCCAGCCCTGCGTTCCCGCAAGTGATATTTTGGAACGGACACTGTAATTCACGCCGGAACAAAATGCCGCCGCGGAGAAGATTGCAATAAAAATCGATAAAAAAGATAGTTTTATAATTTTATACATGTTATCTGACTCCTATTTTATCCGTAAATCCGGTTTTTTCCAAAAATCAACACTCTTCAAAAATATTAGACGTACGGCCGGGCGGTAAAGTTCACTATTTTGGTAATATATTGCGGTTCTTTTAACCTTTAAACATTGAATTTAAAATATACTATATCGCCGTCCTGCATTATATAATCGCGCCCCTCGCTTCTCACGAGCCCCATTTCCTTCATTTTTACCTCGTCTGCTGTTTTTTTAAACTCCTCAAACTTCATGACGTCGGCCTTTATAAAACCGCGCTGGATGTCAGAATGTATCTTACCCGCGGCCTCTTCCGCCTTTGAGTCGCGCCTGATCGGCCAGGCGCGCACTTCCTGCGCCCCCGCCGTAAGAAAGGTTATGAGGTCAAGCAGCCTGTATGCGTGTCTTATGAATTCGGCAAATCCCTTATACTCAAACCCCAGCTCCTTTAAATACTCTTTCCTTTCTTCCTCGCCGAGCTCCATCATCTCGCCCTCTATCTTTGCCGATATTACTACGTATTCGGCCTTCCTCTTTTTTATGTATTCCACCAGTTCCGGGAAATGTTTTTCAAACCCCTCTATTTTATCCTCATCCGTGTTTAAGACATACAGCACCGGCTTTAAAGACATGAGCCCGAGTTCTTTTACCTGCAATTTTTCTTCGGCGGTAAGCCCGGCTGCCGAGGCGGGCATTCCGCTTTCAAGGGCGTCTTTAACCTTTTTTAAAGCCTCATATTTTTTAAGAGACTCCTTGTCGTTGCCGGATTTTGCCGCGCGCTCCACCTTCTGGAACCCTTTTGTGACGCTGTCAAGGTCGGCGAGCATGAGTTCCGTCTCTATGGTTTCGATATCGCCCTGAGGATCCAGCTTGCCGGTAGTGCGCACCACATTGGGGTCGGTAAATACCCTTACCACATGCGCGATGGCGTCAACCTCCCTGATATTTGCCAGGAACTTATTACCGAGCCCTTCGCCCTTTGATGCCCCCTTGACCAGCCCCGCGATGTCCACAAATTTAAAGGTGGCCGGAACATAGGTCGTTTTCCCGTCGTTATATGTTTTATAAAGAAAATCAAGGCGCTCGTCCGGCACCGCAACGATTCCCACATTCGGCTCAATCGTACAGAACTCGTAATTTGCCACGGCCGCGCCGGCGGTTTTTGTGAGGACATTAAAAGTTGTGCTTTTCCCGACATTTGGCAGTCCGACTATTCCAACTTCCATATTATCTCCTTATTCGGCCGGTATAAGGCCAAAAATATTTTACAAATTTTAACGCCCATAATTCTAACATATATCCCGGCCTCTTTAAATCAGTTTTTTTCCGCGCTTTTTCCATTATTATCTACTTTCACCTTTCTCCCATCTGAAAGTTCCTGCCTTACACAAAAAAACAAAGGGCCGGTTTTCACCGGCCCTTTGCCCATATAACTCACACTGCTTTTCGCAGTATGCCTTTGATTACTTTGCTTTTGAAACTTTTGCGCTTACTTCCTCGGCTATCTTCTTGACCGTTTCATCGTCCCTTTTTGAATAGGAAAGCCCGATTGCGATCACGCCAAGGCAGACAACAACAACCGTTATTGTCACCCAGTCATAGCCCTTGTACTGCACTATAATAGGAGCGATTAAAAGCGCCACAAGGTTCATAACCTTTATGAGCGGGTTTAACGCAGGTCCTGCCGTGTCTTTGAACGGGTCGCCGACCGTGTCGCCGATAACCGCTGCTTTATGCCTGTCGGAGCCTTTAAGCCCCATCTGTTCAACCGATTTCTTCGCATTATCCCATGCTCCGCCGGTGTTGGACAGGTAAACAGCCATAAGCTGTCCCACGAGAATAACGCCCGCGAGGTATCCGCCAAGGCCCTCGGCCTTGAACAGGAATCCCATTGCAACAGGCATAAGAATCGCGAGAAGAGCCGGACTGACAAGTTCCCTGAGCGCGGCTTTTGTGCAGATATCAACAACTTTGGCCGACTCGGGTTTTTCCGTGCCGTCCATGAGCCCTTTGATTTCCTTAAACTGCCTTCTTACCTCATTAACAACAAGGAAAGCCGCCCTGCTGACTGCGCGGATGAGCAGTGAGGAGAAAAGGAACGGCACTCCGCCGCCGATCAGGAGTCCGATGAAAACTATCGGGCTTGAAAGGTTGATGAACGGAACGCCTGTTACTTCGTTAAATGAGGAGAAAAGCGATACGGCCGCTATGACGGCGGTTGCTATTGCGAATCCCTTTGTTATTGCCTTTGTCGAATTTCCAACCGCGTCGAGCTCGTCCAATGCCGCCCTTCCTTTTTCAGGAAGCTGCGCCATTTCGCCGATGCCCTGCGCGTTGTCAGAAACCGGCCCGAATGTGTCCTCGGAAACGATGATACCCGTTACCGTGAGCATTCCAAGTCCGATAAGCGCTATTCCATAAAGTGTCTGTGCGGTAACTACCGCCGCAGTGCCGACCGGCATAATGGTGAATGTCAGAATTGAAATCGCCATGGCAATAGCAATTGAAACAACGGCCCATACCGACGATTCCATTCCCTCGGCCGTTCCGGTAAGAATTACTGTCGCCGGCCCGGTGAGTGTTGATTTTACTATTTCTTTTACGGGTTTATCCTCTGTCGTGGTGAAATGCTCGGTTATCTTTGAAATGGCAAATGAAAGGATTATCCCTATTGTGGTAATGATGCATAGTTTCCATCCGAGAAGCATCGCGCCGTTTGCCGGTGCGTTGGGGAAAAGATCCGGTTTCTGTGAGATCCATTCCGTTAAAGCCGGAACCAGATACATCATTGTTACCGCTACAAATCCGATAACTGAAAGTACCGACGCGAGCATAAAGCCCCTCTGTATCGGTTTCATTGCGTGTTCTTCTTCGCTGTTCGACCTTACCGCGTATGTCCCGATGATTGAAGCGATAACTCCGATTGCGCGGACAAAAAGCGGGAAGATAACTCCCATATTTCCAAAAACCGTCGCGCCAAGAATCATGGCCGCGACGAGCGTTACTTCATATGACTCGAAAATGTCCGCAGCCATTCCGGCGCAGTCTCCGACGTTGTCCCCGACGTTATCGGCTATCGTCGCCGCATTGCGTGGATCATCTTCGGGTATGTTCTTTTCAACTTTTCCGACAAGGTCCGCTCCTACATCCGCGGCTTTTGTGAATATTCCGCCGCCAACCCTCATAAAAAGGGCGAGCAGGCATCCGCCGAATCCGAATCCGATAAGAACATCGGAAATGGATGAAGCTTCAGTCTGGAATATTAAAAATATTGATGTTGCGCCGAGCAGTCCGAGTCCGATCGTGAACATTCCGGCGATTGAACCCGTCCTGAATGCTATTGTAAGCGCTTCCCTTTTGCCTTTATCGACCGCACCCGCGGCCACCCTGACATTTCCCTCAACGGCCAGGAGCATTCCAACAGTTCCTGTTACCGCCGAAGCAAGCGCTCCGAGGAAAAACGCGAGCGTCCTGCCTATCCTGATCTTCATAACCTGATCCGAAGTATAACCAAGAGCCGGATCCACAACCGAGGTTAAAAACAGGACTATCATAAGCCCTATTACAAACCAGATGATCGTGGAAAACTGGCGCCCCAGGTACGCTTTCGCGCCCTTTTTGATTTCGGCATTAATATCGATCATCTTCTGCGTTCCCCTTGATTTCGAGAGAATCTCGAACATCAGGTAAAATCCGTAAACCAGAGCAAGTAAAGATGTGCCCCAGACTACCCAAAGCGCGGTGTTCTCAAAAGACGTGAGCGGTGTAAGCCTGATGTGCTCGGCCGTCTTCTGGGCAACCTGTGCCGCGGCCTGGACAACCTGTGTTACTGCTTGTGCTGCAATTACAGGATCTGCCATGTACAGATACCTCCTTCAAAGATTTTGGAATTGTTTTACGGTTAAATACCGTCTTTCATCTGTTAGAATGTTTTAATTTAGAAACAAAAAAATACAAGCGCTATTATTGCAAATTTGGCCTTGTTTGTAAAGAGAATTATTTTCAATTAGAATTAAAGATCCAAACGCAACAGGCAGGGGCGCCCACGAACGCCCCTGCCTGCCGTCTCAAACTCTTATATTTAAATCAGCTCTATAATTTTATCCGTTCTTTTTGAATATCCACCTTATTGTATGGACCCCGGCGTTTTCTACATTATATGTGAGTTTCTGCCAGCCTGAATCCTTTTCAACAACAGCCGCTCTTTTGCCGTTTACATAAAATGTTATAACGCCCGAATCGCTCCCCCTCCACCAGAATTCAAGTTTTGTGGGTCCTTCAACTATCACAGGTACATTTCCCATAGCCGTGCATGTTGCCGCGTCTATGCCGTCCGGTATGTCGGCGTCTTTTTGAACGGCAGACTGCAGCCCCGCTGAATTATCATAATGATTTATGCTGGCAAGCTGTGTGTTTCCCCCGGCAAAAGCAGCAGGTATAACCGCGCAAGCAGCCAGTAGTAAAATAGTGCCGAAAACTCTCTTTTTTAAAGAACCCTTTGTAATATTCATTTTTTATTCCTCCACATATTTATTTATTACAGGATATATATAAGCAATCATCGTGCCACTCTAAAATCGCCGTATTTACAGGGGTTTTATTTTTCTACAGGCGTAAAAATATTATCATTATCAATAAATGATTATCAAAAGGGATTAAAATGAGCCGGTGTACATGTGTTCCGGAAGGAAAAACAATTATTCTATATTATATTTCCTTAACTTTCTGTACAAATTGGCTATGCTGATGCCAAGTTCAGCCGCTGTTTTCATCTTATCATGGCCGTTCCTTTTTAGCGCCGCGCCTATAAATTTCTTTTCCAGCGCGTCCAAGTATACTTCAAGCGTTGTGCCCTGCATTAACGGCTGTCCTTCGTCCCCGGCGCCGTCAAATTGAGCCTCGCCGGTTTCTGTTAAATGGGGCGGGAAGTCGGCTTTTGTAATCACAACCCTCTGCTCCGACAGGACAACGGCGCGTTCCACCACGTTTAAAAGTTCCCTGACATTTCCCGGCCAGTTGTATTGCACCAGTATTTCCATGGCATCCGCGTCTATTTTTTTATACACAGCCTCCTCCGGCCTTACCCTTGAGTGCGACAGGAAATATTCGGCAAGCACAGGTATATCACCGCGCCTGTCGCGGAGCGAAGGTAGTTTTATCAGTATGGAACTCAACCGGTAAAAAAGATCCTGCCTGAAACGGCCCGCCTTCATTTCAGCTTTTACATCCCTGTTGGTGGCCGCCACGATGCGCACGTCAACCTTTAATTCTTTTGTGCCGCCAATGCGCATAAACTTGCCCGTTTCAAGTGCGCGCAATAATTTCACCTGCGCCGAAGGGTCCATTTCGCCAATCTCGTCAATAAACAGGGTTCCCTTATCCGCTATTTCAAAGAGCCCCTTTTTTTCATTTATTGCCCCGGTAAAGGACCCTTTTTCATGGCCAAAAAACTCGTTTTCAAGCAGCTCTTTAGGTATGGCGCCGCAATTCACCGGAATAAAAGGCTGGTCGGCCCTGAGGCTTGCCTTGTGAACGCCGTAAGCGGCAAGTTCCTTGCCGGTCCCGCTCTCGCCTTCAATAAGGACGGGGATGTTTGACTTTGCAACTTTTTTTATAAAGTTCCTGATGAAATCAAGCTGCGGAGAATTTCCCACTATGCCGAATTCTTCTTTTGCCGAGGATTGTTCGGCGAGCAGCGCGAATTTGTTCAATACCGCAGAAAATTCCGGATAGCCGCACGGCATGGTTATTATGGCGTCAGCCCCGAGCCTTTCCAGGGAAACCGCGTATTCGGGAGGCGCTTCAGACGGGATTAGAAATACAACCTTTGCTCCGGTGCGTTCTTTTTCCTTAAGGACGCTGTCAACACCTGCATCACCGGACTCCATAGTTTCATAAAGGATCAAGTCTCCATTTTCAGCAACCCCGGATATGGCGGCCTCGTTTATCTTCTGGACATCATGTTCTCCCGCAGAGAACGCGCTCAAAAAAGCGTCCACACTGAAAAAATTGCCTGATTTTATTATTTTCATTGTTCATCGCCTTTTAACATGATGAGTTCAATAAATATTCTCATAGTATTATCGGCTTTTTGCGGGCAGATGTTAAATGTATATCAGTGTAGACAGCTTTCATTCCGGTACGGCCTTAAGCGCTCTCCCTTACCACAAGCGTCGGTTCAAAGCATACCACCTTTTCTTTTTCCTTTGAATTCAAGGCTTCAACGGCAAGGTCGATTGCCGCCCTTCCCATCTCAAAAACAGGCTGCTTTATCGTAGTCAGGGATGGCGATATTATCGGCGCTATTATATTGTCGTCATAACCCACCACGGAAAAATCCTCCCCGACCTTTATCAAATTTTCACGGGCGCTTTTTATAACCCCCGCCGCGGTCATGTCTCCCGCTGCGCAGAATACCGAGTCAAACCCGGCATCGCGCTTATGCAGCCTGTTGAAAGCCTCTATGCCGTCCTCAAAAGTATAGTGCACCACCTCGATGACGCGTTCCGGGTTAAAACTTATCCCGTGCATGTAAAGGGCCTGCTTATATCCCTCAAGCCTTTCAGCCGCGTTTTCCCCGCCTAATTCCCCCACAAGTTTTCCGACTATAATGCCGATTTTCGACCTGCCTTTTTTAAGAAGGTAATCAGCGGCCAGAAACCCGCCTTTTTTGTTGTCTGTTTTTACCGTCGCAGCCCCGCCGGCAAGCTCTTCGATTAACACAATGGGGGTGTTTTCCTTCCTGTATTCCTCAACCACTTCCGGCGCCGGTTTAAGGCTGATGGATATAAGGGCCCTGGGTTTTACCGAATATAGAATCTCGCGCAGCATTTCCGCCTCTTTTTCCCTTACCCCGTGTGAAGAGAACTGGTTCAGCCGCATTCCATCGGCGCATGCGGATGACTCAATGCCCCGCATTATTTCGACGGCAAATAGCGATGAAAAAAAAGTGGAAACTACCGCGATAATATTTGTTTTTCCGTTGACAAGGTTTCTTCCCGTGTAATTGGGCCTGTAGTTCAGTTCCTTTGCCGCCTTAAGGACTTTTTCCCTGGTGGGAAGGCTTATACGTTTGTCTCCCCGCACAGCCATGGATACGGTTGTCGGGGTGACTCCCACAAGCTTTGCAATATCCTTTATTGTGACCGCCATTTTTATCCCTCGCATTTTTTAACATTAAGCAGTATCTACAATAGTATATACTATGCAATGGTTTTATGGCAAGCTATTAAATGCTCACAGGGAGGGATATTTATTGTATTAAAAGATTAAATAAATACTTTATGTGCCGTGTTATTCATATCTCAGCGCGTCTATAGGGCTTAACTCCGCGGCTTTTCTTGCCGGCGTAATCCCGAATACAACCCCTACGGCGATTGAAAACAGGGTAACTCCTATTATTGCTACGGCCGATACTTCAACGTTCCATTTTGCGAATACCGAAATAAGCAGGGCAATCAAACCGCCGAGTATTATTCCGGCAACGCCGCCCAAAAACGTCATCAGTACGGCTTCGATAAGAAACTGTGTTAAAATATCCTTCCGTTTAGCCCCTATTGCCTTTCTGAGGCCTATTTCCCTTGTGCGTTCCGTAACGGACACGAGCATAATATTCATTATGCCTATGCCTCCGACCAGAAGTGAAATTGCGGCTATAAATCCGAGCAATAGCGACATGGCTTCCGATGTCTGAGCAAAAGTTTTCTGCAGTTCCGCCATATTCATAATTTGAAAACTGGTGTCGTCGGGGTTCGTAATCCTGTGTTTTTTTCTGATCACCTGCGTTATTTCATCCTCGGCGGCGTCCATAAGGTTCATATCTTTAACCTGCACATCTATCGAATCTATATAAATTTTCCCCAGAAGCCTGTACATTGCCGTGGATAACGGCAGGATAATAATATCATCCTGGTCCCTGAAACCGGTCGCTCCTTTTAAGGGCAGAACGCCGATAACTTTAAAAGCTATCCTGTTGATCTTTATTTCCCTGCCGACGGGATTTGCGTCGCCGAACAGATTGTTTATAACCGTCTGCCCGAGGAGGCAGACTCTGTTCCTGGAACGCATGTCTTCATCCGTAAAAAACGCCCCGTATGAGGGGACCGAATTTCTCATTACAGGATAATTAACGCCTACTCCCTGTACGGATGTGTTCCAGTTCTTGCCGCCGAATACCACCTGGGCCCTTCCGCTCACTGTGCCGGACACATATTTAACATCCGGCAATTTTTCCAGGGCCTCAATGTCCTGCTCCGTAAAACGTGTCACTGTTGCGGTTCCAAGCGAAACTCCGCCCATATGAAAATTCCCGGGAATAACGGTCAAAAGGTTTGAACCGAGGGAAGAGAGGCTTTTTGCTATCGAGTCTTTTGCCCCCTGGCCCACTCCGAGCATGGCAATAACCGCGGCCACTCCTATTAGTATGCCGAGCATTGATAAAATGGAACGCATTTTGTTCCCTAAAATTGAATTATAAGCCTGCTTTATATAATCGACGAACTCTATCCTTGTTATCACGGGTTTTGCGGTCGACTTTTCATTTTCTTTTTTTACATCCAAATCTTTTGGTGCTATGTAATTTTTTCCTATTTTCTTTTCATCGGATACGACTTTTCCGTCCCTGATCTTTATTATCCTTGCCGCATATTCCGAAACCTCTTCGTCATGGGTAACCACGATGACTGTCTTGCCGTTTTTATTCAGATTTGACAACAGCTCCATTATCTCGGTCTGGCTCTTTGAATCAAGGTTTCCCGTCGGTTCATCCGCGAGTATTATATCCGGGTCGTTGATAAGCGCCCTTGAAACCGCCACTCTCTGCCTTTCGCCTCCGGATAATTCATTGGGCATATTATTTTCCTTGGAAGAAAGCCCGACGTCTTTCAATAATTTTAATCCCCTGCCGTTTGAATCCGTATTTCCGGCGTAAATAAGCGGAAGCTCGATGTTTTCAATGGTACTTTCCCTTGCAAGCAGGTGAAACTGCTGGAACACAAAACCGATAACAGAGGAGCGCAGCTGCGCGTATTCATCGTCCGAGAGTCCCGAAGTTTCCCTGCCGTTAATGATGTAAGAACCAGAATCTGGCGAATCAAGAAATCCCATAAGGTGCATGAGTGTTGATTTCCCGGAACCTGACGGCCCCATTATGGCGACAAACTCGCCCCTTTCGACGGTTACCGATACATCGTCAAGCGCCTTGAATTCAACTTTTCCGGTCCTGTATGTTTTGTTCAGCTTCTTTATCTCGATAATATTCATCAGTTACCTCATCTATTGATTCTTTAATCTATCAACATTGATTACTGCCGTACTAAACCATTTCCTTAGTGAGAATGGCCCCCTCCGCTTGGAGTATACGGCGCCCTTGAAGGCATAAAAGGATTTACTGTCTGCGCCCCTGTTGACGCCACATAAGTTTTCTTTTTGACAACCACAATATCGCCGGCGTTTAAACCCGAAACTATTTCCTCTGTATCATCGTCGTCATTTATAAGCCCTGTGACAATTTCACGTTTCTCAGGTTTTTTCGCATCAGCTGTCTTCACAAAAACAAAAGTTTTACCGTCAATGGTCTTCACCGCTTCCTCCGGCAGGAGCACTACATTATCCTTTTCCTGTTCAACAACGTCTATATTCGCCGACATGCCGGAACGGAAAAAGTCGGGCACTTTTTTTGGAAGAATATCCACCTCGTATATAGTTACGTTATTAACAGTCAATGACTCATAATTTATATGGTCAACGGTCCCCTCGATTATTGTGTTCGGGTACGCGTCAAGGCTTATGTTTGCCTTCTGTCCAAGCTTCAGCTTTCCGATATCAGTTTCGTCGACCTGGGCCTGGACTATTAGCCTGTCAGAAAGTACAATAACCGCGTCCGTGGTCGATATTGACTGGCCCGGCCTGATGGTCTGCACTATAACCTGCCCGTTTATCGGGGCTATCAAAGGTATGGGTTTATATGTGTCTTCCCATTCCTGCATGTTTTTTTCGCCCTGGGAACGCGCCGCGTCAAGCAATGCCGCCCTGTCGGTAGAGCTCATATAGGCGAGTATCTGCCCCTTTTTTACATAGTCGCCCTCGACGACAGAAACGGATTCCAGCCTGCCGGGTATCTGCGGGCTGATGGCAATCCTGTTCTGCGGCTGAATAACACCGGTAGTGCTTACGGAAACTTTTATGTTCCCCAGCTTGGCCTGGTATTCAACCGTTACTTCCGATGATTTTTTCGGTTTAAATATGAAAAACGCAATAATAGCAACAATGACCAGCGCGGCAATCCACCAGATTGCGCCTGATTTTTTATCTGATATCGTCTTCAAGAGTTCCTCCTTTTGCCTGCACCCAGGCAGCTTCAGATATTAGTAACTGGGCCTGAGCCGCCACAAATGATTTCTGCGCGGATACAAGGCTGTCCTGTATTATTGTCCAGTCGTTAAAAACAATCAAACCCGTCGTATATTGCGCGTCCGCTATTTTCGCGCGTTCCTGGTCCGCAATCAGATAATTATTCTGTACGGCAAGCGTCAATACCGCGTCTTTAAATGCGTTCCATGAATTTTCCAGGGTGTATAAAGCCTGCTGGTCGGATGATTTTTCATCCGCTTTTGCCTGGGATAGCGCGGCCGATGCCTGGGCCGTCTGGGCGGCTGATTTCCCGCCGTCAAATATTGAAAATGAAATATCAACTCCGAATGACCACTGCGTATTCTGCGGCATCAGTTCAGAGCCGCCTCTTCCAAGGCTCCCGTCAAGATAAGCCGTCGGGAGCATTGAGCTGATCGTGGAGCCGAGCGCGTATCCCGCCGAGCGCACCTGCGCCGCGGCAAGAAGCTGCGAATAATTTGTCTTCATAAGCGCGTCAAAATCGGGGTCCTTGTCCGAGTTCTCGGTAGTTGTAAAATCCTCTTTTAAGACTATGTCGTCCGTTTTATCCCTTCCGAGCTTGTTCCCGAAATCAAGCTTTGCAAGTTCCAAATCCCTTACCGCCTGGTCCTGTTCAAATTTGGCCTGTTCCATATCCGCTTCCGAATACATAAGGTCGCCTTTGTTCTCGGTTCCCGCGCCATACCTCAATTTTAAGTCGCCATACTGTTTTGTCCTGAGGTCATAAATCTGCCCGGTTATAACAACCATTCTTTGCGCCTTCATAAGGTTTGCATACGATTGTTTTAAATTATATCTTACCTGGCTTGACGCTATTTTATAATTAAGTTCCGCGGCTTTCAGGTCTTCCGACGCCTTTAGTATCTGCTGGGTGTTGTCAAATCCGTCAAAGATGAGCTGTTTTGCGGTCAATCCGTATGAGTAGTTTTCATCGTACGTGTTGGCCGGATTGTAAGAAATCCCGTTCAATATCGTCGGCGTGGCGTCCACTCCGGGTTCATTGCCCGATTTGGAACCCGAGGCCGAAGCCGATATTTGCGGCAGCGCTGAACTTACGGGCATCCAGCTTGCCGCCCTGGCCTGGTTCAATATTTCCCTGGCCGATATCAATGAAAGCGAGTTTTTCAGCGCTTCATTAACGCACAAATCCCAGGTAAGGTCGCCGGCAAAAAGAGATGCTGAAAAAGCCGAAAATATCAACAACAGTGCAGGAAACAATTTTTTCGCCATAAGATTCCCTTCTTTAAAGAGTATAATACTTAACATTATGAATAATTAGACTGCCTAAGTATATCACAAAAAAAATTCCTGTAAACCTGATAACAACATTTAGACGTGCGTTAATCCCGAATAGTTCCAAAAGAAATTAATAATGATTTGACAGGACTGTACGGTATAAACCGATTTTAGCGCTATTTTAAAAATCCATATCAGTAAAATATCAGTATGGTTTTAATGCCGGAGACCACGGAGCCTCCGCTGTGTTTTGTCCCTGTTATTACGGTATAGTACGCGCCCCGGCTCAATCCCGACAGGCTTCCCGACGGCGTTGTAATTATCTTATTACCCGCGGCCACGGCGCCAAAATCTATCACCCTTACCTTGCGCATGCCCGTGGTGTATATTAAAAGGGTTACATCGTCCATATCTCCGGAATAATCAACAGCTATATTCAGCACCTGGGTTACGGGATTCACGGGATTTGGATAATACTCCCAGGTCTCAACCGTTGCCGTCGCAGTCGGTGTTAACGTTACAGTCTGCGTAGATGTAAATGTTATCTGCGGCGTAAATGTTGGTGTCGCTGTCTGCGTGACCGTCGCCGTGCCCGTTGACGTAACCGTATATGTGAAAGTCGGCGTAAACGTCAGCGTGAATGTCGGCGTGGAAGTTAACGTGAAAGTTGTCGTGGACGTCAATGTGAAAGTGGGTGTAAATGAAGGCGTAACAGTCTCCGTAAAAGAATCCACGGCTGTCGGCGTAAATGTATCCGCCGCCGTTGTCGGAGAAACAGTTTCGGTCATGGTCGGTGTAATTGTTGCGGTAACTGTCGGGCTGGCCGTCTCTGTTTCAGTTCCGGTTATAGTGGCAGTAACCGTACCGGTTACCGTACCGGAGGCCGTTTCTGTTATTGTCGGGGTAATAGTTGCCGTACCCGTCTCTGTCTGAGTAGGCGTTATGGTCTGGGTCGCGGATTCGGAGGCCGTTTCCGTCACAGACGGGGTTGCGGATCCGGTTGCGGTCTCTGTTATCGTCGGAGAAACGCTCGGTGAAGGTAATTCCGTCGAAGTCATTGTAATAGTTGGCGTCTCCGATTCCGTCCATGTTTCGGTTACAGTCGGTGAATCTGTAAAGGTAGGCGTAACCGTATCTGTTTCTGTTATTGTCATGGTTGCGGTATATGTTCCTGTATTCGATGATGTCTCTGTTATTGTCGGTGTTATTGAATCTGTGGCAGTAAATGTAGCTGTAGGCGAATCAGCCTCGGTCGATGTCGGCGTCACTGTCGGAGAATCAGCTTCCGTGGATGTTGACGTCGCTGTCGCCGTGTCCGCTTCTGTTGATGTTGACGTGGCTGTCAATGTTAAAGTTCCCGACTCCGTTGATGACGGCGTTACCGTTGGCGAATCAGCCTCGGTTGATGTCGGCGTTGCTGTCACCGTATCCGCTTCTGTTGATGTTGCAGTGGCTGTCAATGTTGCCGTTTCAGTACCAGACTCAGTCGATGAAGGCGTTACTGTCGCCGAATCTTCTTCGGTTGATGTTTGTGTTATTGTAGGTGATTCCGATTCCGTTGATGAAGGTGTAACCGTCGGCGAATCTGCCTCGGTTGATGTTTCGGTTACTGTTGGTGTTACCGTAGGAGAGCCATCCCCAAAAATCATTACAGTTGATGACAAAAATAATATAATGGCGGAAATAAACACAAAAATCCTTAATCTCATCAAACCTACCCTCCAGAAAATTTCTATAGCTTCATCTTATATATCACACAAAACCTCTAATGTCAACCCTATGCGACGCTTATTTAAGCAGATTCCCTTATTTTAAGCTCCGGGGCAAGTACTATTATCTTCGGTTCTTTCAGTTTCCCGGCCGCCGCATCAACTGAAATTTTAAAAGCTTCCCTGCCCAGTTCTGTTATCGACTGTTTTATAGTGGTAAGCGGCGGATTTACAATCGCCGACATCTCCAGGTCGTCGTATCCGACAACCGCTATATCCTGCGGCACCTTTACACCCTGCCGTTTTGCTTCCTCAAGAAACCCCATGGCCACATAATCCCCGGCCGCGCAAAAGACCGCGTCAAGTTTTGCCCCTGCTGTTAAATATTCCTTCAGCGCCTCTTTCCCGTCCCTGTAATCAAAGTTCTTTATCTGTATTAAAAGGTTCTTGTTAAAAGCAACCCCGCCGTCCTCAAGCGCCCTTTTAAATCCGCGCAGGCGCTCATCCGGGCTCGTACCCACCTCATCGCCGTTTATTTCCCCGACGATAACCCCGATATTTTTGCGCCCTTTTTTCACCAGATATTCCCCGGCAAGAAAGCCGCCCTTATAATTATCGGTCTTTAAAGTATGCGCGCCTTTCATTTCTTCTTCTATAAGTATAATCGGCAGTTCGTTCTTCTTAAACTCGTCTAAAATTGATTTATCCGGTTTTATGGAGAGCAATATAAGCACATCCGCCCTTTTGCCGTATAATATCTGTTCCATTATCTGCTGTTTTACCCCGGGTCTGCCGCGTGTCGAATATTCGTTTATCTGAAATTCAGAGTCGCCCATTTCCTGCTCTATACCCTTTAAAAAATTCATTTCAAAAAATGACGAGAAAAAAGTTGCCATTATGGCGATGGTATTTGTTTTCCCCTGGACCAGCCCGCGCGCAAGGTAGTTCGGGTGGTATTTCAGCTCCTCAATTGCCGCCAGGACTTTTTTCTTGGTTTCCGCGGTTATGCGCTTGTCATCATGAACCACCATGGAAACGGTGGTATGTGAAACACCCGCCCTTTTTGCAACATCTTTTATTGTTATACTCATGGAAACCTCCTCCGCGCTTTACACTTATTGGTTTTAAATTTTAAATTTTGCCTTCGCGCGATAGTCTTATCCGCGCGTATTATTCTACTATTTTATTGTTAAAATAGCAATATTCCTTCGTTACTTTTTATAATACTCCGCTACGGAATAAAATGCCTGCTTTGGTTCCCACGGCATGTCCGGGTATGTTTCTCCGCGTTTTCCCGCCGGAAAACTTTTAACAAGGCTGAAATTATCCCTGTCAAGGTCGTATTGCGGCTCGTCATCATACGGATATATCGGGGATACAAACGTCATGATAAATCCCCCCTCCACACCGGCTGAATCAAGAATTTTTAACTGTTCCGTCAGGCTGTGCGCCTGCAGTGCCTCGTCGCGTCCGTGAATAATCTTTACCCTGGGCCGGAAAAACCTTCCAATCATCGGGAGGCTGTGCAGGAAAAGGGAAAAATAATCGGCATTGCCTAGCCCCGTTGCGCCGGCCTTATCCGCCCCCGTAAAGGTCCTGAACCCGAACTCGGTTATAACAACCGGCTTTTTAAAGGAAGAAAACGGCGCCAGCATATCAACATACCTCTCTTTTATGCGGTCGTCCCAGTAATGATCCACGCCGATAATATCAAAGATGTTCCAGTCGACATTTTCCCATATAAGAGACGCGTATGTCACCTTTCCGTGAAATACTTTCCGCACGCCTTCAACGGTTCTTGAAAGGAATTTTCCCAGCGGTTCGTTATGCTTTCCCGCTTTTACATTTTCCCACAGGCCGGGATTTTTAAGCCTGTCCAGAAACCGCTTCCCGGGTACGATACCCCTCATAAAAAGAGTCAGTTCCGACCCGACAACAAACACCAGTTTGTCCGGCCACTGTAAGCGGAGCATTTCGGCGGCTTCAGCCGTTTTTTTAATATATGAATATGTTTCGTACATGCCGTTATCCCACATCTCCGGAGAAAGCCATACATCAAACCCCTGCTTTAATGCTTCCCGTGCCGCGAATATCAGCCGTTTTATGTCACGCCCGCAAATCCTGACAGCATTGCAGTGAAGGTCGTTTTTTATTATTTCAAACTCCCTAATAACCACCCGCGGATTGAATTCCGGCCGCCAGTTGGTCCCCATGACGCGCCCGGCATCGTAGCTTACTCCCTTGATTTTCATTTGTGCTCCCGTCAGGCGTCCGCATTAAGCCGCGCATACATATAATATAATAAGGTACTGTCGGAAAATCCCGCAAACATTACCTGATCCGGGGTATAT
>PLPI01000118.1 GCA_003159495.1 candidate division FCPU426 bacterium | reverse complement strand
TCTATTTCCGGGATATTTTAAAATAATCAGGTTTTTTAAATGACAAAACATAAAATCTTCCATTGGTTTTTCCACGCACTATACATGCCCCTATAGGCTGCCGTTATTGATGAGACAAACAGGCGGAGTGTTTTACGCTCCATTTTTATGGCCTGAGTGTACCTTTTCACGTGTCATGCCCGTGTTTAAACCGTTTAACCCGTCTTGACAAAGGTTTTTTTTGGCTGTATAATTGCCCTGTTACATTTTTAAAGCTGCATTTATAAATACGGCTGTTATGCCGCAAAAGGGGTGCAACATGAAGGTAGGAGACAGGGTAAGGGTAAAAAACCTCGATTTCTGGAAAAACAACGAGGGTGAAGTTATAAAAAGGCAGAAAAAATTAATAGACGGCGTCGGCAAGGTCATCGACATAAACCTGGGTATATTCAAGGTTGAGTTCCCGGAAATAGATAATGCCGTGGAGTATTTTGACGGCAGGGAACTTGAAATGTTCGACACTTATGAAAAACAGCAGATCGACCTGGTGTTTGTATCCTGGCAGCAGAAGGGCAAAAGCGTATATAATAAGGATGAGTATGAATGGCTCTTTACCGGCGACCTGCACCGCGGGGTTGTGTTTAAGGCCATAATGGAACTCGGCGAAGAGGAAGTTGACAGGATAAAAAGGGCTGAAAAGGAAGGCATCAAACCCGTATTCGACCTGGTCATACAGGATTCGGACAGGCGCAAGAACAGAAGGGAAATTTAAGGCGGGGCTTATTTAAATAAACCGAAAAAAATAAAAGGCGGCTGAAAGGCCGCCTTTTTTATCTTAAACGGCAGGGATGTTTATATGCAAAAATTCAAAAAGATATATGTGGAAATTACCAATGTATGCAACCTTAAATGCTCTTTTTGCGGCGGCACGAAAAAAAAAGAAGAATTCATGGATATCCGGTTTTTCGGGGAAATACTTGAAAAGATAAAAGGACGCGCGCCGCACCTGTGCCTGCATGTCATGGGCGAACCGCTCATGCACCCTGAAATAGGGTCACTAATGGATCTGTGTGAAAAATATTCCTTCAAGGTAAACCTAGCGACCAACGGCACAATGATGAATGAACTCAAAAACATCATGCATAAACCCGCCTTAAGGCAGGTGAGTTTTTCCCTGCACAGCAGTGATGAAGCGGCGGACAAAGAAAGCATGGAAAGGTATGCGGCGCCTGTATTTGATTTTGCCGGGGAAGCGGCCGCCGCCGGAGTGCTGATATCGCTCAGGCTCTGGAACCTGCGGGAAGATGAGGCGGAATTAAACTCCAATATTATCGGAATGATAGAAAAAAAATATCCGCAGGCAGCGCCCGTTGATAAAAAAGAGACGCGTGTGAACGGAATAAACCTGGCGAAAAATATTTTTTTAAGCCAGGCGGAAAGGTTCGTATGGCCCGCGCTTGAGGCTCCGGAAACCGGAGGCAGGGCCTTCTGTCTTGGCCTGAGGGATCAGATCGCGGTACTGGCCGACGGAACGGTTGTGCCGTGCTGCCTGGACGCCAACGGCATAATGGCGCTTGGCAATATAAGGGAAAAGGGTTTTGAGGAGATATTAACCGGTAAAAGGGCCAGGAAAATATACGACGGCTTCTCGGCGAAAAAGGCGGTTGAGCCACTGTGCGCAAAATGCGGCTACAGGTCAAGGTTCAGGAGAAAAGCTGAAATGTAGGCGTACCATTTTGCCTGTATTGTTCCTGTAGGGGCCGCCCTATGTCCTTCGATAAACTCAGGATCATGAGCTTGTCGAATGATGGCGGCCCGAACCAGCTCCTGACGCTCCGGGGTTTGCCGGGCGGGCGGGACTTTTTTTACGGCCGTCGTCCAGGTTTACCCCGCGGCACAGGCGTTAAACGAAATCATTTGACTGTTTTGTGGAACTTTTTACCTTTTTATCTGTCCAAGTTTATGCGAAGGGAGAGATAAAAATGAGAATAAGAAAAACAACGTTAATTGCAGCTATTTTTTTTGCTTATTTTTCGTCATGCCTTTTTGCCTCGGCATATAAATATGGCTTCCCTTCGGCCGGATCAGCCTCATCTGATTCCGTACAAATTGAAGAAATCAGGAAGATAGCCGTCAAAACGGCTCTCTCGGTATGGGGCCGCGCAGCGGCTGCGGGGGAAATACCCTGCTGCGGTATTAATGGCAGGGCTTCATATTATTATTTTGTTTTCAGGATTGACGGGGGGAATCCGGGAGATTATTCCTCGATTACATCAGCAGTCCTTGGCGGCAGAGCCGATTATGAGCAGATTGTGAAATCAGGCGGCCTTCGCGACAGGGAACACAACATGAAATTTCAGGACGCGAAAAAGAGGAAATGGGGCATAGGCAGTTACGGCACGGTGGTGGTTGCGGACAGGCTTTCGCTTGTTCCTGTTCCGGAGATAATACACGGCCTGCCCCCTTTTTACACGATGCTCGATATTATGCAGTCGCAGTGTCCCGCAGGCGCTTCACTTACAAAAATCTATTATATAACCCCTATGGACCAGTATTATGAATTCTCATCCGGCGGAAAGAAACTGCTTTTTAACGGACTCTCTCTGCGGGCGGAGGATATGGAAACGGTCAGGGAACGGTACAAAGGGGCGCAGACTGAAAGCGCCGGGAATAACGGATATTTCAAAAAAGAATGGGCCCGTTATGGCCGGTAGAAAATCCATCTTTTTAACGGCTTTATTATTAATTTTTGCGTCCGCTGCGTTTTCCGACTACCATTATCTTCCTTATATGAACGGTGTTGATGAAACACTTATGCCGGCATATCTGTGGTACGCCGGATGCGTCCCGACTTCGGCGTGCATGGTGCTGGGTTACTGGGACAATTACGGTGAAATGGGCGGGGGTAATTACGGCAAAAACACGCATTACGGAAAATTAATACAGTATTACCTGGATAAGCTGGCAATGACTTCGACCAACGGCTGGAATGGCGCGCCGCTTTCATGGAGTTTTTACGGCGATAATGTGCCCAAGACCAAAACGCATTATGAACTTGCCTATTATATGCAGACGGCATCTGACGGTTCCACCTATTACAACATGGCGCCGGCTGCTTTGACCACGGTTGCCGGTTCGCGAGGGTATCTTGACGCCACAAGCTCGGATAATCCAGGAAGCGCGTCCAACGACTGGTCGTGGCAGACGCTGGTGGATTCTATAAACAGCGGAAAGCCGTGCGTGTGGTACAACAATTCCTCCGGCGGAGGGCATGCCCTTGCCGCATGGGGTTACAGCGATGATAAATATGTCATAGTTTATAACACCTGGGACGAGATGCGCCATGATTATTATTACCAGTATTACAACGGAACTACCGGCACTCCGAATACGTTCACCGGCGTTATAACCTTTGACCCCGGGACCATGGGCATGGACTCCGATGTGGAGCTGTTTTCGCCCGACGGCGGGGAAACATGGCTGAATAACACGCCGCAAACCATCCACTGGCAGCAGTACGGCACCAGCATTGACGCTTTAAAAATATTTTATTCGGTCAACGGCGGCCTTAACTGGACGGCGTTGACCACAACGGCAAGCGCGGCGGGAGATGACAATTATATATGGCCCCCTCCCGGAACCATAAGCTCGGCCAGGATGAGGGTCAGGATAGAAGGCTGGTCCGGCGGCGGAAGCGGACAGCATTACGGGGATGACGGCAGCCAGCAGGATTTCCTCTGCGCCGCGGCTACTTTTACGGTAACCCCGACGCGTACCATGACTTCAACCAGGACGCCCACAAAAACAATGACATTTACGGTTTCGCCCACATGGTCGACAACAAAAACTTTTACCGTTTCTCCGACAGTGACGGAGACTTTTACAGCCTCCGAAACAGGAACGGTTACGCAGACATCGACTGAATCAGAAACGGTTTCAATGACGGCTACGCCAACTGTTACGGAAACTTTTTCCATGACGCTGACTCAGACGCCGACTTTTACATGGACACAAACGCCGACCACGACGGTCACCCCGACGGGCTCTGAAACAACGACAATAACCGCCACCGACTCCGCGACTCAGACAGCAACGGGAAGCTTTACCGCAACATATTCGCCCACATGGACGCAAACTACCGGTGAAACAGCAACATACACAGCAACTCCGTCGGTTACTTGCACCGTAGTGTTTACGGCTTCGGCAACCTGCACGGTGACGCTGGGAACAACCGCTACGGCTACCCCTGCGGCTTCCGGAATTCCGGGCGATGGAAATGATGTTTTAATTTATCCCAACCCGGCAAAAGACCATTTTATTGCTGGATTTAAGGCCGGCGGCGTGCCTGCCGGTGCGGAAGTCCTGGTATACACCGAGGCTTTCAGGCTCATAATGAGGGCATCTTTTGAAGCTGTAGATATTTCCGGAGCGGACGGCTCATACTATGTAAGTGTAAAATTGCCGGAATCACTGGCACGCGGGATATATTTCGTAAGGCTTAATTCCCGTGGTGTTGCATATCATATAGAAGAGTTGGTAGTGTTAAAATAGCTATAGGCCGGGTTGACGGCAGTTTGCCCGGCAACAGGTTTCATGGATTTTCCCTCTCCCTATGGGAGAGGGTCAGAGTGAGGGAACGGGGGGCTGACACCCGGGGCTTGAAATTTAATTTTTTTAATGTATAATAATCCTATTAATGTTTTTATACGTCTTTTAGGGGTTACAAAAGGAAGAGGGATGGCCAAAATTAACTGCGAGGGAAAACATTTCATACATGCAGTGGTAATTTTTTACGCGTTTTTATATCTTTTATCCGGCACGGCGAATCTTTCAGCACAGAGCCTCACCCTGATGAAATCGGTTGAGCCTTCCGTTGGCAGGGTGGGTGATACGGTAACTGTGTGCCTGAGCATCAATCCGGCCCTTATAACAATGACCGCGAATTCAAAGGCCGACATAATGTGGGTCATTGACTGCACCGGTTCTATGGACACCGAAATTCAGGGCATAAAAGACAACCTGACAAGTTTTACATCGCAGCTTGTCGCAGCGGGTATAGATTACAGGGAAGGGCTCGAGGAATACAGGGACATGTACGATCCGTTTCCCGGGGACCCCACCGAGGAAAAAAATTACGGCTTCGCAGCGAGTGATTCACAGTTCCTGGGGTGGGTCGGGGGATTGATTGCGGACGGCGGCGGGGATTGGCCGGAGGCGGGGCTGGAAGGGCTCGAAGACGCGGCGCTTAATACAGCTGTCGCGTTCTGGAGGCCGGATGCCTCAAAGACGCTTATCCTTATCACCGACGCTCCCGTAAAATCCATGGAGTGTGATTCTGCTTTTTACAGTACAATGCCGCTTTCCATGACCTATACCGCGCACAGCCTGTACAGCAGCGGATTCGTTATAGACGCGGTGTGCAACAGCATAGCGGGGTATTACGGTTCGCAGTATTCAGGCTGCGACCCGAGTGAAATGCCCGGAATGGCCGGGGGTGTATGGCTGGACCTCTCCTCAACCACAAACTGGGCGTCTTTTTTGGCCCAGCTGGGGACATCGATTTTGAACTATACAAATGTAAAGGTTAGGGACCCGATGCCGCCCGAACTCGCGCCAATTGACGGCGCCTGCGGCGCAACCGTGACCGGCAACGAACTGGAATGGAACTTCCCGCAGGTTAACAGCAGCGGGGTATTCAATGTCTGCTGTTTTCTGGCGAAGATAACTTCGGCTTTCGACGGCTCGATCAGCAACACGGCCTATGTATCGGCGGACGGTGTCAGCGAGACATCATCGAACAACGAGTACGTTTTTTATCCTACCAGGACATCCACAAGCACAATAACCCCGACATGGACATACTCGCCGACTCCCACGATATCCGCCACTTTTACCCCGACATATACCGTCACGATGACAGGAACCCCGACAATCACTCCGACGGTAACCGTGACATTAACACCGACGCCGCTTCCTCTCGTGCTGAACCTGAAGGGTAATTTTCCAAACCCGATGATGAATGATACGCATATAGTCTACTGGCTTTCCACGGACGCGGATGTGAGCATTAAAGTGTATACTGTTTCAGGGGAGGTCGTATTAAACCATGACGGCCTGCCGGGCCTGGCCGGATATGACAGTTTTTACTGGGATGGAAAGAACAGGGCAACGAAACCGGTGGCGTCCGGGGTGCTTATTTACAGGATATCCGCGGTAAGCCCGCGCAACGAGCATCAGGAAAAATTTTCAAAACTTGCGGTGGTGAAGTAGGAAGTGCGTTTATCCGGATTTCCGCATTTCTATATATTTCTGGAAGCCATGGCAATCCTGATGCGATTTAAAATACAAAAATCCACATTATGTGAGATAATATCAACCACAGGATTGGAGTAAAAAGTGAATTGGCGGGTACTGTCGGAAAACCCGTTGCCGGGTTTATCCGTGGTATATGATATTTTTCTTGGATTGTCGCCATGTATTATATAGACGGCCTCTTGCGAGGCCATCAGATGAGCGGCGCAAGGCCGATAAAAATGTCATATACCACGGCTCAGGCAATGTGTGCGGGGTTTTCCGACAGTACCTGGTGAAAGGCGTTAAAGAAACAGAACCAAAGTTTGTACAGATTAAAAAACAGCAGTATAAGGGAGCAGTAAAATGAAAAAAGAAGAAATAGTAATATTGCGCGTAAGGCCGCCCATGGGCGAGAATGACACAAAACAGCTTGCCGGGATGATCAGCAACAGGCTGAGCCCGGATCCGGTTGCGGTGCCGGCACAGCATCCGCTCGCCGAAGCAGACGCGGCGGGGGCCGCCGTGTACATTGAGGGTAACATAGACTCAAAAGCGGCGAAAATGCTCGGCGGGGAGGTTATGGGATATTTGGTGCAGGCGGCCAGCGCCGGAATGGCGAAAATAGTGACAATCAAAAGCAGGAAAGAGACGCTGAGACTTGTCGGATTTGAATGCCCGGCAATCGGGCTGGAACAGAAAAACCAGATCAGGCAGGCCATGAAACACCTTGACGCGCATGCCGAGGTTTATTTTAACGCGAGAAAATGGACGGCAAACGGCGCGCAGCATGAGGCCAACCTCTGCGAAGTAAAGACTGATGTAAAACTTGCGGATCTCAAGGATAAGATGAAACAGACGCTCGGAGATTTGTTTGAAAAGATAACATTTTAACCAAGGGATATACGGGCGGAAACTCCGCCCGTATATCCCTGTATTAAAGCCTCTGAAAGTCCACCCGATTGAAAATCAAAAAAAATTACGGATATTAATATGCCCCAACGTGCCATATTGACGAAGTCATTATTGTGATGTAAAATTATCTTAAAGATAAGCACTGGCTAAAACAACGGGTGGGGGAATGAAAAAAACATTATTTGGAGCGGCCTGTTTAATGGTTGTGTCGTTTGTAATATCCGCCTGTTTGTTTTCGGATAATAACCCTTATAATACCATAATGTTTGAAGGCGCAGGCCCTGCGGGAATGGGGAACGCTTCAATGACCTTTATGAATGACAATAACGCCATCCTTTACAACCCCGCCTGCCTTGCGGATATCACCGGTAGGATTACTTCTTTTGAATGCAATGTGCTGAAATATAACCAGGATGAATATTACAGCGGCGATATATCTGACGTGCAGGGGCAGATCAGCGCGGTTGATAATGGTTTCGGGGTATTTATGGGGTCGGGAATATCCAACGTCGGCGGGGATATTAATGATAATGCGGTTTTGATAATTCTTGCCAGGGGGTTTCAGATTAACGACCGCATAAGCGTGGGAGCCTCTTTTAAGATTGGCGGGCCTTTTAACACAAACGATACCGCGGGGCTCGGGCTTGATATCGCCTGCGTAATAAAGGCGGCGGATTTCCTGCAAATTGGGATAGTCTGGACAAATCCGGTGTTATTCGGAAACACCCTGCAGGCTTCTCAATCATTCCCGCAGCTTTTCGATAATTCTGATATTAACGCCGGCTTTGGAATTAAACTGCCGACTGATACATTGATTCAATTTGAGGCAGTTGATATTTTCAGGCAATATACGGCATCCTTATTCAATGAATCCGGCTCTGCAACTTTTCATTATAATAACAGGGAATTTGAACTTGGGTTGCGGCAAAAAATAGGGGATAATTTTCGGATTAGATGCGGAATAGATTATGGCGGCTACTATTATTTTACTGCCGGAAGTTTTTTTGGCGAGGCCGTCAGGTTTTCAAATTTCACAGCGCTTACATTCGGCCTGGGATATGATATGCGGAATTATTCAATGGACGCATTTGTCTCAAGCGGCATTAATTCGGGGGCATCTTACCCTGCTTCTGAAAGATTAGGAACCGGTATTAAATATTATTATTAAATAAATATCCGGATGTACGCAACATCACGAAAGCCTAAACTCAGTGAATACATGTCGGACTACCGCTGTATTTAAAGACGCAGTTTCTCATTATAAAACATTTACCGGTTAATCACATTGGTTTTACATGTTAAAACAGTATGTTAAAATTTTCACGTTAAATTCTTGACAATACCCATTTAATTCAGTATTATTTAATTGTGCACACGTGCAACACCACACGTGTGTGGCACGCGTGTGCGGTAGCTGGTTTTAATTGGTGTTTTAAAAAGTTTTTTTTGACCGACCGGTTAATCGTTATACAAATACCGGCAGTCTTATAAAAGGAGAGGGTATGAAAAACAAATTTGGGGCAGGTTCGGCAGGGGCGGCAATAATACTGGTATTGGCATTATTTGTTGTGACACCGGTTTTTGCCGGCACGGCATCAATAGACGCGACTACAAAATACCAGACAATATCGGGTTTCGGCGCAAGCAGCCAATGGGTCGAAAGCAAGATCACATCCGCGCTTGCGACGGAATTCTGGGCTGATGACCAGGTGAACGGACATGCCGGTCTATCCATTATCAGAATCGGTGTCGACGATTCAGGCAACAGCAATTGGGGTACTGCATGCGGCTCGGCGACCCAGGCGCTGAA
>PLPI01000073.1 GCA_003159495.1 candidate division FCPU426 bacterium | reverse complement strand
TGAAAGAGACCTACGGCATAGCCGTTTATCAGGAGCAGGTGATGCAGATCGCGGTTGCCGTGGCCGGATTTTCCGTGGCCAAGGCGGACAACTTAAGGCGCGCAATGGCCAAGAAAAAAGAAAAAGAAATGGCGAAGATACGAATCGAGTTCATAGCCGGCGCCGTGGAAAGGGGCGTAACCGAGGAAAAGGCAGGAGACCTTTTCGAGAAGCTGGACCAGTTTTCGCAGTACGGCTTCAATAAATCCCACGCCGCCGCGTACGCGGTGCTGACCTATCAGACGGCCTACCTGAAGACCCATTACCAGGGAGAATATATGGCGTCGCTTTTGACAAGCGTCATGGACAAAAACGACAAGTCGGCTTTTTATATCGATGACTGCAGGGTGAACGGCCTGAAGATACTTTCACCGGACATAAATAAAAGCGAAGTGACTTTCTTTGTGGAAAAAAACATGATCCGTTACGGCCTTGGCGCAATAAAAAATGTGGGAATAGGGGCGGCCGAGGAAATAATCCGCCAGCGCAAAGAAGGCGGCGGCTACAAGGATATCTTTGATTTCTGCCGCCGCGTCAATAACAGAATAGTCAATACAAAGACTATTGAAAGCCTGGTAAAAGGGGGAGCGTTTGATTACACTTATCCCAGCCGTGCCGCGGTATATGCCTGCATAGAAAGTGCGGTGAGAAGCGCAGAAACCGTCCAGAAAGACAAAGCCATGGGGCAGTTCAGCCTTTTTGAAACCACGGCCGGGGATGCCCATATGCCGGACGTGCCGGAATGGCCGGAAAGCAACCTTTTAACCTATGAAAAAGAGGTCCTGGGCACATACGTATCCTCACACCCGCTCACCAGGTATGAAAAACTTCTGAAAAATTTTGCCGTTACGGTCAAGGAACTTAAAAAAAGGGACGAGAACGGCAACGTAATAGTTGGCGGCATAGTCCATTCCATCGCCCATAAGGTAAATTCTAAAAACGAAAATACGGTCCATTTTATCCTCGAGGATATGACCGGGGAAATAACGGTAATTGCTTCCGAGAACAGCCTGAAGGAAAAACAGCAGTCGTTTGACAACAACATGATGTTCATGGTCCGCGGAAGGGTGAGTTACTATTCAGACAATCCGGTGATATTTATGGAGAGCCTTATCGCGCTTGATGAGGCGTACACAAAGCTCGGCAAATTCCTGCATATAAAAATGCGCGAGGTCGGCCTGGACGAGGCAACCACAAAAGAAATATATTCTATATTTGAACACAACAGGGGCGGGACGACCGTTATTTTGCACCTCATATCAAAGGACGGCGGGGAACTCGAAGCGGTTCTGGCTGACGATATGAAGGTTAATGTAACAGAGGATATGATGGGCCGCCTCGAGGCGATATCCGGCCCCGGAAATGTTTGGCTCTCATGGAAAAAATAATCATGTCGGTACTGTCGGAAAACCCATTGCGGATTTTATCCGTGTTATATGACAGTACCATGTTAAAAGAGGTGTAATATGGCCCAAACAACAGGTAAATTACTGATTATAGCAGGAATTATAATCGCAGCCGCAGGGCTGAACCTGCTATTCGGAAATCCCCTGCATCTCGGAAAGCTTCCGGGCGACATCATAATAAAAAAAGACGGTTTTTCCTTTTATTTTCCGGCGGCAACCTGCCTGCTGATAAGCATAATAGCATCATTGATATTCTTTCTTGCGGGTAAAAAATGAAACGTCCACCTTTTTTATATCTAAGATATATTATTTTTCTGCCCCTTGTTTTCGCGGCGTCATGCGTCTCGATGAGCGACAGGTATTCCACAAATCAAAAAATAGTCCCGATATCCTCAGATTCCCTTAAATCAAGGGAAGCCGGAAAATATGAACAACCCGCGGCGGATACGGCTTCAGGCGGATCCGGAGAGATTGACCTGAAGGTTCTGCTGGGAAAAAGCAGCGAAGGTTTTAACATAACATCGGACTCCGCCGCGTCAATTCCGGGTACAAGCGTCGAGCCTTCAATGGGAATTTCAATCAAACTGTCCGCGGGAGGCACCATAATCGCCAACGGCAGGGATACTTTACTAAACAGGGTCGAGATAACAAGCCCTTCCGGCTCCCTTAAATTCAACAGAAAATCCTACAGGGGTTCATTTTTGATATTCTCAAATATGTCGTCCATGATGCTTGTGAATAAAGTGGAGCTTGAAAATTACCTGTACGGCGTGCTTCCTTTTGAGGTTTCCACAAACTGGCCAGCCGAAGTTTTAAAGGCCCAGGCGGTGGCGGCAAGGACATTCGCCATTTACAACAAATTGAACAATAAAACACCCGAATATGACCTGGACTCAAATGTAAATTCGCAGGTTTACGGCGGCATGGACAAGGAAAATCCGGCAACTAATGCGGCAATAGACGGGACAAAAGGCGAGGTGCTTGCCTATAACGGCGCCGTAATACAGGCATTTTTTCACGCGAATTCCGGCGGAAAAACAGCTTCGTCCCGGGAAGTCTGGGGCGGAGACCTGGATTATCTTTCAAGCGTGGACGACCGGTACTCGGCAAAGGGCAGGGGGTATAAATGGAACGCCGCGATATCAAGGGATAAAATATCCTCGCTGCTTGCCAGGGCGGGTTATAAAGCCGGCGCTGTCTATGAAATTCTGGTACAGGATAAAACCGATA
>PLPI01000122.1 GCA_003159495.1 candidate division FCPU426 bacterium | reverse complement strand
ATTTCTTTGATTCCCAGACCGAAGCTGCTATAATTTAAAAGGAGGTCGTTCCATGAAATTAAGTGTTAAATTAGTTTTGACCGCCGCAGTTTTAGCGATGGCTTTTTCAACGGTAATTATGGCCGACGATTATGCCGGTGAATCTATGGCAATTGGAGTAGGCGCAAGGCCGCTGGGCATGGGCGGAACATTCGCCGCCATAGCGGACGACGCTTCTACATCATACTGGAACCCCGCGGGTATGTGTAATATCCAGGGTGTCGAGGTATCAAGCGTTAAATTAACAAAGGTAAACGACCTTGACACGGCATATTCATATGTCAACCTTGTTTATAATACGGGAACGCCGGCCGGTCTGCCGGGAGCAGGGGCATTCGGGCTCGGATGGCTCAGGCAGGCAATATCCGGGATCGTACTCACTACATCGGATGGGACAATAGTAGCGCCTTCCGCAGAAAACTCGGATAACGCAATCTATCTTGCTTATGCGTATCCATTCGTTAAGGGCTTCTCCGTGGGCGCGACAGTAAAAATACTGCTCGGAGATTATCCCACGCTTACGTATAGCGGCACGACGGCAAGCTATTCCACGGTCAGCTATTCCGGATACGGCCTCGACCTCGGCCTTTATCTTAACGTGGGCGACGCTTTTAACCTGAAAGATTTGAAAGGTTTGTCGTTCGGAATAAACGCGCAGGATGTAATGTCGGCAATAAACTGGGACGCCACCTCCGGATCCGCTGCCAGCACGGAAACAATAGGGGTTAATTTTAAGCCGGGCGTGGCTTACAGGCTTCCGATGGACCAGTTTGAACTCATCGGAGCGGTTGACCTTGACACTGAATATCAGACGATTGTACATGCCGGAGCAGAGCTATGGTGGAACAAAATGATAGCCATACGCGGCGGAATCAAGAGCTGGGGGTCGATATCCAACGGAGGAGCCGGCGGAACATTATCACAGGCCGCTGACTGGTCAATGGGCGCTTCCGTACGGTGGTATTTTATCGGGATTGATTATGCCTATGACTATAATGAGCTGACGCCGATACAGTACCTTTCCATAATGGGAAAATTTTAAACCTTTAAATATTTTTTAAGGCGGCGGAAATTTTGCCGCTCAATAAAGATTCCGGCTTGTGTTAATATAAAATATTCAAAGGATAGGGGGGATATGTCCCCCCTATCTTTTGTTGTTAAAATAGGAGGCAATGGATGAAATACGGATATTTTGACGATGCAAACAGGGAATATGTTATCAACAGGCCGGACACTCCGCTTCCGTGGATCAATTACCTCGGCGTGGACGTATACTGCGGGCTGATGTCCAATACGGCCGGCGGATACAGCTTTTATAAAGACGCGGCGCACAGGAGAATTTTGCGCTACAGGTATAACAACGTCCCCTCCGACAGGCCGGGGCGTTATATTTATATAAGGGACAACGAAAAAGAGGATTACTGGTCGGCTTCGTGGCAGCCCACGAACAAGGACCTGAAAAAATATAAATACGAGTGCCGCCACGGGTTATCATACACAAAGATCAAGGCGGAGTACGCCGGCATCGAGAGCGAAACATCCTATTTTGTGCCGGTCGGCGAAGCCAACGAGATATGGCGCATAAAGGTAAAAAATAATAGCAACAAACCGAGAAAGCTTTCCCTTTTTACATACGTTGAATTCTGCCTATGGGACGCCATGAATGACATGACGGATTACCAGTATAACCTGAACATTGGAAAAACGGAATTCAAGAACAACGCCATGTACCACATGACCCTTTACAACATGCACAAATCAAACTTTGCCTATTTCTGGTCGGATAAAAAGGTTTCAAGCTATGACGGCGTGCGCCAGGATTTTGTGGGCCCCTACAGGAGCGAAGCCGACCCGATTGCCGTTGAAAAGGGCAAATGCTCGAACAAACTTGCCTGCGGCTGGGCGCCTTTCGGCGGGCTCCAGGTAAATGTTTCGCTCAAGGCAAAAGAGGAAAAAGAAGTCACATTCGTCCTGGGCTACTGCGACAAAATGGGCGAAGAGGAAAAGATATTCGCGAAGTATTCCAAAAAGGGTTCGGTAGACGCTGAGTTGAAAACACTCGCGGCATACTGGGAAAACAACCTCAACAAGTACCACGCCGAGACCCCGGATAAAAACATCAACTCTATGGTAAATATCTGGAACCAGTATCAGTGCATGACGACCTTTAACTGGTCGCGTTCGGCATCGTACTATGAGGCCGGCGGCGAGCGCGGCATGGGTTTCAGGGACTCGAACCAGGACACACTGGGGTTTGCACACCAGATACCGTCAAAGGTGCGCGAGAGGCTCATTGACATAGCATCGGTGCAGTTTCCCGAGGGGCGCGCCCATCACGGATATTCTCCGCTTACAAAAAAAGGGAGCCGCGAGGGATACGGCGACGACCATCTCTGGCTCGTGCAGGCCGTGAGCAATTATATAAAGGAATCCGGGGACATGAATTTTTTAAACGAGCTCGTGCCGTTTACTGACGGGACAAAGGCAAAAATGTACGAGCACCTGCAGAAGGCGATACAGTACTCGTGGGATAACATAGGCTGGAACGGACTGCCAAAGGCCGGATTTGCGGACTGGAACGACTGCCTGAACCTTTCGGGGCCGAAGGGCATGGGCGTATCGGTAATGATAGCCTGCCAGTTTGTCCTGGGAGCCAACCTGCTTTCTGAGCTCGCGGAAAAATCGGGCAGGGTGCTTGATGTCGACAAATATAAGGAAATGGCAGTTGAAATGAAAAATAGGATAAATGACAAATGCTGGGACGGCGAGTGGTATATGAGGGCATTTGACGATGACGGAAAACCGGTCGGCACGAACAAATCAAAAGAGGGAAAAATCTGGCTCGAGCCAAATACATGGGCCATTCTGTCCGGAGTCGCCGAAGGCGAAAGGGCGGCCACGACGCTTGCCTCAATAAAAAAGCATCTTTACACAAAATACGGCATAGTATTGTTCCAGCCGGCATTCACTGAATATCATCCCGAGCTGGGTTACGTTTCTGTCTTCCCGGCGGGCTTAAAGGAAAACGCGGCGATTTTCTGCCACACAAACCCGTGGGCGATGTGCGCCGAGGCGATGACGGGAAACGGCGACCAGGCATTTAAATACTGGGAAACGATAGCGCCGGCGGCAAACAACGACATCGCCCAGATACACTGGACCGAGCCGTATGTATATTCGCAGATGATAGCCGGCCGCGACCATAAGGATTTCGGCCAGGCGAAAAACAGCTGGCTCACCGGCACCGCGGCGTGGAATTTTGTGGCCGCTTCGCAGTATATCCTGGGCATCAGGCCGGATTTTGACGGGCTTGTCATCGACCCGTGCATACCAAAAAAATGGAAGGGCTTCAATGTAAAACGCGTGTGGCGCGATGTCACATACAATATATCGGTAAAAAATCCCGAAGGCATCAGCAGGGGCGTGGCCGAAGTAAAGGTTGACGGGAAAATAATTTCCGGCAACATGGTACCGGCGTTCAAGGATAAAAAGGAACACAATATTGAAGTCAGGATGGGCTGAAAATTGGCAAAAACGGCGAAAATCAAACCCTTAAAGATTCTTATAGCGGCTTCTGAAGTTGTCCCGTTCGCGAAAACCGGCGGGCTTGCGGATGTAACAGGCGCCCTTCCAAAGGCTTTAAGGGCGCTGGGCCATGATGTCAGGGTGGTGATGCCGAAATACAAGAAAATTGACGACGCGAAATTTTCGGTCGTGGATACCGGGAAAAGCGTCAATGTCAACATAGCCCTTGTCGACCATGCCGGAGCCATAAAGGAAACCGTAATACCGGGCACAGACGTGCCGGTTTATATGATAGACAACACGGAATTTTTTTACAGGGACGAGATATACCGCACGTCCACCGGGGAATACTGGGATAACGCGGAGCGCTTTCTGTTTTTCAGCAAAGCCGTCCTGGAAATGCTCAAGGAATTAGACTGGCAGCCCGATGTGATAAACTGCAACGACTGGCACACGGGGCTCATTCCGGTCTTTTTAAAAACCACATACGCGGCCGACCCGTTTTACGCGCCGATAGCCACGGCTTATTCCATACATAACATAGCCTACCAGGGTTTTTTTCCGAAAGAGATTATGTCGCATGCAGGCCTTCCGTGGGAGATATTTAACATGCACCAGTTGGAGTTCTACGGCGGTGTTAATTATATGAAGGGCGGGATAGTTTTTTCCGACGTGGTAAACACGGTATCCCGCAGGTATAAAGAAGAGATAGAAACCCCGGAATTCGGTTATAATCTTGACGGGGTATTAAGGGAGCGCAGGGAGAGCCTTTTCGGCATATTGAACGGCATAGACTATGACCTGTGGAACCCCGCCACGGACAACTGCCTTCCGGTAAATTACGATATCGACACGGTCGAAAAGAAAGTTGAAGTAAAAAAGAAACTGCTGGAGACCCTGGGGCTGAAATACTATGAAAATGTTCCGGTGGTAGGGCTCGTGTCGCGTTTTGACGACCAGAAGGGGCTCGACAACATATCCAAAATAATGGAAGAGATGATGAGGCTCAACATGCAGTTCGTGGTGCTGGGCACCGGCGAGGAACGTTACCATGAAATGTTCCGCTACTGGGCGGGGGTTTTCCCGGAAAAATTATCAGCCTCCATAAAATTTGACAACACCCTGGCGCATATGATATACGCAGGTTCCGACATGTTCCTGATGCCCTCTTATTTCGAACCGTGCGGCCTGGGCCAGCTGATAGCCCTGAAATACGGCACAGTGCCGGTTGTAAGGGAAACAGGGGGCCTGGCAGACACGGTAAAATGCTATAATTTTAAGGAGAAAAAAGGGAACGGTTTTTCCTACGCCGGATACTACGCGACGGATCTGTTTAACACCATCCGGGTGGCAGTTGACACCTTTAAGAACCAGCAGGTTTGGAAAAAGATACAGAACAACGGCATGAAAGAGGATTTCTCCTGGGAACATTCGGCCGAGAGGTATGTTGATTTATACAATAATGCCTTGCAAAAAAAGGCAAAATAAGTATAATAGCTAATCTATTTAACATAAAATGAATTTTAAAAAATAAAGCATGATAAGTGTCCCCATGGTCAAGAGGTTAAGACACCGCCCTTTCACGGCGGTA
>PLPI01000094.1:6732-15328 GCA_003159495.1 candidate division FCPU426 bacterium | reverse complement strand
CGGTATAATAATGACGGCCTCTTGCGAGGCCATCAAATGAGCGGCGCAAGGCCGATAAAAATGTCATACACCCCGGATAATGCAATGTTTGCGGGGTTCCAGGGATTGGCGGTAATAAACGCCAGGGTATTTGACGGCGAGAAATTTACCCGGTATAACTGTGTGGCCGTTGAAAACGGCAGGATAAAATCACTTCTGCCGTTAAAGCCCGGGCAAAAGCCCGGCGGTAATTTCGGCATAATTGACGCGCGCGGTAAAATAGCGTGCCCGGGGTTTATTGACATGCACACCCACGGCGCGGCGGGAATAGACGCCATGGAAGTTACATGCGCCGGGGATTTGCGGAAAATATCGGCGGCGTATGCGCAATCCGGCGTTACATCGGCGGTTCTGGCATATTTTTATACAAAAGGGAAAAGCGCGCTGGATGAGGCGGTTGATTCATGCGGCGGGGCATTCGCCGGGGCTCGCATTATCGGAACATATCTCGAGGGACCGTTTATAAGCTTAAAAAAACGGGGCATGATAGATAAAAAACATATCATGCGCTCCGGCTGTAATGCGGAAAAAAAACTGCTGGAAGTTTTGTCGGGCAGGAAAACCCTGAAAGTTATGACCGTTGCGCCGGAGTTTGATAACGCGGCGCGGATAATAAGTTCGTTAAAAAAGACCTCAATAATTCCGGCGATAGGCCATACGGACGCCGGGTTTGATGAAACTTCAAGGGCAATAGCCGCGGGGGCCGGGCATGTAACCCATATTTTCAACGCAATGCGGGGATTTCATCACAGGGACCCCGGGCCTGTGGCGACAATTGCGGGGTCGTGCGCCACGGCTGAAATAATATGCGACGGGGCGCATCTGCACCCGGAAACCGTAAAACTTCTATTTAAATTCATGGGGGCAAATAGGCTCGTATTAATAACCGATTCCACGGCAATGCAGGGATATCCGGCGGGAAAATATGAAAACAGCGCCGGAAAATTTGCCATAAAAAACGGCGCGGCCTACAGGGATAAAAACACGCTTATAGGAAGCTGTACGCCGGTAAATGCGATGATGAGGAATATTAAAAAATGGGGGGCGGCATCCACCGGGGAAATATTAATGACCGCAACATCCACACCCGCCCGGGCGCTCGGGTTGAGCGACACGGGAAGGCTGAAAAGGGGAATGAGGGCGGATATCGCGGTTATCGACGATGATTTTAATGTTTTCCGAACAATTGCAGGAGGAAAAATTGTTTTCGGGGCGGGGATATAATTACTACCATTGTATATACATGAAAATCAGGGAGGGCTTGATAAATTATGGAAGTCAATGGAACGGCCATAATGGCCATAAGGGAATTTTTCAGGAACGTGAAGATCGGTATACCGAAATCAATCTCAAAAAAGGACGCCGTGACCGGGTATCCAATAGAATGGTCGCTTTAAAGCCATGAATTTAACGGATAAGATAAGGGAAAAGGCGGAAGCCATACATGCCCGGTCAAAAGGGTCCCATGACTGGGAACACACCCTGCGTGTATACAGGCTCGCGGTGCATCTGGCAAAAAAAGAGGGGGCTGATATTTTTATTGTAAAAGCAGCCGCCCTGCTCCATGACATAGCGCGGGGCATTGAGGACTCTTCCGGCGGAAAAAAGGACCATGCGGCTGAAGGCGCTAAAATGGCGGCCGGGATACTTAAAAAGCTCGGTGTAAACGGCGCGGCCGCGGCGCGGATATGCATGTGCATTGAAACACACAGGTTCAGGGGGACAAAAAAACCGGAAACGGCGGAAGAAAAAGCGCTCTTTGACGCCGACAAACTTGATTCCATAGGCGCCGTGGGCATAGGCAGGGCGTTCCTTTTTGCCGGAGAAATAGGCGCCAGGCTACATAACGGCGGGATAAAAATTTCAGCAACAAAGCCGTACACGCGGGAGGACACCGCTTACAGGGAGTATATGGTGAAATTAAGGCATGTATCCAAAAAAATGACGACAACAGAGGGTAAAAAGCTTGCGGAAGAAAGGCACATTTATATGAGGGATTTTTTTGCGCGGCTGGACCTGGAAATAAAAGGCAAAATTTGAGCGGTGACATAAGGCTGTGTAAGTGTTATAATCATTGAAATTATATTCCCGGGGTGAAAGATGGCCGATGTTACGATGTTTTTTACAGAGGATGAAAAGACCGAACTTGGCAGCGCCCTTTTGAACGCCACTTACCGCACCACCGGGGAGATCAGGATAAGGGTGGAGAAAAAGGCCGGCAGGAAACCCCTTGATGCGGCAAGGCGCGCCTTTTTACAGCTGGGAATGAGGGGCAGCCAGGACAAAAACGGCGTGCTTTTTTATATCTCCGTTTTTGACAGGAAATTTGCCGTGTTCGGGGATGACGGGATAAATAAAAAAGTCGGCAGGGAATTCTGGGAAACGGTGAAAAAGGCCGTTGTGGAGAAATTTTCGGGCCGGCAGTTCGCAATAGGATTGAACGGAGGGATTGGAATTGTCGCGGAAAAGCTGGCGGAATTCTTCCCTGATGAAAAAATAGACCTGAAGGAAAACCCCGATGCGATTACATTTGAGAAATGAAATAATATTTTTTGCCATTTTTGCCGCGGTTATATCCGGCGGCGCGTTTCTATACGCACAGGGCGGGGCACTGCCTGTACAAACCGGAGATTTTGTCGATGACTTCGCGGGTATGCTGGCCCCAACAGACGAGGTTTCCGTAACGGATATCCTGAAAAAACTGCTTGATACCGCAAATGTCAGCGTGTGTTTCGTGACTGTAAGCTCCACGGCTTCGGCCGCTCCCGGCTATGATGCCGAAACACTTGCGGCGGCGCTTTATAAAAACTGGCATATTGGTGAAAAGACGGGAAAGGGCATACTTTTTCTTGTGTCACGGGACGACAGGCGCGTTGCTATTGAAGCCGGCGGCGGGGACAAAGGGCAATACGAAAGGCTCATGAATGAAGTGGTAAAAAAACATATGCTGCCGAATTTTAAGGAGAATGATTATGGCAGGGGAATATACGAGGGGGCAAGGGCCGTGGCCGGGCTCATCGAAGCGCGGTCATCATTTGCCGGGAAGGTTGGCGGGATTGCGCCTATAATAGCCGTTATAATTGTCCTTGCAGGCCTGTTTATTTTTCTTATCAGGCTTGCATTATCAGGCCATAGGCCGGCTGTAATGGAACATGTGGATGAGGCTGAAGCCGCGAAAAACAGGGACGATGACAGCTTCGGCGGCGGGGCTGCGGGAAACTGGTAATATTAAAAAAAAAGCTTTACTTAGTAATTTTGTAGGCATATACTTAATCTGATAAAATAACTGACCAAACTTGCTTGTATACCATAATGAAACTCCAAATCATTCAGGAGCTGTTTGATTGAAAATAAAGGGTAAAACAGTCAAAAAAGCAAAAAAAAAGCGGGTAATGAAAACCGGGAATAATCCCGTTTTATCCGGCGGCAATTTTATGGAAATTATCGGCCGTTCGGAAAATGCCGTTATAATCCTTTCAGCCCCGGGAGTGATTGAATATATTAATTCAAAGGCTGCTTCACTTGCGGGAAAAAAAAGAAGCGCGCTCACCGGCACATTCGAATTCGGAAAATTCCTTGATGAAAAACATGGCGGCTGGCTAAAGGAATATTTGAAGGCCGTAAAAAACAAGACGGCGCCCTTTTCCGGCGGAACAAAAAAATTCATCCTTAAAAACAAAACCGAACGTATGATTTTATGGAAATCATGGTTTATGGATTTGCGGGGAGCGGGACCGGGTAAAGTTTGTTTTGAGGGTAAAGATATCACGGAGCTTGTAAACGCAAAGAGGCTGATAAACGAGTACTCGGCGACGCTTGACACCGCGTCGTCGGCAATAGCCTCGGTTGACGCCTCGGGCAGGATAGTCGGCTATAACATGGCAGCGGCAAAACTTTTCGGCACGGACAGAAAATCCCTGCTCAATAGGAAATTCAGGGAGTTTATGCACGAGGAAGACTCTAAAACCGCGATGAAAAGGCTGCGTGAAGTGGCGGTAAGGGGACATTCATACGGCGGAGAATACCGGATGATAAAAAAGAACGGCGGAATAATAAATGTGTCAATAAGTTCCACCGCCGTGCTTGATAACAACGGAAAATTTATCAGGACTATTTCGGTTCTGGAAGACATTACAGAAAGGAAAAAGGACGGGGAAAAGTTGAAAGAGCAGGCCGCTGAAAGGGCCCTGGCCGAACAAAAAATAGAAGAGAGCGAAAAATTTTACAGGGAGCTGTTTAACAGCAACAATGACGCCATTGTTATCATGGAAATGACACGGGAAAACCAGGATATTCCACAGGTCAAAGTGATAGACCTGAACGAAATGACCTGCGGGATTTTTGAGCTCACACGCGCGGAATTGATGAAAAAAAAGGTATCAGATTTCATAGGGATGCCCTGGCTTGAGAAGATCAGGAAAGATATGTGGATAATAAAACCCGGAGATACCAGCAGTAATACAGTCGAAATTAAAACAGGCAAAGGAAGGAAACTGACCTGTGAAGTAAGGATAAAGACATTTACCATCGGCAGAAAAAGCATGCTGCTGTGTGTTGTAAGGGATATAACCGAACAAAAAAGAAGCGATGAGACGCTTAAGGAGAGCGAGGAAAAATACAGGAGCGTAATATCAAGCACCGGACAGCTTGTATATGAATATATACTAAGCAGCGGAATCATAATATGGGGCGGCGCGGTGGAGCAGATAACAGGTTTTACTCAGGAGGAATTCAACAGGGAGGTTTCAATAGATATCTGGGAGCAGATGATACACCCTGGCGACAGAAGCAATGCGGTTGCGGCCCTGGTGGAGGCACGGCAGAAATGCGCCAAATACAGCGCCAAGTACAGGTTCAGGACGAAATTCGGGGGTTATGTTTATGTCGAGGATGAGGGAATGTTCCTGCCGGATGAAAGCGGCGCGGCCTATAAAATGCTCGGGGTAATGAAGGATATAAGCACCAGGATAAAGTATGAAAATGAAATAATGGAATCAGCCGAGAAATTCAGGTCTCTTTCGGAACAGTCCCTGATAGGGATAGCCATCCTGCAGGACGCAAGGGTTAAATATTTAAACGACGCCTTCGCCCGCATAAACGGGTATAGCAGGCAGGAAATACTCGGCTGGAGCTACGCGGATTTTTACAGCCATGTGGAACCCGGGGACGCCGAAATGATGATAAAAGGGTATGATGAAAGAAAAATGGAAAACGGAGCACAGCAGAAAAATTACCAGTTCAGGATGAAAAGCGGCGGCGGCGCGAGAAAATGGATCGACGTTTACGTCAGGTCCATAATATACGAAGGCAGGCCGGCTGATTTTATAACGCAGGCAGATATCACCAGCCTGAAGGAGACCGAGGAAAAACTAAACCGCACTATAAACGAACTGAAAAGTTCCAATGCGGAACTGGAGCAGTTTGCATATGTGGCGTCACATGACCTGCAAGAGCCCCTTCGCATGGTATCGAGCTACGTCCAGCTTATAAAGAAAAGGTACGAGGGCAAGCTTGGAGCGGACGCGGATGATTTTATCCATTTTGCGGTGGACGGCGCCGACAGGATGCAGCACCTGATAAGGGATCTGCTCGCGTATTCAAGGGTCGGAACATCAAAAAAGGAACCCGGGCCGGTCGCGATGGAAAACGTCGTAAGGACTGTAATGTCAAATATGGAAATGCTGCTGAAAGAAACCGGCGCAACCGTAAGTTTTTCGGGACTTCCGGTTATAACCGCCGATGAACTTCAGATGGTGCAGCTGGCGCAGAATTTGATGAGCAATTCCATTAAGTTCAGGAAAAAAGAGGCGCCGCCTGTCCTTGAAATATCCGCTGAAAGGCGCACCGGGGAGTGGGTCTTTAAATTTTCGGACAACGGCATAGGCATTGACGGCAGGTATTACGATAAGATATTCATAATATTCCAGAGGCTTCACGGTAAAAGCGAATATCCCGGCACGGGTATAGGCCTTGCAATATGCAAAAAAATAGTGGAATCATACGGAGGGGCCATCCGGGTTGAATCAAAGGAAGGAGAAGGAACGTCTTTTTATTTTTCGATTCCGGACGGCAAAAAATAAACGTAACCGGGGCAAATTTCAAATCCAGGGAGGGTTGATATGAACATGACCGAGACAGACACAAGGCAGGTGGAAATACTGCTTGTGGAGGATAATCCGGCCGATGTCAGGCTGATCAGGGAAACTTTCAGGGATTTTAAAATAAGAAACAGTTTAAGGGTGGCTCAGGACGGAGTGGTGGCCATGGCAATGCTGAAAAAAGAGGGGGAATATTTTTCCAGCCCAAAGCCGGACGTCATTCTGCTGGATTTGAACCTGCCGCGCAAGAGCGGTTTTGAAGTGTTGGAGGAGCTCAGGCGCGACCCGGACCTCAAACGCATCCCTGTTGTTGTGCTTTCAAGTTCCGACGCGGAAAAGGATGTGATGAAGTCATACGACCTTAACGCCAACTGTTACGTGACAAAACCCGTCGGACTGGATGATTTTATCAGGATTGTTATGTCCATAGAAAATTTTTGGCTCACTGTGGTCAAGCTTCCGCCGGCATAGCGTATTAAAGGCTCATTTTGGATTGAATTTTAATATTTTTTATTATATATTAAAGTGATTGATTCAAGGAGAAAACAAATGCTTTCAGGAGCCGCGTCAAAGCTTGAGATACTTTTGGTGGAGGATAATCCGGGGGACATACGGCTTATTGTCGAGACGCTTGAAGAAGGGCGCAAGGATTACAATATAAGCGTGGCAAAAGACGGGGAAGAGGCACTGAATTTCCTCCTTAAAAGGAAAAATTTTGAGCAGGCGCCTGTACCGGATATAATCCTGCTGGATTTAAAGCTTCCCAGAAAAGACGGCATTGAGGTTTTAAAGGAGATAAAGGAAAATGACGGACTGAAAGCCATTCCTGTTATTGTACTGACATCTTCCAGCGCCGATTCGGATATGGCAAGCGCATATAAAAACCACGCCAATTGTTATATCACAAAACCAATCGACCTTGATAAGTTTGTGGTTACCATCCAGGCAATAGAAAATTTCTGGTTTACAATCATAAAAACATCAAAAAGCAAATGAGGGCATATGTCCAAAAAGCACATTAAGGTTCTCCTTATAGAGGATAATCAGGGCGATATCAGGCTTATCTGGGAAATACTCTCCGAAGTCAGGGATTCGCCTTTTTACCTGAGCGTCGCCGACTCGCTTTTAAACGGGCTCAAAGAAATTGAAAAAGAGACTCCGGACGTGATACTCCTGGATTTGAGCCTGGGGGATTCCAACGGGATTTATACATTAAACAGGGTGCGTGACAAAGCGCCCCGTGTGCCGATTGTTATTTTAACGGGGATGGACGACGAGGTAACTGCCATGAAGGCCCTGAAAGAAGGGGCGCAGGATTACCTTTTAAAGGGGCGCACCGACGCCGACCTTTTAAAACGGGCCATAATATATGCAATAGAACGTTTCAGGATGGTAAGGGAGCTGGAGGAAAAGCAGGCCCGGCTCGGGGAACTGGACAAAATAAAATATAATTTTATTCTCATGGTTTTTCATGAGCTTTTGATACCGGCCGCGGCGATAAAAAGCGCCGCCACATTCGCGGCGGGCCAGCCCGGCGGAGGGGCCTTTGCCGAGGTTGTAAAAAACAACACCCAGAAAATATTTTCGCTTTTAGACGACCTTATAGATGTTTCCGAGATAGAATCGGGCAGCTTTACGGTGGTAAAAAAAGAATGTTCCATGGCTGATATGATCGGAAGGAATGTCACCGACTTGTCGGCGCTTGCCATGGAAAAATCAATAACCATAAGGCCCGATATCGGAACGGGACTTGCGCCCGTAAATGCCGATGTCCACAGGGTAGCACAGGCCCTGGCAAACCTTGTAATCAGCGCGATCAAATTTTCGCCGGAAAATTCGGTAATTACGGTTTCCGCCGTAACCGCGGGGGATAAGATACAGGACGCGCCCGATTATGCCGCAAAGATCGGGGCATCCGCGCAGTGCGTGCTTATTTCAGTTTCTGCCTCGGGGGCCGGCATCAATCCGGACCGGCCGCAGGCGGCTTTCGATTCTTTATTCTCGCCGGATGTAAAAAGCACCGGTGATTATACGGGAATAAGCCTCGGGCTGGTAATCGCAAAAAATATCATTACGGCGCACGGGGGCGTTATATTTGTGCGGGCAGAGGGCGAAAACAGGGGATATTCTTTTCATATTCTGCTTCCTATAAAATAAAACAAAACGCGGTGCGCATTGAATCCATATAAAACAGCCAAAAATCACAGTCACGGGTATGGCATAATAAAAAATTCCGGCATATCTACCGTAAAATATTTTATCAACGGCGGCAGTTGATATGGTTATATCAAAAAAAGAGATTGCCGCATCAATAAAGGCGGCCGGGCTTTCCGGAAAAACAGTCTGCCTTCACTCGTCGTTAAAATCTTTCGGGGAGGTAAAAGGAGGGGCGGCCGATGTTGTCGACGCTTTCCTTGAAAACGGATGCACTCTTATGACACCGACATTTTCATTCGATT
>PLPI01000094.1:0-6707 GCA_003159495.1 candidate division FCPU426 bacterium | reverse complement strand
ATTGACGCCAATATGGGGGCGATACCCGCGGAACTTGTTTCAAGGAAAGGGAGGTTCCGTGGAAACCATCCGCTTTGTTCTTTTTCCGCCATCGGGCCATTTGCCTCCGAAATAATATCCACGCAGCAGCCCATGGATGTTTACGCCCCTTTAAGGGAACTGGCCCTTTTTGAGGGTTATGTACTGCTCGCGGGCGTGGGACTCAACAAACTAACGCTGCTGCATCTGGCCGAACAGATGGCCTCGAGAAAATTATTCAGGCGCTGCGCGCTCTCCGAGGGCGGCGGTATTCTTGAGTGTGAAAGCGGCGGATGTTCGGACGGCTTTACCGCGTTTTCTCCATATTTTACGGCGCTGGAAAAAAATGTCAAATGCGGCGACAGCCAGTGGCGCGCCATGCGTGCCGGAAAGGCGCTAGTGCTTGCCGCCAGGATAATCCAGATAAAGCCGGATATCACAATGTGCGGCAATAAGGAGTGCATTTACTGCAGGGACGCTGTTGCCGGAGGGCCGGCTGCGCGCTGATAATAAGGAAAATTTACGCCATATGTTGAACCAGAACGATTTGTGATGTATAATTATAAAAAGGCCCGGTGAAAATGGAAGAAAAAGATAAAATAGAATCTTACAGCGGCGAGTTTTTCAAATACATAATGGATAATATGTATGAGGGCATATATTTCTGCGACCGGCAGAGAAAAATAACATACTGGAACAGCGCCGCCGAAAAAATCACGGGTTACAGCGCGGCGGAGGTACTGGGCAGCCACTGCTGGAACAACATACTCATGCATACCGATGAAGAGGGCGAATCCCTGTGCAAAACCGACACATGCCCGGCTGTCAGGGCCATGAAAGAAAAAAAGCTGATTGAGGAGCGTGTATTTTTAAAACATAAAGAGGGGTTCAGGATACCCGTAATAACAAGAATATCACCCGTAAAGGACCCTTCCGGCGAGGTAATCGGTGCCATAGAGATGTTTACGGACAGTTCGGCAAAGATAAGCGCCTTCCAGAAGATAGAAAAACTTGAAAAGCTGGCATTTATCGACGGCCTTACCGGCGTGGGGAACAGGCGGTACAGTGAGATTAAAATCGGCTCGAAGCTTGAGGAAATGGCAAGATATTCCTGGGTCGGAGAATTCGGCCTGCTTTTTATCGATATTGACCTCTTTAAAAATGTCAATGACGCATACGGCCATGACATAGGCGACAGGACGCTCCGGGTTGTTTCAAGGACAATTCTCAACAACCTAAGGGAAGAGGATTTTGTGGGCAGATGGGGCGGCGAGGAATTTGTTGTGGTTATATCAGGTGTCGGAAATAAGGCGCTTTATTCAATCGCCGAGAAATTAAGAAAACTTGTGGCAAATTCAAATATTAATTTTGAAGGCGGCAGTTTTAACATTTCCATTTCAACAGGCGCGACGATTGCAAGGCGCAGCGACACTCTGGAATCGGTGGTTAAAAGGGCGGATACCCTGATGTACCTCAGCAAAAGAGAGGGGCGTAACTTTGTTACTATAGGATGACCCAAAACTAACATAATACTTTACATAATCGCGAAAATTCATTATAATAATAATGTAAAAAGAATAGCGTGAACAATCCTATTTCAAAGGAAAATGGAACGTGAGATGAAAACAAACAAATCAAAAAACAATAAAAAATCAGAAAATAAACCGGTTAAAGTTAAAACCGATTCAAAAAGGGGCATGACCCCGGATAAGAATCCCGGTGAATTTTATGAAAAACTGCTGATTACAACTACGGATGCCGTTGAAATTACGGACCTTGACGGAAATATAATATTCGCTTCGGAACACACAGCGGCTCTTTTTGGCGCGGAAGATGCAAGGATGCTCAGGGGGAAAAGTTCAATGCTCTTTATTGCGCCGGAAAGCAGGGAAGGCGCGCTCAGGAACTTAAAGAGGGTTGTTAAAGAGGGTTTTTTGAGCAGGATGGAATACACAATGCTGCGCGGCAACGGTTCGCGTTTTCCCGCGGAAATAAACAGTTCGGTGATCATGGGCAAGCAGAGCGCGCCCGCGGCCGTTTTAAATACCATTCATGACGTAAGCAAAACCAGGCTCACAGAGGTTAAGCTGAAAAAAACAGAGGAAAATTACCGAGCTATATTTAACGCGGTCAATGACGGTATAATAATTGTGGACCCCGGCACCGGCGAAATTGTGGACGCGAATAAAAAGGCGTANNGGAACGGGGCCTTGAAATATTCATGTCGCCGGGGCAAGACGCCGCAATCGAGGATATCCTGTTAAAAAACAGGGCGCCGCTGAGCCGCGGCAGCGTCCACATATTCGAATGTTTTGATAAAAAAATAGGGTCCGGGCAATGGGTCGAAGTCAGCTTTAAAAGGGAAGATATTTCCGGAAGGGATTTTCTGGTGGCAATCGTGAGGGACATAACCGGCAGGAAAAAAGCCGAGGATGAACTCAAACAATCGGCTGAAATGTACCGCAGCCTGGTGGACGCCTCTCCTGACGCGGTGATGATAACCGACCTGGATGGAACCATAAGGTACGCTTCNNCGGAGGAACATGACAGGGCCGAGGCCGCTTTCGATTCTGTTAAGGAGAAGGGGAGTTTTCACGGGCAGGAGTTAAAACTGCTGCGTTATACCGGCGAAACCATAATCGGCGAAGCCAACGCCACGCTTATAAGAAAACCGGACTCTTCGCCCAGGGCCGTCCAGGTTACTTTAAGGGACGTCACAAAAAAGAAAAAAATGGAAGACGACCTTAACCAGAGCTACACCGCCGTGAAAAAAATCATGGACGGGATAATCAACGCCATGGAAAAGCTTGTCGAGAAAAAGGACCTTTATACCGTCGGNNCACCAGCGCAGGACCGCCCAGCTCGCGCGCGCGATAGCCGCACAGATGGGCCTTCCGCCGGAGCAGATAAACTGCGTTTATATTTCGGCGCTGATACACGATATCGGAAAAATTTTTGTTTCCGGCGCGATTTTGAACAAGAACGGCCCGCTCACCGCGGCGGAATACGACATCATAAAGCAGCATCCGGAGGCGGGTTATGAGGTTCTAAAAACAATCGATTTTCCGTGGCCGATAGCCGATATAATACTCCAGCACCATGAGCGCCTCGACGGTTCGGGTTATCCTTATGGGCTCAAGTCGGAGCGTATTTACCTTGAATCCAGGATAATAAGCGTTGCCGATGTGGTGGAGGCGATAACATTCGCAAGGCCATACAGGCCGGCCTTCGGGATAGATAAGGCGCTGGAGGAAATAGACGCGGGAAAGGGAAGGCTGTATGATCCCGAGGTTGTGGACATAACTTTCAGCCTGATGAAAGAGCAGGATTTTAAGTTCGAATAGAATAAAAATAATAGAATAAAAAGAATAAAAATAAAGCAATACGTTTTGACAAATACTCCCCGGCAATATATAATAACCCACGATGAAAAAATACATTTTTATCATAATCGCCACAGTTTTAATGACATACGGATGCTCCCAGACGGGCAGCCCCACGGCCGCGACAACTTCGGCCATAACAGCAAACCCTTACCCTGCGCCGAGCCCCACGCCTGAAATGAAAAACTTTTTACAGGGCGACAGGTACTGCGATTTTTCGGACAGGTGCAGCTTCGGGGCGGCGGCGGCCAACGGCAGCCTGTATGTCATCGCGGGCAGGGGTGTTTCCGGATGTACCAACGATACCTGGCTGACCCAGGACTGCGAGTACTGGGTAAGCCTGACCGCCAAAGCCGTTTTCGGAGCCAGGGAACTTTTTAATACGGAAGTTTATGACAATAAAATATTCATAACCGGCGGAGTGAACAACAAACATTACTGCAACGACACCTGGGTGTTGAGCGGCACAACATGGACCGCGGTGAACGCGGCTTCTCCTTACGAGGCCAGGGCGGCGGCGGCAAGCACGGTGTTGAAAGACTCGCTCATACTGGCCGGCGGCACGGATGGAAAAACAGTATTTAACGATGTGTGGTCGTTAAACCTTCATGACCCTAAAGCATGGGTCAAATTAAAGGATAACTCGGGCAAGGGTTTTACGCCCAGGTCGGGCCATGGGGCGCTTAATTTTTCCGGGAAGTTATGGGTATTGGGCGGAAGCCTTGACAACGGAAAACCATCAAACGATGTCTGGAACTCGGAAAACGGGGTTGACTGGAAAATTGTGACTCCGACAGCCGGTTTTTGCCCCAGAAAGAATTTTGAATCATTTGTCTATAAGGACAGGATGTGGGTTATCGGCGGGATAAACGTCTCGGGAACGCCGGAATCCGACATATGGTGGAGCGTGAACGGATATTACTGGGTGTCAACGACTGCAAAAACGGGATTTGGCGGCAGAAGCGGAGCCGCAGTTGCGCAATATCAGGGAAAAGTATGGGTCATTGCGGGGCAGAGCAANNGACAAGCTGGAGAGGGACATTTGGTCCGGACAGTGACGCGCACCTTCGCGGCGGCCGTGCTCTTTTTTTTAACAGCTGGCTGCGGCATAATTTACTTTCACAATCCGCAGAAAGCGCGCGGGCAGGCCGATGAATTTATCGACCTTATCTATGTGAAACAGCAGTATGACGCGGCCTATTCCATGACCGACAGGTTTTTTAAGGCAAATTTCGGCATGGAAAAACTTGAAAAAACAACGGAACTATTCCTTAAAAAATACGGAAAATTTGAGGGGGCGCGCGCGGAATCGTATTTTACGGAGGGCGGTTCAAGGGAAATAACGGTCTTTTACACGGCAGTCAGCGACGGCGGGCAGACCTATCAGAAAATTACTTTATATGACGACGGGAAGAATGGATATCTTATTTCCTCGTTTGAAATTTCCGGAATCCCTTTCACGGGGTACCGGCTGATGAAAAAATTCAGGCAGGAATAGAATAAGGAGAAAAAAATGTATACAGAATGGACCCCGGATATGTCCTTTGGAATAGGCGAGATTGATGTACAGCACAGGAAAATGGTCAGAAAAATAAATGAAATATCCGAGGCGATTGATAAGTCGCTGAGCCATGAGGAGATCATTGAGGCCATAAAATATTTTGAGGCTTATTCGGAGGAGCATTTCAGGACCGAGGAAGGATATATGACAATGTACAAATATCCCGATTATCCGGAACATAAAAAAACACACGAAATGATAATGAAAGATACTGCTGAAATCAGGGAGCGTTTTTCGGACGGTAAGGCGGATGCCCGGGAAGTTTACGCTGAAAGCAGAAAAATTGCGGAATGGTTCGTCAACCACATGAAAACTACCGACACAAGGCTGGCCGGATTTTTAAGGGGCAAAGTAAAGTAAGGCGGTGATTTTTCGCCTTAAAAGCTGGGGGATAAATGAGCATAAAATTTGGAACGTATGATTTTGAGGGGCCGTATCAGTCGGCGCGGCAGATGTTTGAAAAGCCCGGGGTGTATATAGTCCTGTGCAGGGATATAAAAGTCGACGCAAGATTCTATCTTCTTGACGTCCAGGAATCGGAAAAGGTGCTCACGCACGCCACCACGTCAAAAAATATGGTATGCTGGACAAAAGGGTGCCACGGAATAGGGACAATCGCCGTGGCAGTGTGTTACATGGAAAAATCCACAAAGCAGGAAAGGGACAAAGCGGTAAATTACCTGCGCGCCCTTTACGACGTTCCGTGCAAATAATTTGGTTAAGCAGAGGGGCGCATGAGCCTTTTTTCCGGACGGCCGCCCAATATAAATAATAAGTGGTTTTAGCGGCGCCGGGCCTCCAAAAAGCCTCACGCGCCCCTCTGCTTCTTGAAAAAGCTGCAAAACGGGGGTAGACATTGGCTGTATATTTTTTTCTTCTGTGGCTCATGTTCCTTATGATATACGAGATAATCATGGGCGTATTCGACCACCTGAAGGACGGTTTCTGGGGATACTATAACAGGATAACCGAAAGGATAAACCGTTACACCAAGGACGCGGCGATTTACGGCGAGGATGAAATTCTTGTAAAAACCCTCGGGAAACAGAAACAGGAACTCGAGGACATAATGAGCCAGTATGTCTTTTACCGCTACTGCGAAAAACTTTCCGTATACCTGACGCAGATAGACGCGGTGCTCGCGTTCTGCCTTTCCATCGCCACGGTCATTTATGTCCACTCCGCGTTTTTAAACAGGGAATATTTCTGGATGACGCTGTGGATTCTGGCTTATGCATATTATATATGGCGCGAAGTCTCGGGAACCTTCATACGCTTTGAGGTATGGGCCACAAATATTTTTCTCAAGCAGTACAAGGTGCTCACGCGGTCCGGGTCTGCGGAATCCATAGTGGACTCTAAAAAATCAAATAAAAGGGTCTTAAGGCGGCTTTATCTTTTTCTGATACTTCCATTGACTGCGGCAGCTTTGATTGTATTGAAGTTTTTTGTAATATATCCGCTTTTACCCGTGATGAATTACGGCCTNNCAGGCCGGGATATTCAAGATGTGGGGTATATTCGCGCTGTGCGGCACCATTTTTGTGGCGGTAATACCGGTGTTTTTAGACAGGGTGCTTAACGCCAGGCTGAAGATAAGGCTTGAGATGTTCTCTGACGTGCGTTACGCGGTATATATTTATCTTTTTCTTTCACTGCTTTTATCAACGGGCATATCGATAGCGAGATATTCTATATAGCAGGTGATGTCGGAAAATCCGATGCTGGTTTTATCCGGGGTATAT
>PLPI01000031.1 GCA_003159495.1 candidate division FCPU426 bacterium | reverse complement strand
GTTATATTCTGCGTTTCTGTGGCCGTTGCCGTGTTTGTCCCTGTGCCGGTCTCAGTTGCCGTCTCTGTTATGCTCGGTGTTATTGTCTTCGTCACATTCTGCGTTTCTGTAGCCGTTGCCGTGTTTGTCCCCGTGCCAGTCTCAGTTGCCGTCTCTGTTATGCTCGGNNTGCGTTTCTGTGGCTGTTGCCGTATTTGTACCGGTCACAGTCAATGTTTCTGTTGTGCTGGGGGTTACTGTTAATATTGCGGTAGGTGTTTCCGTCATCGTAACAGTTGGTGTCAAAGTACCCGTGGTTGTAAAAGTTGCCGTCGCCATCCCGCAAAGATTTGCAAGGCCGACTGTGTTTGTATCAAGGATCACCTGTCCATTAATAGCCAGAAGCCGGCCTGCAACAGAACCATTTGTTACAAGTGTTATGGTATCCTGCGCGATTATAGTGCCATTAAATACCGTTGACGCGCCAAGACTCGCAGAACTGCCTATTATCCAGAACACATTGCCGGCCTGCGCCCCATTTATAAGGCTGACAGCGCTAAAATCAGCGGTTGTCAGTGTGCTCGCCGCTATAAGTATAAAAACAGAATTGGTGTCCCCGCCGCCATCGAGTGTAAGAGTTCCGGTAATGTCAAATGCGGCGGTAGTATTATAAACGCCCGCAGTCAGCGTAGTCCCGCCCAATTCAGCGGCTAGTGTGGCGGTAACAGTACGCCCGGAACCGTCAAGATATGCCGCAGTAAGATCTGTTTTCGCGTTCTGCGTGTATATATCTCCTGCCTGATCTGTGCCATTTATGGTCAATGTGGACAATCCGGTTTCACTTATTGTCGGAAAACTGCCCAGATCCCCGTTTAATACGGTGTTTCCCGTGTTTGTAAAACCGCTGCCGTCCAGGGCCGCAAATCCGCATGCCCTTCCAAGATCGACGGGAAGAGGCCCGGCGAACAGCGCAACAGGCAATAATATAGACGCAATAAAAACAAAACCTTTCAGACAATTTTTTATCATTTTATTCACCATTCTAATATATAGAGCAATTAACATGCCAAATAACATTTTTAAGATTTTTTGGTTTTTTATAAAATAAAACATCAATAAAATAACGCCATTATACGGAAAAGCGCCTGTATTGATGATTTATTCATGGAAATTTAAAATAATAAATCCGGCAATAATATCCGATTTTAATACAATATGTATTGCTAATTCGCGCCAATTTTGCGGAAGGGTTAAATGCAAATTGAGCTATTATCTTATCTTCAGTATCACTTTTCCTCTCGCCCTTTTTGTCTCAACATATTTATGCGCCTCAACAGCCTGGTCCATTGGGAAAACTCTGTCAATTATCACTTTTATTTTCCCGGCGCCCACTGTGTCCCTGAACCACTCAAGGTCAAGGGTATTTATATCAGCCAAAAACCAGTTGTATTTTGATTCGAACATCCCGTTCCACAGCAGGTTTGGCCTGCGCACGGTAGTTATATATTCGCCTTTATGATTAAGCATGCTTTTAAGCAGTTTCAGATCCCCGCCGCCGGCGTAATCAAAAATAAAATCAAATTTCCTTCCGGAATGGAGGTAATCGGTTTTATCATATTCAATGACCTCTTGTGCGCCAAGGCCCCTGACAAACCCGGAGTTTTTAGAACTGCAAACCGCGGTTATTTTTGCCTTTAATTCCCGGGCTGCCTGAATTGCAAAAGTTCCCACCCCGCCCGACGCTCCTATAATAAGGATGCTTTTATCCGCCAGGATCACGTCGGCGACCTCAAATGACTGTATGGCGGTTACCCCGGCTACGGGTATTCCGGAGGCTTCCTCATATGATGATGACACGGGCATAAGACATGCGCGGCTTTCATCGACCACCGCGTATTCGGCATATGACCCGCCGTTTTTCGGCATTACCGATGACATTATCCTGTCACCGGGCTTGAACGCCTTTACATCTGCTCCCAGAGATTCCACTTCGCCAGCCAGATCCCTGCCTATAACTTTAGGAAAAACAACACCTGACATTTTCTGCCTTGTGCCTTTCCTGATGTAAGTATCAACAGGGTTTATCCCGGCCGCAAATACTTTTACAAGCAATTGCCCTTTTCCCGGAACAGGAACCGGTATTTCCCTTACCTTCATGTTCTCCGCGGGGCCGAAAGAATCTATTACAACAGCCTTCATGTTTTTATCCATTTTTCACCTCAATAGTAAAGAATGTATTAATTTCAAAATAGTATTATGCCATTAAAAAGTTGCTGATAACTTCCCTGGAAAAATTCTTTACGGCATGATCGTAGCCGTTCTGCATTGTCATGGTTCCCGAGAAATCCAGGGCGTTTATTTCATATTCCGGGTTGACTGTTCCGTCCTTTGGGTAAAGATCAAGAAATTCGATTGGAGGATACTGCCCGGCGTCAAGGCTTGAAAATTTTTTGTAAAGATCGGCTTCATCCCAGGAAGATTCCTCAAAGATGTGCATCAGGGCGTTTTCGAGGCGCCCTCCCAGGGACACAATGTCTTTTCTCAATACTTCCCTGGGGATATTATGGGGCGACGTACCTATCAGTATTATCTTTGTGGCGCCGTTCTTTATTGCGAGCTTTACCGGGTTAAACCTTCCCATTCCTCCGTCCACCCCCAGGTCGGTGTATCCTCCGCTGGCAAATTCCACCGCCGGAAAAATAATGGGTATGGCGCTGGTCAGCTTGGCCAGCTGGGCGGCTGAAAAATCCGGATCTGACATGGTGCTTATCTCCACAAAATCGGCGGTCGACATATTGGTGGTCGCCAGGCATACGGGGCACGGAAGATCCTTAAGCTTCAGCCCGTCAAATTCCCTGTCTATAAGAGAATAAAGCCCCCTGGGATTTAATATGCTGCCGGCTTTGTTAACGGTAAATATCTGCATGAGCAGCCTGACAAAATCAAAAGGCGTGCTCAACTTCATTATACCGTCATATACGTCGGAATTTTTTTTTATGTTGTTCCATGTCAAGAGAGGCTTTTCCATCTCCGATTTGTACTTGGCGGTGAATAATGTGTTCAAACCTCCCACGGAAGTGCCGCATATTAAATCAACCCTGTCCAATAAGCCTATCTCATACAGGCGGTATATGACCCCAAACTGCCATCGCCCCCTTGAGCCGCCGCCCGGCAGTACAAGGACAAGCTTTTCGCCGCTTTTCATCCGCGCCTTTATTTCATCCGTGCCGAAGGCTTCGGCCGTTTGCAGGGTAAAATTTTTGGCTGCCATGCTATTGCTTTATTTTGTTGCTCGCGTTATGCATGGCCTGCTTGAGGTCGTCCCAGGCTTTTTGTGTGCCTTCCACTACGCTTTCCCATGCATCCGCGTCCGCATCTTTTAAATGCCGCAGTTTTTTCGCGGCATCCTCTCTTTTTTGCTTTAAAATTTCAATCTGTTTTGAAAATTCGGTCATGGCGCCGTTGGCCGCCTTATCCGCGCCTGCGGCCAGCCTGTCTATTTTCAAATTCCAATCCTTCAGCTGTTTCGAAAACCTTTCAACATAAACATCCCTTTTCTCCATCGTTTAGCTCCTTTTTTTTGGGAAATCCATAAAATTAACGGCCGCTTATAAGAACACAGCCGGCATCATGTAAATTTATACATATTTATAGAGCATTTACCATGCCATGGCGGCGCATTAAAAAAAAATTGATATTAACTTATATTATAAAGGGCATAATACGGTTTGTGGGGCCTTTTAAGCCGGATCGCAAATATTTTACTTTTGGGAATGTCCGTTTCAAATAAATACAATATGTATTTTAAACAGCATCTGGCCGTATTCATCAAAGTTCCATTTTATATTGCCCTGTCCGCCCCGTATCAAAGATGTTTTCTCCGGCTATTGCCGGGGGTTTCCGGAAAAAACCGTTGTTCAGCGAATTTATTATTACTCTATTCTTTTTACTCAAAACACCGGCCATGTTGCTTCCGGATTGCGGCAGGTAAATTACCGCCCCCTGCCTGCTTAAAAGCCCGGTTTCGGGATAATTTACAAATACAAAATCAGCCTCTTTTACCGTTATCTCCGCCATATCCGGGGATAGATCCATAAACGCGTCATTGCCTTCCTTATAATAGGAAGACCCATTTATTGTCTCTTCGCCTGAAAATCCGGTCTTTGACTGCGCGTCGCAATAAACATGTTTTACCCTGAAATTCATGAAAAGGGGGATGCTTTCCTTCGCCGGGATTGTATACAGCACCAGTGAATCAATGTTGTTTATTCCCAGCGAACGCAGAAAAGGAACCATGGAACTCCTCACAGCCGTACCCGGTTTAATATCAGCGCCTTTAATAACCAGGATTTTTTTATTGCCGGGCGCCTGTATAAACGCCGCGTTCAGTCCGCGGAAGGCCGGGCACGTCAGCGCCGGATTTGATGGAACCACGATATGAAAAACCGCCCAAAAGGCAAGGATAATTCCCGCCGCGCTTTTCAGGCTCATATTTTTAATTTTTAAGTCAATATCCCCGTGTGGCAGCGTTATAAAAAATATGTAATATATCAGTGTAAACAACACGGGCAGCGTCTTAACCGATATAGCCGCATAAGGTGCCTGCGCCGCCAGGTGTGTAATAAGTAACATCACTTTTATAAGGGCCCACGCGGCTGCCCCGAATACTCCGGCGGCCCGCATGAAAAAAACACCCGTAAGCCACATCGCGTAACCTATTATGGAAATGGTCCCGGATAGCGGCACTATGGCGAGATTGGCCAGCACGGCGATGATGGAGACCTGGTGAAAAGTATCCGCCATTACAGGCGTCAAAAATAACTGCGCCGCCACGGTCGTGGCCAGCGGCTCTTTTATCCAGGGATGTATTTTTGGCAGGGACTTATTCACCCACTCCAGGGAGTAAATTATGCCGAAGGCCGCGCAAAATGACATTACAAAACCAACATCATACAGCTCCGACGGGTTAAAAAACAATATGGCAAACGCGGCTACGGAAATTGAATTAAAGGCGTCGACGTCGCGCTCGAGTATCACGGCAAGCAGCACCATGCACGACATGAGCGTGGAGCGCACGATCGAGCCGCCCGCCCCGGTTATTACCATGAAAGAAACCACAAGCACCATGGTTGCCGCCGCGGCTATTTTCCTGTTTACCCCGGCAAGCTTGAGAAAAAAGAAGGCAAATAGCGCTATCATACCCACGTTCATACCGGATACGGCGAGTATGTGGACGGTTCCCGTTATTTTGAACTCGTCGTAAACATCATCGGGGATGGCACGCTGGTTGCCGAGCATGAGGCCGTCCAGCACCCTTGCCTCGGCATCCGGAAGGCTTGTATAAATTATTGACAGGAGCTTTTCCTTGCACTTGTATGAAAAATATTTGAAGTAGTTTCCTATACTCTGTCCCTGTTTTTCAACGGCTGTGTCCCTGGCGTATAGCGTAAAATAAACCTGTTTGAATGCCAGGTATTTTTTATAATCAAACTCCCCGGGATTTTTAGGCGGCTCCGGTTCCCTGAGTTTTCCTTTTACTATCAATATATCGCCGTATTTCGGCGGCGGGGCTATCGTCTTTTCCAGAGTAACCCTGATTTTTCCTGTTACACCGGTGCTTTCACCCGCTGCGGTATATACCGACAACAACCGCCCGTAAAAATAAATTTTTGAACCGCTCTGTTCCGGGTCGTCCCCGACTATTACCTTTACCGATTTAATGCCTTTAATATCAAAGCTCCGTATGCTGTTTACGGAAATATATGTGTTCTGGAACGAGTAAAGCAGGCCTCCAAGCAGAAAAAAAACAAGAAAGATGGTTTTGTCCGTCTTTTTTCCGAAAGCAAAATGGGCCGCCGCACCCGCCGTTAAAAGAATAAGGGCCGCAATATAATGCACTCCTGTAATTTGCGCCGCCGCAATGCCGGCCGCAAGGGCGACGGCCAGAAAAAACACGGGCCTGTTCATAATGTTATATACTGCCTTAATTTATCAAATTTTTTCTGTGTTATCCCCTTTACTTCCTTCAATCCCCCGATATCCTTGAATTTGCCGTTAACCTCGCGGTATTTTACAATACGCTGCGCCGTTACGGCCCCGATGCCCGGCAGTTCCTCAAGTTCCTCCGCCGCGGCCGAGTTTATGCTAATCAGAACGGGCCCACCGTCCGGTTTGTTTACTTTCAAACCCGTTTTGTAGGCGGTAAAAACATTTATTATAATGCCGAGCAGCGCGGCCGCGAGTATGGTTATGAGGATGGATTTTTCCTCTTTCGTGAAATGCATAAATGTTACCCCGGTTCATATTTCCACAGTCAACCCTGCGCGAAAAAAAATCAGCCTCTTGGTACTGCCGGAAAACCTTGGTTTATCTATACCCTGAGTTTAGCGGGCGGGACTTTTTTAAGACCCGGCGCCGCTAAAACCCTTATAATATCGGGCGACCGTTACTTAAAAAAGTCCCGCCCGCTAAACTAAACCAGTTTTTGCCGGTATCCCCCCTTATTCTTCGTCCTTAAACCTTCCCGCGGCCTTTGTAAATCCGTTTTCTATCCAGTCATATAAAAATTTTTCCGCTGTCGCGAATTTTTTGGTGAAATTTTCCATTTCAATCCTGTCCAGCTGCCCGAGCACATAATCCACGGTCTGGCTCTTATGATCCGGTTTTCCAACCCCTATCCTTATGCGGGCGTATTCCTGGGTACCGAGCCTCTCCGTTATGGACTTTATCCCGTTATGTCCGCCGTTGCCGCCGCCCTGCTTTATTTTCACCTTATATAAAGGAAGGTCGATGTCGTCGTGGATAATTATTATATCATCTTTTTTAACCTTATATTTGTCGGCAAAGGCCTTTACCGCGTCGCCGGAAAGGTTCATGTATGTGAGAGGTTTTATTATGACGCAATCCCGCCCGGCAAGAACCCGTTCGGTAAAATGGGCGAGCGAATTTTTGGCGCTGACATGGAACTTGTTCTTTCCGGCAAGGTAATCGATGAATTCAAATCCGATGTTATGCCGTGTATGGGAATATTCCGGCCCTTTGTTCCCCAGCCCCGCGATAAGTTTCAATCATGGACTCCTTTAAACTTTTTTACACTTTACTACTAATGTGACAAAAAATCAAGACACAGGCAAAAAAAAGGCCCGCGGCTTTCGCCGCGGGCCTGATATGTTTAAAACATCCTTTATTTTTTCTTTCCCTCTTTTTTCTCTTCCTTGGCAGGCGCCGCGCCCTTTGCCGGTGCAGCTCCTTTTGCCGGCGCCGCCGCTTCGCCTTCCGCGCCTTCCGCAGCCGCTCTTTCTTTCTTGATGACTTCCGGCTGGGCCGCTTCCGCCGTGGCTTCCACCGCTCCGGCTTCGCCCGGTTTCGGCTCTTCCTCGATCTTGTGGGAAACAACCGTGAATATGACCTTGTGCTTGTCCGTCATAATTTCCACGCCGTCCGGGGCCTTTAAGTTACCTACCGTTATGTCGCTTCCTATCATAAGCGTGGATACGTCGAGTTCGAACTTCTGCGGCAGGTCCTTCGGCAGGCACCTTACCTGTATTTCCCTGGTGATAAACTCGAGTACTCCGCCTATCTTCACGCCTTCCGCAAGGCCCGTCGAGAAGACGGGAACCTTGAATATGGATTTGTCCTTTTCGGATATCTGCTTAAAATCAGCGTGAATGATCTCGTCGGTCTTCGGGTCCCTCTGGACCTCCTGTATGACCACGATTTTTTCCTCGTTCATGCCTTTACCCGTAAGTTTAAGGGTTATAAGAAGGGTCCCCTCCGAGAGGTGCTTTACCGTCTTTTCAATGTCCCTTATCTTGATTTCAATGGGCATGGATTTTGTTTCTTTGCCGTAAACCACAGCCGGTATCTTTCCGTCTTTTTTCATCTTTCTCCCTTCCGCCTTTCCTTCCCTGGCTACCGCGTCAAGCACTACCTTTTCCATTTACTTCCTCCTGAAAATAATTTACGCCGTTCCCGCCGTTTATCCCGCCCTTTTACGGGCGGAACACAGGTGGCTGGAGGCTTTTGTTGCCTGGCCGATTTTGCGGCCGGCCATGTTCCCTGTGTAAGTTATTTAAAAAGCTGGCTTATTGTTTTTTCCTCGTGTATCCTGACAAGCGCCTCACCGAAGAGTTCCGCCACGGAAAGCACCTTTATCTTTTTTACCTCTTTGCGCGCGTCCTGCGGTATCGTGTCTGTGACCACAACTTCCTTTATAGGCGACTCGGATATCTTTTCCACTGCCGTGCCGGAAAACAGCCCGTGCGTCATGCAGGCGTATATGTCCTTGGCGCCTTTGGCCTTCAAAAACTTTGCGGCCTGCACAAGCGTGCCGCCGGTGGCTATCATATCATCCGGTATTATCACATTTTTGCCCTTAACATCGCCTATTAAATGCATGGCCTCCACAGATTCGGGGCCGCTTCTCTTTTTATCAACTATTACCAGCTCGGTATTGAGCCTCTCGGCGAAATACCATGCCAGCTTTATGCCGCCTATGTCGGATGTCGAAATTATCATGTTTTCCAGTTTTTTCTTCCTGAAATAATTTATAAATACGGGCGCAGCCAGAAGGTGGTCCACGGGGATGTCAAAAAATCCCTGTATCTGCCCGGCGTGAAGGTCCATTGTGAGAACCCTGTTGGCGCCGGCAACCGTAAGCAGGTTGGCGACAAGTTTTGCCGTTATCGGCACACGCGGCTGGTCCTTCCTGTCCTGCCTGGCGTATCCGTAAAAAGGCAGAACCGCGGTTATCCTTTTCGCCGACGCCCTTTTCAGCGCGTCTATCATGGCGAGCATTTCCATCAGGTTGTCGTTGGCCGGCGCGCACGTCGACTGCATCACAAAAACATCCTTGCCGCGCACATTCTCGTTTATCTTTATGCGTACTTCGCCTTCGGGAAATTTCCCCACAAGCGCGTCGCCGAGTTTCATCCCTATGCTGTGAGCGACGGCTGACGCCAGCTTTAAATTAGAGTTGCCGGAAAAAATAATCATTTTTTTCTCCTGTTTTGTTTCCATTTTTCTTTATTTACCTGCCTTGCCCTTGCAATTCCCAGGGCGCCTGCAGGCACATCCTCCGTTATTACAGAACCGGCCGCTATCACTGTATCGTCCCCTATTTTTACCGGCGCGACAAATTTGGTGTCGCTCCCTACAAATACATTATTTCCTATAATAGTCCTGTTCTTATTGACGCCGTCATAATTGCACGTAATGGTTCCGGCGCCGATATTCACATTGTTTCCGATGCCGGCGTCGCCTATATAACTCAGATGGGCAACATTGGTATGACTGCCTATCACCGACTTTTTTATCTCGACATAATTTCCAATCTTGCAAAAATCGCCTATAACAGTTTCGGCCCGTATGTGCGCAAACGGCCCTATGACACAGCCTCTGCCGATACGTGTTTTACCGTGGATGACGGTAAATGGATTTATTACGGTATCCCTGCCAATTGAAACGTTGCCGTCAATAATGACCGTATCAAAATCGGCTATAGTTATACCATTTTTAGCCAGTTTTTCAAGAGTTTTTTTATTCTTAAGTTTATTTGCTTCCATCAGCTGCACCCTGTCGTTTATTCCCGCAGTTTCGGCATAATCCACCGTAAGCGGACGTATTATCACATCATTTTCAGCCATAATCCCGGCTATATCAGTCAGGTAATACTCTTTCTTCACCGGGTTCAACCCGACCGATTTTATATGTTTTTTAAGGTTTTTAGCCTCAAAAATGTATATTCCGCTGTTTATTTCCCTTATGCCCTTTTCAGCCGCTGTAGCGTCTTTTTCCTCGACTATCCTTATTATATGCCCTTTGCCGTTTTTTACTATCCTGCCGTAACCAAATGGCTCCGCGACTGTTGAGGTGCAGATTATACCACCCGGGGATGATTTTGTAAATTCCCTTATCATGGCCTTTATAGTCTCCGGGGTTATCATTGGCACGTCGCCGCTCAATATCAGTACGGCTTTGTTAAAGTGTATTTTCGAGTTAAGCGCGGCCGATACAGCATGGGCCGTGCCGAGCTGTTTTTTCTGGATCGCAAATTTAATATCCATCCCCGGGTATGCTTTCCCGGCAAATTTCTTCAGTTCCTGAAAATTTGCGCCCGCTATGATGACAATATCACGTACGCCGGCCTCAAGGCATGCGTCTATTACGTGTGATATCATGGGTTTGCCCGATACCTCGTGCAGGACCTTTGTTTTATCGGACATCATCCTGGTGCCCTTTCCGGCGGCGAGAATGACTGCGGTTATCTTTTCCAAATATAAAACTCCTTTAATATTATTATACCGGAATTTAATTATACTATATTAATATCATAAAAATGAACAAATTTGGTAAATAATAAGTTAAAGGCCCGGCGTTGAATCCGCCGGGCCTTAGATTGTTTATAAATATTTTATTTCATTCCAAAACAAAACCTTTAAAGTATTATGGATGAAATTTAACCACCCTGTTGTTGCCGCTGTCCATAACATACAAATAACCGCTTCCGTCAACCGCTATGCCGCTGGTTCCAAAACTAAACTGTCCGTCGCCGCTTCCAAATGCGCCCCACTGTGCCTCATATGCGCCGCCGCTTGTAAATTCCTGAATCCTGTTGTTCCCTGAATCCACAACATAAACATTTCCCTGTGTATCAACGGCAATTCCCCACGGATTGGACAACTCTCCGTTGCCGCTTCCAAAAGACCCCCAGGTTCCGGACAAAGACCTGTCGGACGCAAATTTAACGATTCTTGAATTTCCGAAATCAGCAACGTATAAGTTATTGGAGCCATCCAGCGCTATATCGCCCGGGTCGTTAAACTGACCGGCTCCCCAAGCCGCGGCAAATGTTCCCCCATTTGAATATTCATTTACAGTTTCACCGTTTTGCGTTGAATCATAAACATTATTTCCATTGTCCACAGCCACCGCATTGGAATAACTGACGCTCCACTGAAGCTTATATGCATATGTGCTGTCAAATTTTTGTATTCTTCCTCCGGAATACTCCGACACAAAAACATTCCCGTTCTGATCAACCGCCACTCCGTTGTTGTCATTAAACTCCCCATTGCCGCTACCGGGTGTCCCGAATTGTGTCACATATGTGCCGTCTTTTTGGAATACCTGTATCCTGCTGTTTCCATCGTCCGCAACATACACATACCCCGTCACATCGCTTACCGCTATACCCTGTCCATTAATAAACTGCCCGGGCTCTGAACCATGTGTTCCCCATGTTGCCGCAAAAACAGCAGTTGCCGTTTCAGTCGCCGTTAATGTCTGGGATACTGTCCGGGTGACAGTATAAGTCACGGTAATTGTTGAGGTCCCTGTCTCCGTGTTTGGCGCAGTGGATGTTTCTGTCACCGTAGGCGTTATTGTCGATGTGTTCACTGAAGTATTTACAGCGGTAAAAGTTGCCGTGATTGTTGCGGTATTTCCGGAAGTGTTTGTAGCGGTTATAACCGGTGTTTTTGTCGAAGTTGACGCCGGTGTCTGCGTTAATACCGCGGCCGGCGCCGTCGGTGATTTTATACTTTTGCATCCGTTAACCGCCCACATTAAAAGAACCATTATTGCAACCGCCGATAGCATAATATTTTTTTTCATATTAAAATGCCTCCCCGGCCGTCAGCATTACTCCGCTGATGGAATTATTGGCAACAATCGGCTCCGCTTTGACATCCGCCGGAAATACAATATGCAGCCAGAAATAATCGGCCGCGGTATAAACAAGCGCAGCACCGGCAATACACGAAACCACAGCCGCCGTGGTTTGTTTGTCATTTACGCTCTTTTTCATGGAATTCAGCCTGTCGTAGTTGCTCCCCAGCGAATTGTTAAGATTGTCATAATTTGTGTCGTAATTATCCGCGGCGCTCCGCTCGTCGCTTACAGCATATATTGCGTATGCAACAAGCGCAGCGTCAATCACAACCAGCCCTGCGCATCCCCAGCACATCCCGCTCTCTTTTACAACCGGGGTTTTATCTGCTGATTGCGCCGTTTTATCGGCGTCAGCCTGTTTTGCCCGCGTAACAACAGGAACGGCTCCACTTGTGCCGGCTGTTAAGGCGGCAGTTTTTGTTATTGTCAGTTCAACTCTCCGGTTTTTACCTCTTCCATCATCCGTGGAATTATCCGCGACAAAATCAACGGCGCCGAGACCGTCAACTGTAAAATCGCTCGTTTTCAACCCTTTATCCTTATACTTATCAAGAATATAATCCCTTATCACTTCAGCCCTTGTCAGCGATATTGTTGCATTATGCTCCTGTGTGCCGTATGAATCGGCATATCCTTTAATATCAATTAAAAGTGTTTCTCCGGCGTCCAGATACCCTCCAATAGCTTTAATTATTTCATCACTTTTGCCCCTGGATTCATCAGTGACCGCAAGACTGTCCTTTTGAAAATTCAGGATGAAAACTGAGGTTTTATCAGGCTGCGCCTGTTGTGCGGTAACTGTAACATCCACGGCAAAAGCTGGTGAGGAAATCAGAAGCATGACAAAAAACAAAGCAAATCCCTTTGCTTTCATAAAAACCTCCCTGGATTTTGTGCAATAAAAAAAATAATATTTGTTATATTTTCGGCACGGCATCTTCTTTTCTTAAATCAGTTTTATCCGCCTGCCTGCATATTATTTTTTTCTGGTTAACATGACAATCACATAAACCAGCAGGATAATGCCGCCAAGGGTCCATATCCACATGCCTCCGCTGAACCATCTTTCAACCACAAATTGATGCATATTAGTTATAAACATAGTGTTCCTTTCCTGAGCAAACATGGTACTGTCGGAAAACCCCTAAAACAAACCCTGATCCGTGGTATATGGCATTNNATTTTTATTGGCCTTGCGCCGCTCATATGACGGCCTCGCAAGAGTCCGTCTTTATTATACCGGGCGACAATCCAAGAAAAATGCCATATACCACGGATAAACCCGGCAACGGGTTTTCCGACAGTACCTGCGGAGTGCATATTTACTTGTTTTTATGCTTTTCCGCTTCTTTTTCGTCCAGCCAGTAACCCGGCATTTTATAATGTTTATGCATCTTTTCCTCAAATTCCCTTGTCAAAAGTAATTCCGGGCTGTATTCCGGAGACTCTTTTATCTTTTCACGGGAAAGTTTCACAAATATTTTCGATTCGCCCCAGCTTACATCTTTTATCCACTTTGTCGATACAAGCACCTTTTTACCCGGCCACCAGTTCCGTGTGTCAACGATAAGATAGCGTATGGCCCATGTCACGTCGTCAATTATGAAATCCTCCACATGCCCGATTTCACCGTCCTGCGCGTGAACCCCGTAACTGTCCACAGCAATGGTGCTGCGCAGATTCGGATCGCCTTTTTTATCGCCGCTTATCGTTTTCTTCCATCTTGTCGGATCGCGCACGATATCGGGATAATATCCCCACATAAATGGGCCGCCCCAGTACATCGGCCATCCATAATATCCGTAGTAAGATTCTTCATATTGCCTCGATACCGGCTTGTCGCTTTCCAGCGGCGGGCTCTGCTCAATCTGTTTTTTCGTCAGTTTTATCGAGATGCTGTTTTTTTTCTTATTTATTGCATCCACGGCATACGGGGATAGAAGCACCCGCCTGTCCGAAATCCAGTTCCCCGTGTCGGCCACCAGGTACCGTATTGTCCAGTGTAAATCATCAAAATAAAGTTCTTTGACACTGCCTATTACGCCGTCAGTGCCTTCCAGCTTGCAGCCGTTCAGTTCTTTTGCTTTAATTAACATTGTATATTCTCCTTTTCTTTTTTTATTTACGGCGGGAATACCGCCCGCAAAAAATTAAGGGCCGTAGTTTTGCCCGGGAAGTTTTGCTTATCTGATGGTTATATTGTTATAAACTTCCCTGGCGCCCCCCCTGAACGCGAAATCTGTCGCCCTGTTGTAATTGTAAAGGTTGTTTACTGTTCCGGTAAGCGTTACAATCCCGTTGCTTACACTGACCTTGATTCCCTTTAATTTTACATTGGTAATCCACGGGCTCCAGAACATCTCCTCCTCGATATTGGCCTTAATATCAGCGTCCCTGACATTTTTCAGCGCCGCATTTTTTTGGATGTAAAGATTGCCGCTGCTTTTATAATAATTATCCTCACGTGCCGGGTCGTAATTTACGCTGTAATAAACCAGTTCTGTGGAACTGTCCGTAATGTCATTTTTTACGTCCAGCACCCCGTTTGCCAGGGAGGCGATATTATATGCCCTGGTTTTCACGTAATCAGAATCGACGGTCCCGGTGAGGGTTGCCACGCCGTCTTTTACCTCCACTTTTATGCCGGATCCGGCTGTTGCGGCATCGCGCTGCATGGCCGATTCCACGTTTTTCGCAAGCGTTGAATCATCAACGGTTATTGAGGGCCTTATCACGAGCAGGTTATTCACATGCCAGACGCCGACGGTGTTTTTCGCGTCCTGTCCCGCTGCAATTTTTGCCTGCAAGTTATCAACCACGCCTGTAAGCGAAACGGTCAGTTTCATGACTTTCACATCCGGATTAAATCCGGCCACCCGGGGGTCATGGCCGAGCGCCGAGATAACCGCTTTTTTTATCTGCAAATCCGATTTTTTTGTGGAGCTTATGCTGCGCTGTCCGTTTTCCTTTACATCAGGATCCACGTTCAGCCCGTCGGAGTCCACAGATTGAACGCCTTCTGCCATGGCCAAAAAGACGGCCCTGTCGCGAAGTGCGGCGCTGCCCACGGTTCCCGTAAGGGTTACAACACCGCCTTTAACGGCCGCAATTATATAACTTGATTCCAGCCAGTTGTCGCTGTCTATCAATTCGTTAACTTCAGCGGATATTTCCGGGTCCGTATGGACGCCTGTCACATCCACCTTTATATCAGATTTTACGGCTTTAACGCCGATAACGCCTCTTGCGGCGTCTGCGGCCAGCAATTGTTCCCGGTAAGACTTTACCTTTCCGTAAAGCGTGACGACTCCGTCTTTAACCGATGCCGTTATACCGAAGCGGTTTGCCGCGGGATCGTAAAGCAGCGCCGATTCCACCGCATGGCGTATATCATTGTCAGCCATCTCCGCAACATTAAGCTTTATGGTATTTATCACGCCTTTTACACCGCGCACCGTCTTTGCGGTTTCCGCGGACCTGTCCCTGCCGATAAGGTTTAAAGCGCTGCCGGAGAGCGTTACAATCCCGTCATTTACGCTTATATTAATTTTCTGGCTGCGGATTTCCGGATCGTTCAACAGCACCCGCTGGACGGCTTTTGAGATCTGCGCGTCGGTTATTGGTTCCTGATCACCGTCCGCCAGGACTGCGGCGGATAAAAAAGAGAAGAGTAAAACCGTTATAAGCGCGGTAACAATTTTCCGGCCTGTGTTTTTTCCGGCAATCAGTGCGGTAACAAGAGCTTTGCTTTTCATTTTCGTACCCCCGTGATCGTTTTTTTACCTCTTTAAAAATAAATTGGCAGACCCTGTTATTTACCGCTTCCTGTCATAAAGGCCAAACAGAGCCCGCAATTTAATACAATATCTTATGTAATATTATTACAGGCATGAAAATTTATATATGTCGTTTTTATACTTTTTTTGGACTTATTATGGGTTTGTTTGAACACGGCCCGGAACATTTTTTTCCGGGGCCGTGTCTTTAAATTGCGGTGATTTTTACTTGCAGCTGCATTTCGACATTTCTTTCTTGCATGCCGGGCAGACTTTCGCTTTCTTTGCTTTTACTGCTTTTTTCTTTTTCATTGCCATTTTTAACCTCCTCACAAAACAGTGTTGTTGCCTGTAATAAAACCCTTTATCCTTTGCAGTCCCCTGATTTCGCCTTTTCGCATCCCGCGCAGGAAGCGGGCGCCGGAGCCGCGCTCTCGGCCGCTTTTTTTGACGCGTAATCGCTCCCGGTGCCGCGTTTGTAGTCGGTCTCATAAAACCCGCCGCCCTTTAAAATGAAGGCGGTGTTTTTCCCGATAAGCCGTTTGATATCCGTCCCGCCGCATTTGGGGCATATTTTATAGGCATCCTGTTTGATGGAATGTTCGGCCTCGAATATCCCGCAGTTCGAGCACTCATAATTGTATGTCGGCATTTTCAACTCCTTTTGTTGTCTGTCTTATATTGCCTTCTCCCCCTCCTATCATGGGGGCCGGGATCAGGCGTATCATTCCTTGTTCCTGTGTCCCTCACCCTGCCTTCTCCCGAAGGGATAGGGGAATATTAACTCGCCATATCATCTTCCCGAAAGCGAGAGAGAAAAATTTGTTAATTCTATTTGTGTTTATACTCCACGCATTCTTTCGCGTTCGGCCTGTCCGGCTGTATGCAGTCGCTCGGATGGTTGTATTTGCAGGTATCGCACAAAAAACCGTTGTCCAGCTTTATGATAAATTTTAGAAAAGCGTCTTTTAACCGGCGTAAGAAGTCCATTTTTCACCTGTGAGGGTATTTTAATAATTATATTGTATTTGGCGTGTTTGTCAAGCGGCTCTATTTTCTTTTACTGCGGATTATAAATTAAAGGTGTTAACCCATTCCCTTATTTTTGCCTCGATGCCGTCCCTTACTTCCGCTATCTGCCTTAATTTTTCCCCGTTCGTGCCCTCGAACTTCGACGGATCCTTAAAGCTCCAGTGTATCATCTTCGTCACTCCGATGAATAACGGGCAGCGCTCGGCCGCCTCCTGGTCGCATACCGTTATCACATAATTGAATATCCTGCCCTGTTTGTAAAAATCAAAGACGGATTTTGTGCTGTTTCCGGAAATATCCATGCCCTGTTCCTTCAGCGATTCTACCACAAGCGGATTTAAAACTCCCGGCTCTATTCCCGCGCTTTCAGCAAAGAAGCTGCCTCCGGCTATTTTGTTCAGGTAAGCCTCGGCCATCTGCGAGCGCGCGGAATTGTGCACGCATACGAACAGAACCTTTATCTTATCCATTTGACCACGCTCCATTTATTTGGTACTTTCGGAAAACCCCTAAAACAATACCTGATCCGTGGTATACGGCATTTTTATTGGCCTTGCGCCNNTTGCGCCGCTCATCTGACGGCCTTGCAAGGGGTTTCCGAAAGCACCTATTTATTCCTCAAATTTATGTTTTATCGTCTTTCCCTCTACCATGTAGACTATGTCCTCGGCCACATTTGTTATATGGTCCGCCATTCTTTCAAGGTGTTTTGCGACAAGTATCAGCTCTATGCCCGTCTTTATGTTCTCGTTGTCCTCCATCATGTGAGTGAGCACTTCCCTGAATACCTGTACATAAAGGTCGTCCACAAGCGTGTCCCTGGTGGTTATATTCCTGGCAAGCTCGGAGTTTTTCTCCACAAGCGCCGTTATGGAATCCTTCAGCATCCCCCTTATCAGATCGCCCATTTTGGGGATGTCAATGAGGGGTTTTAAGAGCGGATATTTTAAGAGTATCTGGGTCTTATGCCCTATGTTGGCCGCAAGGTCGCCTATGCGCTCAAGGTCGCTGTTTATCTTCATTACCGACGCAATGAACCTCAAATCTATGGCGATTGGCTGCCTGCGCGCCAGAAGGTCGAGGCACAGCATGTCTATCTCTATTTCCAGCATGTCAATAGCGCTGTCCTGATTTTCAACTTCAAGGGCCAGTTCCTCTTTTCTTTCCACAAGCGCCCTTATGGCCTTGTCGATGGACTCATCGACCAGGGATGCCATCTTTAATATGTTTCTCTTAAGGTTGTTCAATTCCTCGTCAAAGTGCCTTTCCATTTATACCTCCAAAATTTGTTTATTTATAAAATCCGCAGCAGTAACTATAAACTATCAGCTATATTATCCGAACCTTCCCGTTATATAGTCTTCCGTCATCTTCTTGTCCGGCTTTGTGAACATTTTAGATGTCACATCATATTCTATTATCTCGCCGAGCATGAAAAAGGCGGTCCTGTCGGCCACGCGCGCGGCCTGCTGNNCAGAGCCTCTGCTGCTGACCGCCGGAAAGTTCAAACGCGCTTTTATCAAGGTCGTCTTTTACCTCTTCCCAAAGCCCCGCCTCAATAAGGCTTTTTTCCACCTTCTCCTCAAGTTCCTTCTGACTCTTGTGCATTTTGTTTATCCTGAGGCCGTAGGCCACATTTTCAAAAATGGATTTCGGGAAAGGGTTGGGTTTCTGGAATACCATGCCGGTGTTCCTGCGCAGTTTTGTGACGTCGATATCCCGGTCATAAACATTTTTTCCGTCTATCATCATCTCCCCGTCAATATGAAAATTGTCTATGAGGTCGTTCATCCTGTTTATGGACCTTAAAAATGTAGATTTCCCGCACCCGGACGGCCCTATCATGGCCGCTATCCTGTTGCGCGGTATCTCTATATTAATATTTTTCAAAGCATGCTTTTCACC
>PLPI01000072.1 GCA_003159495.1 candidate division FCPU426 bacterium | reverse complement strand
CGTCTGCAATGCCAAAAAGAGCCTCAGCAGCCCAGTCGGTACCCTTGAATTCATCGACTACCGACGTGTAAATTTTAATAGCCTCGTCCGAATTCAATATGGCGCTGTATGAATCAGCCAGTTCGAGTTTAAGCCACGCGTACATATCCTTATTGTTGTCCTTATACTCGTCTATAAGTTTTCCATAAAGCTCAATTGCCCTGATATATTGTTCGCCGTCTTTGAGCGTTTTTGCAAGGCTCAGCCTGGCCTGTTTCATCTCATCGCTGTATTTTTCATTGTTTCCGAAACGCTTTATCAGGGTGTCGTATTCGGAAATGGCCTCGTTATAACGCTTATATATGGCATCCTTTTCGGCCCGGTCAAGGTTTCTTTTGATCAAAAGTTTTGTATTTCCCCACGCGGTATAATGGTCTATAATTTTAAAACCAAGAAACAGCACCGCCGCCACAAATATCAAGATCACAAGTTTTTCCATAAATCCTTTTTTGTGTAACTCCGGCGGCGCCGCCGGCTGAGGCGTTTCAACTGTTTTAATCTCTTTTTTCCGAACAGAAGTATTTGTTTTTTTTCTTTTTGCTGCCATTTTAAGGTTTCTCCCGTGAATTTAAAAATATTTTAACGAATTGTTATGTTTTTCTCCGCAAATAAATGATCGCCGGACCTTGTGACGGCCTCAATCTTTGCGGTATATACACCCGGCGGAATTACGAAGCCAAGCGGTATCATGCGCTTTAAGTACCATGTTTTATTAGCGGCGTCATATTTCAGTTCTACTTCCGGAGATCCCATCAATTCAACGCTGCCCATGACCTTTACAACATCCTCGGCCGCTTTAACGCTTACGGTTACAATAGTTCCGCCCTTTATTCCGGTCTCCGGCGTAATTGAAAATTGCATTATTTCATGCGCCAGAGGCACCGAAACGCATCCGTAAAATAAAGCCGCGGCAAGGACGGCCGCTGTTAAAAGCCTATACTTCAACTTCTTCACCGGGCTTTAATTCCTCGCGCAGTTTCAGCCTCGACGCTATATCCCCGGAAGCCCCTTCCGTATTGGATATAACTTCCAGACCGATATATCCGGGCGTAAAAAACAATATTATAATGAGCATGGTGAGCTTTAGATTGGACAGCAGTCCTTCATATGTAAAAAACGAATATTTACTGTTAAACCACACAAGCGCCACGGCAGCGGCCACATAAATGACCCCGAACCATAGCACAACGCGCTTAGCATTTTTTGCCCTGTACGCGTTTGTGTCAAGATCAAGCTGCAGGTTGTCAAGTTCTTCCTTTTGTTCCACCGTCAGCGGCTGGTTGATGAGTTCTTCTATTTTTCTTTTAATCCTGAAATTTTCAATAAAGATGGATATAATCCAGCCCCACATTATGAGAAAAAGAAGCGAGATAAGAATCAAGAAAATCGGTACTATCATTTATGCCTCCTGTTTTTTTAGTGCCTTTATTGCCCTGGGCACATACTCTATAATATCTCCCGCGATTATTCCTTCTTCGCTTACAACTTCCAGCAGCATGTCTCCGGCCGCTCCGTGAATAAAATTGGCCGCAATCCCGGCGCGTGCCGACTCCATATTATGCGCCATAAATGCCGCCACAACTCCGGTGAGTACATCCCCGCTTCCCGGCGTGGCCATCCCGGAATTTCCGGTTGTATTTACATATATATTTCCGTCCATATCTCCCACCATGGACCTTCCGTCCTTTAGAATAACATTTACCCTGTATTCGCGCGTAAACGACCTTAAAACGGCCGGTTTGTCTTTTATTATATCCTCGATGCTTATTCCTGTCAATCTTGACATTTCACCTATATGCGGTGTGAGTATAACATCTTTACCGCTGTTTTTCAAGCATGTTTTATCCTCCGAAAGCGCGTTTAAGGCGTCAGCGTCTATCACAAGCGGCTTCTTGATGTCCCTGACAAGCTTTCTTATCAATTCTCTGGTCTCTGTGTCGCGCCCTATACCGGGACCGATTGCCACAACCTTTGATTTTGACGCGAGCTCCATTATCTGAGGATATGCGTCAGCGCTTATAAAACCTGCTTTGTTCTGCTTCAACCACGCCGCAATCCCCTCATCAGAACCGGCTTTCACACTCTCAATAAGTCCTTCCGGAACCGCGGCAGTTACCAGTCCCGCCCCCGCACGCAGAGCGGCCCTTACAGAAAGTACAACCGCCCCGGTCAGTCCCGGGGAGCCGCCAATGATCAGCACCGGCCCGAAACTGCCTTTATTGGCGTTTGGGCGCCTGTACGGAAGCATGGGACGCACAATTTCACGCGTCATAAGAACGCTGTTTCTCGGCGTTGCAAGCAATTCCCGCGGAAAATTTATATCCGCCACCACCAGCTTGCCCGTATATTCAAGCCCGGGATATAATGTCAGTCCGATTTTGGGCAGCCCGAATGTCACCGTAAGGCTGGCGTAAACAGCAACCATCCGGATGGCCGCAGAATCGGAATCTATGCCGGATGGAATGTCGACTGCAACGGTGTATTTATTCATCAAATTTATATAAACGACAAGATTGGCCATAAACCCCTCAAGATCCCTGTTTAAGCCGGTTCCTATAAGCGCATCCACAACTATATCGCAGGACATTACTGCGGATTCATAACGCCTCAGGTCTTCCACCGAGCGCAAAGATATAATGTCTATACCGTAGGCTGCGGCAGTGTCATAATTCATTTTAGATTCTTCCTTAAGTTTGCCGTATTCACCGGTAAAGAAAACCCTTACCGCGGCCCCCCCGGATTTTAAATGCCTTGCAACGACAAAGCCGTCTCCGCCGTTATTACCCTGTCCGCAGAAGATGTTGACGCGTTTTGAAGAGAGCGGCCCGAGTTCCACGGTCATGGCTTCCACCACATTAATGCCGGCATTTTCCATGAGAATTCCGGCGGGAAGCCTGAATTTTCCAGTCGCCGCCTTTTCAATTTCCTTCATTTCCATTCGGTTTACAAGGTACATTTTACGCCTCCAGCTGTTTCATTTCAGGTGATTACACAAACCGCCGCCGCGGAGTTGTGTGTGTGTGATATTGAAACCGAGAGCTTTTTTCCTTTTTTCAATTTCAAAACAGCCTTTATCCTCGGGGTCAGGACAATTTCCGGCTTTCCATTCCTGTCATTGGCCACCTCAATCTCGTTAAGGGCGATTGTTTTATCAATGGAAACAGATTTTATAAACGCCTCTTTTACGGCGAATCTTCCGGCAAAATGAAGGACCGAATTTTTTTTCATGCGGCAATACGCTATCTCGCCGGGGGAAAACACCCTGGCCAGGAATTTCCTGTTCTTTTTGACTGCCGTCTCAAAACGGTTTATGTCGCAGATATCTATTCCGATGCCTTTTATCATATAATTATTTTATCACTTTACAGCCCGGCGGGCAAACGTTATTTGAACCGATCCGGCCCGGTATATGAATTTTCGTATTTGCAAGTAATTACGGCGCATAGTATACTATATTTAAAGGAACAATGTGCTGTCCAGGTTCGTCTAACTTTCAGCAAAAGAGGAGTGAAATGGATTCCAGATTAGAGCAGATATACAGGGAAAATTCAAGATATGTATATAATGTCGCTCTCGGTATATTGAGGAACAAAGATGAGGCGGAAGACGTTATGCAGAATGTTTTTATAAAGCTTTTCGACAGTTTTCAGACTTTTCGTGGAGAAGCCAATATAAAGACATATCTTTACCGCATGGCCGTAAATAAATCCATTGATTACATAAGGTTCCAGAGCCTTCACAGCAAAAAGAACGAGGAAATAGAGATGCCCGAAACTCCGAATCCGGACCCGGCAAGAACAGTTCTTGATTCCCTTCTGGAGAATCTCAAAGATGACCTTAAAATTCCCGTTTTACTCTCGGAAATCGGCGGTTTTTCCTATAAGGAAATAGCCGCGATACTAAAGATCAACCTTGGTACGGTTAAATCAAGGATAAACCGCGGCATAACAAAGCTAAAGGAACTGGCCGCGAAGGAGGTTTACGATGAAATGCGAACAGGTAAATGAGCTGCTGTATGATTACACAAAATCAGAGGTGGATAAGGATACTTCCGTTGAAATAAAGGCGCATCTCGGATTATGCCCGGCTTGCTCCGCGGAGCTCGAAAAAATAGCCGGATTAAAGGCCATTTTCAAGACCGGCATGGCGGACGTTCCGGTGCGTNNTGAACAAACCCGCCGCAATAAGGTTGTTTTTCAGGCCGGCGCTTGCCGCAGTTGCCGTTTTGTTTATTGCAGGGACCCTTCTTATAAACGGAATTGTTGCCAATAACAGGAACAGCGATCTTGACCAGTTTTTGGATGATTCTTACAACGTTGTCGACCATTCCGACAGTTATGATGTTATTCAGGCATCATATACCGAAGATTCTGCGCAGGAAGTTTTTTAAAAAATTATATTCCGGAGGTTATTATGAAGAAAGTGTTCCTGGTTCCTTTAATTATCATCTTATTTTCCGCTGTTCCCTTTTTTGCGTCGGCAATTCCGCCTGACGGCCAGAACGTAACGCAGGAAGGGCCCGGCGACAGCGTCGGGATCCTTGGACCCGAAGGTATTTTCAGGTTCGTGGTAGAGCTTAAGCTTACCGACGAGCAGCTCAATAAGCTTCACTCAATAAAAGATTCCGGCAAACGCGAAGTTTTTAAATCGCACAACGAAATGATGCTTACAGTCTGGGACATCCAGGATGAAATTAAAAAAGACAATCCTGATAAGGCAAAACTTTACGCATTTTCGGACAAAATCGCGGAAGAGCAGAAAAAGATCGCCAGACTAAGGATTGACCAGATGCTATCCGTCAAGGCGGTTCTTACACCGGAGCAGTTCAGCAAGCTTATTTCTCTTATTGACGCCAAAAGAAATAAAATGAAATCAAGAATACTCGAAAAAGTTATTGGAGATAAATGAATTAAAGCCCTGAACTAAAAAAAAAGGCGGGTTAAATCCCGCCTTTTTTTATTTCAAATCCGGATATTTCCATGCTTTCAAGATATTTTCTGTCATTAAGGTCAAATGAAAGGGGCGTAACGGTTATATATCCCCGTTCAAGTCCGTCTGCGTCGGTTATAACCCTCCTGCGCCCGCGTTTTCTTCCGATTATATGCCAGAAATAACTCTTATTTTTGCGTTTATTCTCTTTTTGCAGCACATATTTTTCTTCATATTCAAGCATCCCGCGCGGGAGTATCTTAACCCCTTTTATCCCCTCAGCATGCCTGTATGGAATATTAATATTAAGCAGAATATGCGGCTTTATCCTTATCTTTTTTGCAAGGACATTGGCCGCAACCCCCCTTATATATGATATGCAGAAATCAAAATCTTCCGGTTTATATTCGTCGATTGAAAACGCCAGTGCCGGAATTCCCAGTATGGCAGCCTCGGCAGCCGCGCCTATTGTACCGGAATAAAGTATAAACTGGGCCATATTTGGGCCGTGGTTAACGCCTGAAATGAACAGGTCCGGTTTTCTTCCGGAAAGGGTAAAAAGCGCCAACTTGGCGCAGTCCGCCGGGGTCCCGCTTATGGCAAAAGCATCAGCCTTTCCAAAACCAAACTTACGGGCAGTGATCTTTGAATCCACCGATATGGCATGCGAAGCCCCGCTGCGCTGCCTGTCCGGAGCCGCCACCAGCACATCGGCAAGAGGCTCTATTGCTTTGTAAAGCGCCTTTATCCCGGCCGACGATATACCGTCGTCATTGGAAATTATTACAAAATACTTTTTTTTCACGGATTACCACCGAAAATGGCCGGGAAATAATGTCTTAATCCCTCCAGAACTCCCGAGGCATAATTTGATTTTGCCCGGTAATGCGCCGTATCCACAAGGGCGCTTAACATTTCCACCCTGGCATTGCCTACGATTATGCCATGTTCAAAACGAGCGAACATATCCGCGTCATTGCCCGAATCACCGGCCACAACGGCATTATTTTTATCAATAAAAAATTTTTCCGCGGAATACTCGGCCGCGGCCCCCTTGTCGCAATTCTCCGGAAGCACATCAATGAATATTCCGTGGCTGGCAATAACTTTCGCGTTTAAATTACGTGATGTAAGCTCCTTTTTAACCAAATTTTCCGCCTGTTCCATCAAAGCCTCCGGAACCCTGTATGAAACCTTGTATTTCCCGGTCACAGCCTGCGGCTCAAGAAAAACAAACGTTGAAAGAGCCTCCCTGATTTTTTCCGCATCCCACCCCGCTGTATTGATGATTTCTTCCCAGCCCGCGTCCTGATTATAAACCCCTTTATCATTTATATATATTTCCGCTCCGGTACAGGCAATAAAAGCGTCCGGAACGATCAATCCACCGTCATTAATGGCGCTGATGCATTCCGTAAACGACCTGCCCGAAGCATATACCAGTATGATCTTGTCGCGCGCCTTTTTCAAATTAACATTGAGTTCGTGAAGCGAAGCCTCGTCTCCCAGCATCGTCCCGTCAATGTCCGAAAATATTCCGATCATCTTTTTTTCCATTTTAAGGCCGCCGCGGACAGCACGGCAATAAGTAAAAACCACGCGAACCAGTCGCCGTGGGCAGAGTAAAAAGTTATATGCGGTTTATTAGCAATATTCAGGTCATATGAAAACAATTCTTTGGTGAACAACCCGGTATGAAGGACAATACGGCCTGTGTCGTCAACAACGCCCGATATTCCAGATTCAACACACCTCACAAGATAAAGCGAGCACTCGGCGCTGCGCAGCGCCGCGTTTGTAAAAATCTGGGCCGATGCCGGGGATTCACCGTACCATGATTCATATGAAAGATGCGAGAGAAATTGCGCTCCTCCCCTTGCCTGTGCCGAGGCTATTTCAGGAAAAAAACTGTCAAAACATATCAGCGGCCCGACACTCATTCCTGAAAATTCAAAAGGGGCCACTTCTTTTCCAGGCTTGAACCCCTCATAGCCATAACGCTGGACAACCTTCCTGACAAAAGGAATGACATCCTGGAACGGGATATATTCCCCGAAAGGGACCAGATGGTGTTTTGCGTAATATCCCGTAATTTTACCGTCCCTGGAAATCATATACGCGCCGTTGTAATAATCTGTTTTTGAGACCGCGGACGAAGTAACTGCCGTGTCCGAACCGATAAGATTAAATGCATTTGGGTCCCACGAGGCTGTTTCCAGGGCTCCTGCGGGCTCAATATTAAGTATTCCCGGATAGGCGGTTTCCGGCCATACATAAAGAACCGGTTTATAGTAAGCCGCCCTTCTGGCCATTTCCCTGGAAACTTCCATTACCGACCGCCTGTATTCCGTCGTCCACGGCACGTTCTGGTCTATATTGCGCTGCAGGACCGCCACTGTTATTTTTTTTGACTCCTGGCCGTACGATTCCCGCGGAATGAACGTTATAAGAACAAGGGCGGCGCATATAAAAATCCATAATTTATTTTCCCATGCCGCAAACTTTTTAATTTCTCCGGCGATTATGGCCGCAAACGCCATGTTTACCGAATATATGATAAAATTCGCACCCGGGACCCCGGTAAAACGGAGTAAAAGCATCAGCTGTGTGAAATTATGCTGACTTTGCGCCGGTGTCAGTATTGGCCAGCCGGAAATGAGCCATTCCCTTGCGAATTCAGTAACCGTAAGCAGCGCTGGAAGGGAAAAAATCACCGAGATCCCGGTTTTTTCCTCAAGTAGCGCCGAAAGGTAAAATGACATGGCTATTATGAACGAAAAATATGCGCAAACCGCTATACATGCCGGATATGCCGCAGCGCCCATCGGCCCGACAAGGCACAACCAATAAAGCGAGCCTGTATAAAAAATCATTGCGGATATGAAAGGTAGAAAAAATCCGCCCTTTGTTTTCTTTATACCGAGCCATATATAAAAAAGCGGCACGAAAGCAACCCAGATAAGTATAGAGGTGTGATAATCGACCCCTGGCTCCAAAAAATTGGGGAAAGAAAATATTAGCAGTACGGATGTCAGGGACGCAAGCGCTGTTTTTATTGCTGTTTCCTTCCGCATTGTTATCCTTTATAGGGCTTATTTGAATATATTATTATCAATTTAATATAACATATCGCACGGCTTTGTAAATAAAAAAGCCGGGCTAAAAAAGCCCGGCTTTTTCTATACGAAAGAGTTTTTAATTAGATGTTGTTGAAGAAGTGGATGAGGTTCCGGTATTGTTAATAAGCGTATTGAGCATCTGGTCTATGGTGTTCTCCAGCCTTACCGCCGCGTCATACCCCCTCTGGTAGATGGCTGCCTGAGCCTCTTCGTTGTCGGAATTAACCTGAGTAACCTGCTGCTGCATCGTCTGAAGCTGCGTCAGGGAATCCTCGTACTGCGTGAGCATACTGGAAGCCGTCGTGGAATCGGCGGATAATTTATCCATATTGGACTGGTAAATATCATCAAACGTGACATTGCCCACAAGATTTAGGGCCTGGGTAAAATTTCCCTTTAAATCAGTCACCTGGAATGACTGTACCACATTTGTGCTCAACTGTGAAGCCGGCTGGTTGCCAAGTACAAATTTCTGTCCCGCGGCCTGGGTTGTAGCGTAACCGTTCGGAAAAACCGACATTATGGCTATGCCTGTCATCTTTATCCACTGACCGTTATTCCAGTTTGTCACAGTTTCTATCCCGTTTGTTGTAAGCGCGACCTGACCCGAAGAAGTAGGCATTGTATTAAGTTTGTACTCCTGATTCAGCCATGACGCCGAGGTAAGGTTAACTCCAGCTGTGCTTATGTAGGGATAATCAACATTTGCGGCAGACCACTGCTCTTCTTTCAAGTTCCACTTTGAAAGTAAAACAGATGTCTCAGCAGCTGTTTTTGTATCCGTTATATTAAGCCCCTGGCTGCTGTATATCCACAAAGACTGCGTGTTATCATTAAAAACCGCAGAAACCGATCCTCCGCCCGCTACATTTATCGCCTTTATAAGGTCTGCAACGGTCATTGTCGAGTTGTAATTTACCGTAATATTGTTATTAATGGTAATTGTATCCGGATTTGCAGTTGTTGCGGTAACACCCGCCATCGACAACGGCTGGTTGCTTGTCAAACCAATGTTTGTCGTATATGTAAAATTTGAGACAAGCTTATTGCCGAGATTACCCAAAATCGTGGCAATATCGTTTGATACAAAGCCGGTGCCTGTAAAATTGGATGAATAGGCAATATTAGACGGTGTTGACTTTGTCGAATCAATACCAATATTCATCGCATCACTACCCGTGAAAAAATTCGTTGCCTGCGCCCCGCCGGCTACCAGCTTTCCCGATGTTTCTACCTGATTGACAACCGTAATAAGGCTGTTTGCGGTTTCATCAAGGGCGGTCTGATATGACTGTACAATCGTGTCCCTTGAATTAAGTATCCCGGCTATCTCTCCTCCGGTCAATGATGCTGTTGCAACAGCCGTCCCTTTTCCTTTTCCTTCGCCTCCCGGTGATGTTATTCCGAGAATGGGATAATTCGGATCCTGTATCTGAAGCGCCAGTGTGAGCGACGCCGGCGGCACGGATGTCTGCACCGAAGGCACCACTGTGGTAAGCACATTATAACTGGTTGCTCCGCTTACAAGCGGGTTTCCGTTTAAAATAAGTGTAACCGTACCGTCCGTGCTTGTCTGTGTGTTGAAATTTATAAGTTCGGAAAGGTTCGTCATAGCCGCGGTGCGCTGGTCAAGAAGGTCATTGGGGCTCTGCCCCATTGCGTAAACCTGTTTTATTTCCCCGTTTAACGCATATATCTGTTTGATATAACTGTTGGCCTTGTCTATGTCATCCCCGAGATCAGTTGTCAGGTCAGCTCTCATATTATTCAAGCTTACCGCCTTGGCGTTTATTGACTGTGTCATCGCAGTTGCGTCCTGATAGAGCGTGTTCTGGGCGCTTAATATGCCGCTGGCCGAGCCGGACGCGGCCTGCGTGGCAAGGTTCTGCCAGTCCGTAAAAAACTGCGTTATCTGCGTCTGCAGGCCGCTTGTCACACCGTTTACTTCCGGAAAAATAGCCGCCAGGTTCTGGTATGTCCTGTTAATTATGGATTCGCTTCCCACGTTATTTTCCGCTTCCATTATCTGGCTGTCAAGATAAACGTCCCTGATCCTTTCCACATTGCTGAGCTGGGACCCCGTTCCTATCTGCCCGCCGGTAATGGAAAAAGGTTCACTGGCTGTAATATCCGCAAGCTGCCTGGAATAGCTTGGATCCGCCATATTGGCCACGTTATGCACCGTGGTATCCACGGCATAAGAATAGACCTGCAGAGCCTTCATTGCGGTATTAAGCCCCATCATTAAATTAAGCATATTATTCCCCTTTCACAACTTTTATATTTTAAAATCCAGTTTTTTACCGCCGTCTTTCACGAACTGTTTACCGCCGTCTTCGGAATATGTCACCTGTTTGGGGCCCGATAACTTTTCCACCAAATCCCTGGTAAATCCGGATAATTTCATAAAATTCCTGACCATCCTTATATTGCCCGAGTTCGCGCCGCTTATTTTCTCAAGCAGCCTGACAAGCCCTTCAACAGCGTCTTCAATTTCCCTTGCGTCGCTTTCACCTGCCGCCATCAGCACATCCATCAGCTTTATGCTTTCAGCGCCTGCCAAATTCAAGCTCCGGGCCATTGCAAACAGGCGCTCACGCTTTAATCCCTCATGCAGTGCTATTCCCGATATTATCCCTTCTTTTTCCTTTAAAACTGCCTCAAGCCCGGATGCGTTATTCGCCACAAGCAGTTTCTTTTCTTTTTCCAGCACCCCGCTTAAGTCGTTGAAAAGCGAACTTTCCTGTTTTACAGAATCTAAATATGCTTCTTTTGCGGCGTTGTCCATCAATTACCCCGTTTTATTTTATGTTGTCCTGAAAAAGCATTTTCTGCGCCAGTNNGGCGAAACCGCGCTCTGATGCTCCGCCCTGTCAACCGAAGCTTTCTGGACAAGCGCCTGCCTTACATCAGGCAGTTCATTCGCCGCCTGCACAGCATTATTTACGGAGCTTGCCTGCCTTGATATTTCAATTCTGTCGTGAGAAACAGCCTGCGCCTGAATCGATGCCTGCGCCTGGGAAGCCGCCAGTGCCTGCTCCTGTTTCGCAATCCTGGCCGCATTGACATCTGCGGCGCTCTGTGGCGGCGGCATTACCGTTTTGATGTTGTTCGCGTTGTTGTTGATAATAGCCATTTTTTTGCTCCTTTCACTCCATTGTATTTTTCCTTACAATAGATATATCGTATAATTAACGGAAAACTTTAGCGTATATTTTTATTTTTTTAAAGCTGCCGTGCAAAAACGGTTATTTCCGCCTTTTTACAGGGTTTGAAAGCTGTTTTTTTATGCTCAGGCTTCCATTTTTGATCAATTTGAAGATGAATTGCCTGGAGACGCCGGTAACTGCGCTCGCGTCTTCCGCGGTGGCATTTGGATTGCAAAGCAGGAATTCATTGATCTTTTTAAGGTCATTATTTTCAGAGATAGCGCACTCACGGCACAGCAGCTGCCCGTTCAATGAATTAAATAAATTTCCGCACCGTTCACAGTTTATTAGCGCCATTTTATCTCCGCAAAACTTTTATGTCCTTCAAAAACTTCTAATGCAATTAAGCGATAATGTCGGTCTGTTTTAGCGGCATCGGCGGCTGCGGCGCATTGTATGGCCTGAGCTTTATATCCATTTTCGGCGTCACTATTGACGCAAGCTGTTTGTATATCATCGTTGAAAGGCCTATACCGCCCGCTTTTGAGAGTTCCTTTGACACTGCATCATCATGCATGCCGTCAAAAATATCCTTTGCGGGGCTGTTTCCCATAAGCGGGTCGTCCGGCACCGTCTTGCGCATTTCTTTCATCATGTAACCTATGAATATGGATTCAAATTCCTGGGAAACTTTTTTTATCTGCGCAAGATACGCCGACCCTTTTGTCCCGGACGTATTCCGGGCCTTAAGCGCCTGTTCCTGCATCTGCTGCAGTTTGCCTGTCATTGACATCATATCTGTTTTTGCAATAGCCTCTGCGCCAGCTGAAAAATCAGTCATTGAAATGCCTCACATTATCTCAAGATCCGCATGAATCGCGTCTGCGGCTTTCAGGGCCTGAATAATGCTTATTATATCTTTCGGCGATGCGCCCAGCACATTCAGGGCGTTTACAAGATCCTGGACGTTAGCGCCCTCCGGCATTGTCACCATCTGGTTCCCTCCGCCTTCAACCTTTATGTTTGAATCTTCATACACCATGGCTGAGGCGCCGGGAACGAATGGATTCGGCTGTGAAACCTGTTTTGAGACCGCGATGTTCACGTTGTAATTTCCGTGCGCCACGGCGCAGTTGTCTATTGTCACATCGCCGCCCATTACCACCGTTCCAGTCCTTTCGTTCACGACTATCTTGTTTGATTTTTCCTCTATTTCCACATAAAGCCCCTCTACAGCCGCTGCAAATGATACCACGTCATTTTGAAAATCGAACGGAACGTGTATTTTAACCGTCCCTGCGTCATCAGCCGAAGCTATTGTGCCCCAGAACTGTGAATTGACCGCGTACATTATCCTGTCCGCGGAAGTAAAATCCGGTATATCAAGTATCAAATACATATTATTCCTGTCGTCCATCATTGTAACCGGAACTTCTTTTTCTACAATGGCGCCGTCCGGCACTCTGCCAGTGGTCATTCTCGAATTCATCGCTACGATTGAGCTCATCGCGGATCCGCTCTCTCCTGTGGAAACCGGCCCCTGCGCCACGGCATATACGTTATCATCAAGCCCTTTTAATGTAGTCTGAAGAAGCACGCCGCCTGATATGCTCTGCGCGTCTCCCATTGATGAAACGACAACATCAAGTTTGGAGCCCTTTTTGGCGAAAGCTTCAAGATTCGTCGTAACCATGACAGCCGCAACGTTTCGTGTCGTAATCTGGGAAAGCGCGTCTGCAATGCCGTATCTTTTCAGCATATTTACTATTGCCTGGCTTGTGAATACCGATGTGGTCCTGTCGCCTGTGCCTTTTAAACCCACAACAAGGCCGAAACCTGTCAGCTGGTTGTCGCGCACACCCTTGAATCTCGCCACATTCCTTATCATTTTTTCAGCTCCGAAAAGGCTTGTGGCGCCTATTACCATCGCAAGCGCCGCTGCAATTATAATCTTTAACCTCTTTGTCGTCATTGTTGACCTCACCATTTTAGAATATTCCAAGCCAGTCAAGCAGCCTTGTCAGGATTCCCGGCGATACTTTCTCGCCTATCGGCCCGGTTCCCTCATACTTAATATTCGCTTCAGCCACATTTGTGGATGATATTGTATTATCCGAGGCTATATCTTCCGGCCTTATTACTCCGGTTATAATAAGGTTCTCGTTTTCGTCATTAATTTTCACAACCTTTGTCCCTTTGATCATCAAATTTCCATTAGACAGCACCTTTTCAACTGTCGCGGAAAGCTTCGCGGTCAGGCTTCCGGAACGTTCCGATTCGCCGCTGCCGTTCTGGTTTTCCTGCCCGCCCGCTCCCCATGATGGAACAGAAAGAGAAGTGCCGTTTCCCCATGAGGTCATTGTCCCCATGCCGCCCTGAAGGGACTGTTGTTTTTGTGTAGTAAGCGATGCGCTCTGCGCCCCGGATGTTGATTCGATAATTAATATCGTCACAATATCTCCGGCCTTTACAGCTTTATGGTCGGTATATATAGAGTTTATATCACCGTCATCCCTTACCACATCATCCGCCAGCGCCAGGCCGGCGTATAAAATGACAAGGAATAGCGCGGCAAAAACCGCAACAAACCTTCTTTTTGAAGCCATTTTGTTCTCCTTGAATATTTTATTTATTTTTCTATTATTACTTTACCGGACCCGTCAACACTGCCGGTCACGGATTTTCCCGATTTAAGCCTCACGGTGACGGTGTCTCCCTGCCTGCCGTCGCTTAAGGCAGTGCCCTCCGACTGAACTATGACGGAGTTAATCTTTACAACAACATCAACATTTGAGTTCCGCTTGAATAACGGCGGGCTCTGGAACATATCGGCGGTTAAAACCGCCCCTTTTAATATGGCCCTGGCGGCAACCCTGTTATAAATTGTTTCCGGATCGGTAATAACATCATCAGGCATATAGGTAATATCCCTGGCCTCCATGGTGACGGCCTGCGGATACACAGCAGCCTGCCGTTCAAGATCAACGGCCGCTATCGCGCACGGAGCCTCGACTTTTACCGTAACGGAAACATGTTCCGTCTTATAAAGAGCATTTTCAACATAAATATCAACCGCGACATCAAGTGAGCCTTTGTAAGAAAGCCCCTGATCCTGTTTTACACGCAGGCTGATGGTTCCTGACGGCACAGAAACTCCGCCTCTGGCATGCCTGACCTTTATATCATAGGTCCCTGCCTGCCATGGAACATTTGACTTTAAAAAATCAACCGCCGCTTTTTCTATATCGGCGCGTTCCACCATCGCTTTTGTGGTGTAAACCTCGGCCATTGCCGGGCCTTCTACCGTAATGCCCGGATAATATTTATTTACCGCAGCCTGGATAAATCCTTTTTCAATCGAAACCCTGAGTCCGGGAAGCGCCGACTTTCTGATAAATACATCCTTTAGCTTGTCCGCGTCCTGCAAGGCTGAACTGTCAAGATCGGCGACATCTCCAAGGAAAATGCTTCCGCTCGAAACATAAACATTACCTTTTTTTATCATAATCGTACCGGCATCCGACGCCACCAGACAAAACGCATACAAAACATTTAAAAGAACAAAAATTTTAAATTTCATTTATTCCAGTTTATCCCGTTTGCTACGAAGACTTCATATTATTGGCGTCCTGAAGCATCTGGTCCGAAGTTGTAATGGCCTTCGCGTTCATTTCATATGCGCGCTGTGATGTTATCATGTTGACCATTTCCTCGACGACCTCGACATTTGAGGATTCAAGCTGCCCCTGCGCAAGCGTTCCGTAATTTTGTGTTCCCGGTGTTCCGTCAACAGGTTCGCCGGACGCTTCCGTGGATCTGTAAAGGTTTCCGCCCATTGATTCAAGCCCGGCCGGATTGACAAAATTGGAAAGTTTTATAGAGCCTATTATCTGTGAAGAAGTATTTGTAGGAGTGGTTATGACTACATCGCCGTTCTCTCTTATAACAACGCTTGAAGCGTCTGTCGGCACGGTTATAGGCGGCTGAAGGAAATATCCGCTGCTTGTGAGTATATTTCCCTGCGCGTCGGTCTTAAAGGATCCGTCCCTTGTATAATTCACATCCCCGTTGGGGTTCTGGATTGCAAAAAATCCCTCTCCCTGAATGGCAACATCAAGGGTGTTTCCCGTTGATACAAGCGCACCCTGAATAAACGATTTCTGCGTGGAAGAAAGCTTTGTTCCGTGTCCTATTTCAATAGGCGTGGGATACTGTGTTCCCATGCTGTTTGTCATGCCCGCCGGCCTGATCGTCTGGTATAAAAGGTCCTGAAATTCAACCCTGTTCTTTTTAAAACCCGTGGTGCTTACGTTCGACAGGTTGTTTGAAATTGTGTCAATGTTCTGCTGCTGGGCAGCCATTCCGGTTGCCGCCGTGTAAAGTGACCTTAACATTTTGAACCTCCTTAAAAAGTTGCTTTATTTCGCGGCCCCTGTTAAAGGGCCAAATTTTTTATAAACTTACCGACCCCACGTTGTTAACCGCCTTGTCAAGCGTTGAATCCTGCGACTGCACCGCTTTTGACGAGGCCTCATACGCGCGGTAAGCCGAGATCATATCGACCATTTCCCTTACCACGTTCACATTTGACGATTCAAGGTATCCCTGCTTTATCTGGACATTCTCAACCCTGTCGTCCTCCTGAAGCGGAAGCCCGTCAAGCTTATAAAAAAGCGAATCTCCCTGCTTGCGTAATTTATCTTCCTTTGTAAAAAGCCCTATGCGGAGCGTGTCAATTTCCTGCGGTTTTCCGGAACTTACATCAAAGACCCTTCCGCTTTCATCCACGTGCACATTATTCGAGTCCAGCATTATGCGTCCGGCCTGCCCCATCACCGGATATCCGGTCTGGTTAACAAGCTGTCCTGAAGAATCAATTGAAAAGTTGCCGTTCCTGGTGTACCTTATGCCGTCCGGGGTCATAACTTCAAACATCCCGTTGCCTTTAATCGCCATATCAAGATTATTGGAGGTCTCTACATATGAGCCTTCTTCTGTAAGTTCAGGCACGACTCCATCCACCCTGAGCTGGACTCCCCGCCCCATCTCTCCGATAGGGTAAACATTATCCACCATTCCGCCCGGTACCATTGTCTTATCGTCGTTTATCCTGTTAAGGAAAACCGTCGGGAACGGTACATATAGCGCCGTATCCTTTTTAAATCCTGTCGTATTCACGTTGGCCAGATTGTTAGCGATAACGTCCTGCTGCTGTTCCTGCGCCACCATTGCCGATGCAGCTGTGTAAAGGCCGCTAATCATAATATTTGCTCCTTTTTATAAATTTATTCTTATTACCTTGTTGCGTTATTTACCGCCGGCTGCTGCGCTCCGGTACTGTCTCCGGCAACCGTATTCTCGGGTTTTGCCACATCGCTTGCTTCCCTGGACGGCCTTGATTCGACCGGCGGTGTGTCGTTTGAAACCGACGATATCGCGAAATAATATTTCTTCCCTACCTCAAGCCCTTTTATTGTATAGTGAACGTCCTTTATTGGAGCCGCGTTGGCCTTCATGTACCCTTTGCCCGGCGTCTCTGTAATGTAAATGTTATATCCAGCCGTCCTCGGCCCGGGCATTACGCCCCATTTCACGTCTATGGCGCCGTTCTTTTCGATCCTGCTTGGCTGTGCTATCGGGAATATTTCAGGAGTTCCCGGAACTACCGGCGCCGGAACAACAGATACTTCGTTCGAATAAGCGCTCTCCACCGAAGGATATGTGTTGTTTATTGCGACAACCACAAAATAATACCTGGTGCCGTTCTGCAGTCCGTCTATTGTCACATAATTTTCCTTTATTCTCTTGGCTATCGGTATGTAACGCGAACCCGGCGATTTGGACATATAAACAGCGTATCCGGTAACGTTCGGGTCCGTATTTTCTTCCCATGTAAGGTTAACCGCGTTATTTGCCGGATATGCTTTCAGGTTCTTCGGCGGTTTAACCACGCTTATTGCCGTAATATCCTCTTTTGGCTGGCCGAACCTTAATACAAGCGATACCCTGTGAGAGTCGCCGAGATGTTCGGCATGGCCTATATAGGCGTAATCGACTTCCCAGGTGTCTTCCTTATATGAAACGCCGCCGGTAAAACTTCCCGGCATTGTCGCAAAAGCGGTGTATCCTCCGCGCAGCCCGAGATGATTTTTGAAGAACCACCCTTCGAGCCCGACGTGAAGCCTGTCTTCCTGGGGAGTAAGCGCTGTTATAGTGACGTTATTTACAGAATCATATATCGGAGTTTCAAGCGGCTGGCCGCTGATATTCATATCCTTAAAGAAATCATAATCAATGGCAAATACCAGGTTGTCTTCTATGTAATAAGCAGAAGCAAGCTTGAATACCGTTGGTATCTGTTCCTCGCTGGTGCCGCCGGACCAGTAAATATCAGTGTCAACATCCTGAATGAACAGGCCGAAATTAAGCTTTTTACCCCACTGCGGGAGCGGTATCTGGTAAAGCACTCCCATATCCATGCCCAGGCCGTTAGCTATGCCCTGAAGATTAACCCCGGATGATGTCGTATAGGAAGCGGTCGAATTATAGTTATAATATTTAATATTGAGCCCGATGGAAAACGTTCTTTCAAGGTTAAGGTTGGAAGCGAAGCTGCCCGTTACGGTAAATTCTTTTGTGTTGTTTGCGTCCCCGTGTAAAAGGGATGTCACCGAGAGCTCCCATGCCGTATCCTCAAAAAAAGGCGCTCCGAACGACAGGAACGTATAAAATTCCTTTCCGTTTAAAAGCGGCCCCATAAAAAGATCAAGTTCGGAGCGTTGAAGCTGTGTTAATCCGGCGGCGTTCCAGTATTCCGCGCTGCCGTCGTCCGCCACCGCGCCAAAAGCATCGCCCATACCGGTCGCCCTCGCGCCTACTCCGAGTACTCCGCCTTTATCAAAAGCTCCCCCAAAAGCTAAAGCCGCAAACATTGCCGATAACGCGGTAAGGAAAAGTATCTTTTTAATCATTTTTCACTCCTAAAAATTGGGATAAATGGACTGTCCGTTCAGATTGACATCCGAACCCATTACCTGGTCGATCGTCATGGCGTTGCTGCCGTTAATCGACATATTGGCGCCCCTTAACATCTGTTCGACCGTAATGCGCCCGCTGGCGTAATTCGACGCCTGCGCAATTGGAACGGTCAGCGACAGATTGTTATTGTTGCCGTATAAGGCGCTAACGCCTATTTTATCCACTGAATATCCAAGGCTCTCCGCTATGGACCTTATAATGAGCCCCATTTCCTTCATCACATATTTCGGCTGTATGTTGTCCGTAAAATATTCCATATTGAAGTTCTTTGTCCCGTCCGGATTCGTTATAATCTGCGCCGACTTTACAGCCGATGCGTCGATATTCGGGTACCCGAGTATTGTTATCGGCCCCGCGGTCCACGTCACGCCGTTAGGCGAAGCCGTTGCCGTTGTCGGAGTAATAAAATATTCCGGCCCGGGTCCGGGAGGCGCCACGGGAGTAGGCTGCGTCTTCTGTTTCTTTAAAGCCTCGAGATTCTTTGTCATTGTTGACGCGAGAACGGTCTCGTTGCCTTCGTCCTTTGCCTTTAAGTTGTTAAGCAGTTTCCTGAGGTCGTCAAGCACCTTCGGATTTACGCCTTCTATGACCGGAGTATAAATCTTTACGGTCTGGACCGGCGTTGAAGAAGTGCTGCCGAGTTTGTCCGTGGCCTCAAATATAAACGAGTATTCGCCGTCCGGCAGTATCTGATATTTATTGTCGGATCCGTTCCACACTATCTCGGTGGGCGGAACTCCTATATCCACGTATGATTTAACAAGATTATTTTTGCTGTCAAGTATGTTCAGCGCCCACCTGTCTATGCCTGCCTTTGAAGAGGCGCTGAGCTTGAATATGGCGGTCTCGCCGTTCCTGGGCGCAAATGATATCGGTTCAACAGCCGCGAAAACATCCGGCGTGGGAAGCACTCTTTGCACCTTTCCCCACATCCAGGTGAGAGAAATCCAGTGCGAAGGAGCCTCGTTCTCGGCGTCGTCGCCGAAAGGAAGCCCGCACATATATGCGTAATCAAGGCTGATAATGTATCTCGCGGAAACACCAAGGGAAAGCCGCCAGGGCTGTTGATTCATGGGCCATATTAATCCGCCCCTTAGCGCAAAGTGTCCGTCTATGAACCACTGCTCAAATCCAAATTTTATCCTGTTGGACTCGTTGGAATATACGCCCGGGTCATTTACGGCGTCCCAGTCAACAGAAAAACTTGTTATCTCTTTTTCAATTAATTCCGTCGTCCTCATTGAAACCGCCACATCTGAAGTGAAATAGAGCGGCATTTCAACGCCCGATGTATAATATTTGTACCTTCCCGATATGTCACGAAGCATGATGCCGACATTAAAGTCCTTCAGAAAATCAATAATACGAAGCTTATAAAGGAAACCGAGGTCAAGTGCCCACGCCCAGGCGTTGTACGCGCTTCCGACTGTATCTATCATCCCGGCGTCCGTATATTCATACTTTACATTCACACCGAAATCAAAAGATTTATCCGATGTCAGAGGCGTTGAATATGTGAGCATTATCTGGTCTTCCTGAAACGGGAGGTTCATATACGTCCTGTACATATTCCCGAGGAACTGCTGCATTGAAGGCACGATATCCCCGTACCACTGTGCGTAAGTGCCGGGCGACATTGACGTGGGCGCGTCGGAACTGAAAAGCCCTCCGGTTCCGATACCTACCCCGGATCCATTATCCGGTATTTTTATGTTATTTGGATAAGCGCCCGTCGGGTGGTAAAGTTTTTCATAAGAAAGGGCAAAATACTGGCCGCCAAGGGCCATGTCAAATGATGCGAAATTAGTGTAAGGCACTCCGTTATAAAGCGAGCCGCCGGTCCATGACAATTCATTGTGATCCATCTGGGCCAGACCTGCCGGATTGTAATAAACCGCAGAGGCGTCATCCGCTATCGCGGCGAAAGCCTCTCCCATGCCGATCGCCCTCGCGCCGACTCCGTATGGCTCCCATTTATTAAAAAACGGGTATGCGGTCTTTGTATCCCACTGAATCGCCAGCGTATCAGTCTGGTCCTGGCTGACAGCGGCAAAAATAATTGAATTCTGGATGAAGACAAAGATAAATAAAATCAAAAACAGGAATATACTTTTTCGCACAATATCCTCCCGATGCGTATAATATTCCAATATGTAAAAACAAGTTGCAACTCTGAAATAAATCCCGACAATTTATTTAATTTAACATAATAAAATTTTTATGTCAATTATTTTTTTCCCGCCTTAAAAATAAGGGGCTTTCGGTTATTCCTTATATTAAAGGGGTTAATAAGACTTAAACTCCGTCATGTTTTTTCTGTACTTTTTCGGAACAAGCTTTCTTTGCAGGCCGTTGTTTTCTCTTTCAGTTATTGCCATTGCCTTAAAATAGGCTCGCCACATCTTTTCAAAATCGCGTTCCCGTATTTCAGACTCCCCGAATTCAACAGATTCCGCTTTTTTAAACTGCAGTTCCCCTTTTACATAAACCGCCGTTATACCTCTGAGTGTATCATGAATTACCCAGTCAAGGCCGGACATCCTGGATGCGAAATGGCGGGCAACCGGAACAAGAATATTGTGGCACGGGTTCATTTCCGCGCAGAATTTGCCGGGGGCGGCCTCAATAAATCTCAAAAAACCCTTCAAACGGTGAGCCTCTCCCGCAGATTTTTCAGATGCGCGAAAGACCGGGTTCACACGGCTGTCCGCTATGCTTGAGTTAACCCCCTGCCCATGCTCGGACGCAAAATTAATATAATTCAGTATATCTTTTTCAATCCCCTTAATTTCGGATAAAAATGCCCACATTATCATATTAAGCCCCTTTGCTCCGGCACTGCGAAAAATAAGGTTTTTCATATTCAGGCTTTCTTTTATATCGGTTGTTACTGTTTCCCTCCGGTCAAAGAGCCCCTCCTGTTCATCCTCACGGCCCGCACACTGGATGTCAAAATCGCGGCAATCCCCCATCAGGAGGCCGCATGCGGTCAGAAAGCCATCAAACGTACCGTCGTAAATATGTATCTTCAAAGTAAGGCCGCACGCGGAGCCGCGCCGAACAATTCCAACTGCTCTGCCGGAGCTGTTTTTTCAAGCAAGCCGGCTCTGAAATTTTTTTCACTTATCGCCGGCTCTCCGCCCCGCCGGCCGTTGATGGTCAAAAAATATTTTGCCCTTTTCATGACAACGCCGAGTTTTTTTAATTCCTCCCAGGCGGGAAGCTTAAAGAGGCGCGCGGAAATTATCCTGGCCGCGCTTTTTAACCCGATGCCCGGAACACGCAAAAGTTCTTCGTATGAAGCGTCTTTAATATCCAGCGGGAAATAGCGCAGATTGCGCAGGGCCCACGCCGCTTTGGGGTCCAGCCTCGCGTCAAAAAACGGGTCCGAATCGTCAAGTATCTCATCCGCGGAGAACCCGTAAAAACGCATAAGCCAATCAGCCTGGTAAAGCCTGTTTTCCCGCAACAGCGGCGGCCCGCCGGGCGCCGCGAGCCTTTTATCATCATTGACATGAATATAAGCTGAATAGTAAACCCTTTTGAGTTTCATATCCCTGTAAAGCCCCTCTGTGAGTTTTACAATGGATTTGTCGCTGTCATCAGTGGCGCCGATTATCAGCTGGGTTGACTGCCCGGCCGGCGTAAATACAGGGGCGCTTTTAACCGATTTTTTCTCGGACGCGTAACCCGCGATTGAATTTTTTATCTGCATCATCGGCGCAATAATATCTTTCATGGTTTTTTCAGGCGCCAGCAGTTTCAGGCCGGCTTCGCGCGGCAGTTCCATATTTACGCTCATGCGGTCCGCGAGCCGGCCGGCGGAATCAATGAGCCCGGNNCTTCAGGTGGATATAACCGTTAAAATTATGTTCATACCTTAACAGCCGCGCTGTTTTTACCATGAGCTCCATTGTATAATCCGGCGATACAAGCACTGCCGAACTCAAAAAAAGCCCTTCGATATAATTGCGCCTGTAAAAATCAATTGTAAGCCGCGCCGCTTCCTCCGGAGTGAACGAGACGCGCCTGATGTCATTCGACCTGCGGTTTATGCAGTAAGCGCAGTCAAAGGCGCAGATATTGGTAAGAAGTATCTTAAGCAGTGAAATACACCTGCCGTCGGCCGTGAAAGAATGGCATACCCCGGAAGGGGCCGCGTTGCCCGTCCCGCCGGGCCTGTTTTTTCTCGCGCTGCCGGAGGAGGAACATGATACGTCGTATTTCGCGCTCTCGCCGAGTATTAAAAGTTTTTCCGTTATGTCCATGGTTCACCGCCGTGTATAATTAGTCACGGAATAGTATACGTTTTGTATAATATAAGTCAAGGATAAAATCCTGCCGTGCGGCAAACAAGGCCACGGTGCGGGCCGCCAAGATGGCGCCGGTTCTTATCTACTTTCTGTATGTTCCTGCTCTTAACCCTTAAAACCCCTTCAGGAGCCTGATGTTTTTTATTGTGACCATTGTTTTATATTTAAGCGCGCCGATGGTCTCTTCCGGTATATCCGAATCCGCGGCTATGTAGTATCCCCTGTCGAGGAGTCCCTGCAGAAAAGTCGTGGTTTCATCTTTCATAATGCACATATTCATCGGAAAATAATATCCCTGCGGAGAGTAATTACCGTTCATTTCCGAAAAAACCTGGTTGTTCAGGGACGCTATATAAACCCGGCCGTCATTGTTAACGGCTTTTTTTATAAAAGAAACATCCGGATATGCTATGGCGCCGGAATTTATCCTGCCCTTCGCGAGTTGATCCGCCTGTACCCTTACTTTTGCCGCTATCCTGCCGGAATACGGCGCGGCAACAGCGGCAAATATCAGCGCGGGCAGTAAATATGCCGCTTTAGGGCGCTTCATTGCGGCAAGGTCAACGAAGATGAATATAGTCAGCATGATGAGGGTTGAAACATTTAAAAGATTGTTAGGGTGCGTCCTGCCGAAAAAATATAGCAGGTTCCCCGCCGCAAGAAGTATCACGAATAAAGCCGTTGAAAAATATCTTTCATCAAGCCCTTTTCTTGACTGCATAAGCATTGAAAACACCGCGCCGCATATGGCCGGAAAATACCAGTAAAAAGAGTCCCCGGTTATGCGTAAAAATCCTATACCGGCTGACTGGAGCGAAAGGGCCGTATCCGCCGCCTGCCTTTTAAATATAATGACCGACGCAGCGTAAAATAGGGCCAGAATGGCCGCGTTTAAAAGCGCAGCCATGCCGCGTTTCATTGAAAAGTCAGCCATGAGCATAATTGCCAGCAGTACCGCGTATGAAGCCGCGTAAATTAAGCCGAAGGTCTGTGAAAGTATAAGCAGGCTCCCCGTCAGTGCCGCGGTTAGAGCGGAAAAAGGCGATAAAAAAAATGATGCCAGAAGCGGGATAATCCAAAGGTCAAGCCTCAACGGAGTTACCTGAATTAAAGCGTCCGGATCCGACATGTTCGCGTAAAGCCTGAGAAGAACGGCCGATATTATTAACAGCGGCGCGAGCCGCCTGTCCCTAAAAAATTTAGCGGCAAAAAAATATAAGGCCGTAAAAAAAATAAAAAAAGAAGACTGCGACAGGGGTTGAAAATATCCGGCATTAATATTCAGCTTTATAAAAACAGAAGCTATCCACGACAGTAAAAAATCGTAAAGAAAATAAATGTCATGCAGGGGCGCGCCTTTTACCATCCTGTAGGCCGGCCCGAAAACAAAATTGTAATCAAAGACCGAGGCCCTGACATAGGATATAAAACAGGCCGGAATGAGGGCCGCCGTTATAATTATAAAAACAATTTTCGGGTATTTCCCCGCGTATATGAATGCCGCCGCCCCCGCCCCCATAACACAGAGGTAAACCAAATAGTCGCCTAAAACCGGCAGTTTCATCCATGCATATTCATTCATCGGAGGGTTGATTTTTACAAAAAATATATATACAGCCGCCTCCATTACGGCGGCTGTAATAAACAGATTTTTCAACGCGGGCTTTTTTATCCGGCTGAATTCTTTTACAGCGGTATATGACGCGGCCGTTGTGATAATCAGAAAAAAATACAGGACAAATGCTTCTATGCCGTCCCTTTCTTCAAGCAGAGGCCTGACCCACGGATTTACTGCGCCAGGCGGAAATGACGCGTTCATTGACCATATCAGAGGTGAAAAATAAAAAAAGATCAGGTATACGGGAAGCGCGGCGAAAACCGCCGCAAGAACCGAAGCAAGCGGGTTAGCCAACTTATTATCCGTAAAGATATGCGCCCTCCGTTTTATTATTTAAGGCTTTTCCTGTATTCTTTCCTGACCATGTTAAAAAACGCTATCGTATCCTTTTTCGCGTAATCCGGATATGTCCATTCCAGCGTGGTATACGAATCCCCTATATAGCGCAGTGTCACCTCGGCCCATATGGATGAGCCAATATATATCCGGTGCGTGAAGTTTTTTGTGGAAGCCAGTACCAGTTTCGGCTCGGAAAGCAGGCCAGGGTCTATATTGACGCGCCTGCGGGGCGTCCCCGGGAAAAGGAATTCTTCCTCGACGGAATTCGTAAAAATCTTGATTGCACAGAGTTCCGACGGGTCGGCCAGGGCCGAAAATGAAACAAACCTGCGTTTAAGGTTTTTCCCCATCTCGGCCTCATAATAATCCGTGTGTTCAAAGTATTGTTCGCCTGAATCAAAATCCATCGCGCCAAATTTTTCGGCAAGAATTGCCGACGAAGCCGCGTAGTCTTCCGGCGACGAATAAATGAAACCCGCGATGATCTTTTCCTTTTTTGGTGGCCTTAAAACCGCCATGTCGGTGTCCCGCCTTTCTTATTTTTCAGGCAGCCTTCTCCATAATGTAAGGACGCCGTAGGCAAACAGCGCTATCCCGGAATAAAGCACAATGTGGTCCTCCCTGACGAATTTTGCGAGCACCCCGGTCAGCGAGGTTGCCGCCGCCAGGCCCGTCCCCCTCAATATATAATATGTGGAAAATATCCTTCCCCTGAGTTTTTCCGGGGTGTTTTTCTGTATCATTGTTTCGGCTATGGAAATTATCATGACCGCTCCGGTGCCTGCCGCAACGGATACGAAAAGTAGATAGAAGAAATCAGGGATGAAATAAAGCGTGATGACAAGCGCGCCGAGTATGGGGAATATAACCCTTATGAGTATCTCCTCCCTGACCCATTTTAAGAGAGATTTTACAATGAACATGCCGGCCACGAGCCCTATTGCCAGAAAAGCCTGCATGAACCCGAGGGCCTTGATATCTTTAATCCTTATCCTGCTGTTGTGTATTATAGTGTCTATAAAATTACCCGTGAGGGCTATATAGAAAAAACCCGCTGCTATCATCAGAAGAAAAACCCTGCGCGCCACAAAAAAAACCTTTTCATTTGTCAGCAGGAATTTAAGGCCGTGGACAAAATCGCTCCAGACCACCTTTAACTCGTTTTTAGGAACCGTAATATTTCCCTCGCAGGGGCTGATAAACAGCACGGTTACAAAGACTCCGGCGTAAATTATCGAATTGATGAACATCGCCTTTTGCGGCCCTATTGCGGCTATGACAACCCCGGCTCCGGCATAGGTAAGTATCTGGACGAGTATCGCCGAAGTGGCCGAAAGCGAATTCGCGTCTATGAGGTCCTTATCATCGACAAGATGCGGTATGAGGGCCGATTTTGCCGGAATAAAAAACTGTGATACGACCGATATGGAAAAAACCAGCAGGTAAACGTATGCCCCCCTGGCTTTGTCCGCGATAAGCAGGTAAATTATAAATATCAGGGCGCCCCTGAACAATGCAGCGACAGCCATTATGTTTCTTTTTTTAAACCTGTCGACAAACACGCCAGCTACGGGCCCGAGCGTCAGTATTGGAAGGCCTATCCAGAACATCAGCATTGACATATTCCCCGCGGCCGAGCCGTCAACCCTGAGCGACATGGCCCAGGCTATCAGCGCCATAAGGGTAAAGCTGTCTCCTATCTGTTCTATTATCTGGGCGGCCCAGAGCGTGATAAAATTCCTGTTTTTAAAGATCTGTTTCATTAGTTAGCATCCTTTTAAACCTGTTATTTTTACCGGTAATGCGCAGTGCCTGATCCACCGTATCCCGGCCCCGGCGGATTAAATATTTTCCAGATGGCCGGCCATTATACCGGCGATATCTTCTTTTGATAGCCCTTCCACGTTTATGCGCACCGCTTCAGTATATCTTTTGAACCATGTCTGCTGGCGCTTGGCATAATTACGCGTTGCCCGTTTTATCATTTCCACGGCGCCCTCATACGTTATATCGCCTTTCAGATAAAGGGCCGTTTCTTTATAACCTATCGCCTGCATCGCTGTTTCCGACGGCAAAAATCCGGAATCAAGAAGATTTTTTACCTCACCCACCAGACCCCGTTTTAACATTTCTTCGACCCTTATGTCAAGCCTTTCATAAAGCGTTTTCCTCGGAAGCTCCAGGACGAACATTTTATACGCGTCCTTATAAATTGTTTGGGCCGCGCCGCGCCTGATTTCATTCAGCGTCATGCCGGCCGATTTTACCTGTTCCAGCGCCCTCAGGACCCTCCTGCTGTTTTTTATATCAATGAGCCCGGGGGCTTCCGGGTCTATGGCCGCAAGCATATCAGCCATATGGCCCAGCCCGTGCTGTGAATATTGCCCGCGCAGGAATTCCCTGAGTTCCGGCGAAGCCTTGTCCTGCCCGGCTATACCCCTGATTATTGAATTAATGTAAAGCCCCGTGCCGCCGGCTATTATTGCTTTTTTTCCCGAGGCGCGTATGGAGTCTAAGGCTGATTCCGCCAGCTGTTTAAAACGCGCCGCTGAAAAGTTTTCATGGGGAGATATTTCGCCGATGAGGCGGTGTTTTATTCCTTCCATTTCATCCGGAGTGATCTTGCATGTGCCGATGTCCATGCCGGTATAAACCTGCATGGAATCGGCCGAGATTATCTCGGCATCTATTTTTTTTGCCAGGCTCACCGCCGCCCCGGATTTTCCCGTGGCCGTGGCGCCGGTTATTATTACGAACATGCGCTATAATTTCCTTTTAAAAAGCTTTTCTATTTCCTCAAATGCCATTTTTATCACCGGCGGCCTGCCGTGCGGGCACGAATGGGGGTCCTTTAACTCCACATATCCCTCTATCAGGCTCCTTATCTGGGCGTCATTGAGTTTGTCCCCGGCCTTCACGGCCGCCCTGCATGCCATAGTGGCGCACAGCCCCTTAAGCGCATCCATGGGGCCCGCCGTACCTTTTTCCGCCAGTTGCTCCAGCATCTCCCTGACAAACTTCGAAGGCTGTTTGTCCCCTATTATTACCGGATGCGCGTCTATTTTAAATGAAGACTCCCCGAATTCCTCCAGGATAAAACCCAGCCTCGAAAAAATGGCGCGCGATTCAATCAGCCTCTTTTTATCCTGCGGCGTTACATCAATAACCTCGGGGATAAGCATTTCCTGCACATCCACTTTATCCTTCCCGACGGAATCCATAATCGATTCAAAGAGCATCTTTTCATGGGCCGCATGCTGGTCGATGAGAACGAGGTTATTGTCATCCTCACCGACTATATAGGTTTCATGCAGCTGACCGAGCACGTTGAGCCACAGGTAATTTCTGGTTGAGGACTTCACTTCAAAAGCCGGACCCCCCTCTTTTACTCCTATATTCGGGGATGAAAAAAGCTCTCCGGTGGATTCCGATACAAAATCCCCTCCGGCTCCGGCCGCGGGCACAAACGCGCCGATATTCTTATACCCTTCGCCTGTCGCGTCACCGGCCGAAGCTGCCGGTGTAAGTTCGGTCATTTTAAGCCCGTTTTCCACTGCGCTTTTTATGCAGTTAAAAACAAACCTTTCATCCTTGAACTTAACCTCGGATTTCGCCGGATGCACATTTACATCCACAAGCGCCGGGTTTATGTCCACGAATACAAAAGAATACGGGTAGCGCCCCTTCATCAAAAGTGTTCCGAACCCCTCATATACCGCGTAAGGCAGGGACCTGCTCTGCACGTTCCTTAAATTCACAAAAAGGTGCTGTCCCGACCTTGTTGATCGCGTAACCGAAGGCTTTGAGACAAATCCGGTTATCTTGACATTATCGGTAAAAGATGATATTTCGACCAGCGATGACGCCACATCGGCGCCGTATATTATCCTTATACGTTCCTTTAAGGAGGCGCCGGAATGGAAAAAGAAAGTTTCCCTGCCGTCGCATATGAGCCTGAATGAAATGTCATCATGCGCAAACCCGGCGGCGATTATCGTTTCCATAATATTTGACTCTTCCGTGGAATCGGATTTGAGGAACTTGAGCCTTGCGGGGGTGTTGAAAAACAGTTCTTTTACGGAAATTACCGTGCCCTGATTTGAGGCTTTTATTGTTTCACCTGTTATTCTTCCCGCCTCAAGCGATATAAAATTACCGGTTTCGGAGCCTTCGTTCCTGGTTACGGCCTCGACCCTGGCAACCGACGCGATGGATGCCAGCGCCTCGCCCCTGAATCCCATTGTTTCAATGTAATTAAGGTCGTTTAATGACCTTATCTTGCTCGTGGCATGGCGTAAAAAAGCCTTTTTCAGGTCGTCCGCGCCCATGCCGCAGCCGTCGTCTTTTACCTGTATCATTTTCTTCCCGGCTTTTTCCACGGAAATTTCAATATTTTTCGCGCCGGAATCGACGGAATTTTCCAGAAGCTCCTTTACACATGAAGCAGGCCTGGCAATCACCTCGCCGGCCGCTATCTGGTTTATCACATTATCGGATAACAGTTCTATTTTTCCCATTTACACACCCTTATCTTACCACGGCTATCTTTTCAATGGCCCTGTCCTGCCCTATCTGCAGGGAAATCAGGTAAAGCCCCGCCGCGACCTTCTTCCCCCACTGGTTTGTCCCGTCCCAGTAAAAGTCCTGCGACTCGAGCGGATTATCGGAAGAAAGATTGTCTGTTATCTGCGTATTGATAAGTTCCTTTACGAACCCGCCGCTCAAGGTATAAATCCTTATTTTCAGCCGCCCGCTCTCCACGATGAAATAACGCAGCTTTAATGTTTCATTAGCCGCCAAATTAAGCAGGTTCCTGTAAACCCTGACCCTGTTCTCGGGTAAAGGAAGGGTAATTGAGGCAGGAGGATAAACTGCGTCCTGGTTGCCGGCGGCATCCTGCGCCTTTATCATGTAAAGATAGGTATTGTCCCATGAAGTTGTCGTATCCGTAACATCCGTCGGCGCGGAAGCCGACGCCGTAACACTGGCTATCTGCACATATGTCCCGCCGTCATCGTTGCTTCTTAACACATTATAGTATGACACATTAAAGGTTCCGTTTGTGGCCGGGGTCCACTGAATATAAATATCTTTTTTATTGACCTGCGAGAGACTTATGGAACTACCGGGCGCGAGAGTAACCGGCGAGTATGGTATTGCTGAAACCTCCATTGAGGCCGGCCCTTCTCCCATTGAATTTACAGCCTTTATTATATAATAATATGTCGTGCTGTTCGTCAGTCCCGTGTCAGTATAATTTTTCTGTGAAAAGGCCACATTATAAGCGATAGGCTCCCCGTATACACCCGGTACGTTTGACCTGTATATATTAAAATACTTCGCGGTTGTGCCGACGATATTCCAGGTTAGTATCACCTGCGCAGAACCGGCTGTTGCCACCACGGTTGGAGGGCCCGCCTGCTGCGGCCCAAACTGCACGGAAAGCGGCGCGGCTGCCGATAAATCCTCGTTAAGAAGGTCGTCAACGCTTTTTACGGCGTAGTAATATACTCCGGCCGTTGTATTTACGTTCCAGTCCGCGTATGATGTCGCTGTAACATCGTCCTGCAAAAGTGTGAAAGTTGCGTCGCTGAATACCGAAACCGATGTTATGGTGCGGTAAATCCTGTATTTATAACTGCTCTGGTATGTGCCCTGGCTGTCGGGCTTTGTCCAGTAAAGTGAAATATGGTCGTTTACCGTGGCGCCGTTAAGATTATTTACGGGATACGGCCTGTAAAATGGCTCGGTGTTTCCCTCATCGGAAACCGGCCCGGTGAGCCCCGCGCCAAAGGCATCTACAACATAAAAATAATCGGCCCCGACATTTACCGTGTTCGATGAAGAAACATAAAAATTTCCGGATGTTACAGCCTCCGGAGTGGTATATGTATATGAACCCGATACTGTGGACCTGTAGACATTGTAACCGGTGACGCCCGTTCCCGCAATGGCCTCATCCCAGGTCAGGCTTATGGTGCCGTCGCCCGGCGAAGCCACATTCAAACCCGAAACCTTAAGTGGAGAATTTCCCGCGGCAGGCGTAACGCTCACTGCATAGGCATTAAAAGTTGTCGATTCACCGTAATTATTCAGCGTGGTAACCTTAAAACTATATATATGTCCGTTTGTTAGCCCCTGAATTGAATAATAAGTGTCCGTCGTTGCCGTAGATGTTACGAGTGAATATGCCACCGAATCATTTGAGGAATATACATGATAACCCGACACGTTGTAGCCGGATGCGGCGGGCTGCCATGATAAAAGCACGGAACTGTTGAAAGCCTCTCCATTAACAGGCGAAACGCTTTCCGGGTAAAGCTCAGGAACCGCAGAAACAGAAACAGAAGCCGGGCCCGTAATCCCGCCTGAATAGGCGCTGACGCAGTAATTGTATGTCAACCCCGGTATTGCCGGAGTGTCCTCATATGAAGTGAATGTCACATCCGAAAGATAGGGCAATAAAAAATTGAACGCTGTCGGTGAAACCGCCCTGAATATATCGAATTGTGAGGATGTGTCTCCCGGCGTCCATAAAATATTAACCGTGCCGGGCGTCGCGTAAGGCGCGGCCACGGCCGTAAGGTTAACCGGAGCCGCAGGCAAAACAGTAACATTAATGGGATTGCTTTGGGTGCTGGTCCCGGAAACATTTTGCGCATCAACCGAATACGAGTATATCTGCCCCGTGGAAACGGACGTATCGGAATAATAATTTTCACCGATAACATTCATAAGTAACACAGAATTCCTGTAAACATCATAAGAAAGTATATTTTCCTGCGCGGTATTCGATGCCCACAAAAGATTTACTGTATTTGCCCCTGTTGTCGCGGTCAATCCCGACGGCACAGAAGGCGGGCCCGGAATATAAATGTTCAAATAAACAGCCGGCGACGTATTCGAATTTGCGTCCACAGTTTGAATAGAATAATTATACGTGGCGCCAAATGCCGGAACAGTATCTGCATAAGCGGTCAAGGGTGTATAAGCCACTTGATTTGAATCCCTCAAAACAATATACCCCGATATATTATAGGAGCCCCTTGCGGTGGATGTCACCCACGTGAGATTCACAACCATACCGGAGGCCGATGCGGTCACGGATGACGGGGCAAAGGGCGGGGCGAACGGGGTTACTGCAACCGCAGTTGAGCACATGCCTGCCCAGTTAAACTGCGAACCAATCCTGTAGTAATATGTCACAAGGTTCACCGCCGAATTGTCGTAAAACTGCGATACCGGCACCGGCAAAACGGTAATCAGCGAGGATGTAAGGATATCCGGCGTTGTGGAGCGGTATATATTATAACCGGTCACGGCGCTGTCCGTGGACTGCGCCCAGGAAAGCCCCACAAGAGAATTATACGCGGTTATTCCGGTAATACTCACGGGATACGGGTATGCCGAGGCAGTTATGCCCAGCGGGCCGGCGAGCGAATTGACATCATATGCCCCCACCCTGTAAAAATATGACTGCGTTGTATCGGCAATCGTGTCCGCATATGCGTATTCCGTGGTTGCTGTGTTTCCGGCCGGCACTGCGGCATACTGGTAAAATGCCGCCCACTGCGCGTCGGTGAGCGCCGCATTGGTCGACCTGTATATATTATACCCTCCTGTGGCGGCCGAAACCGTTGCCGAAGCCGGCCAGTAAAGGTTTATATTTGCTCCGCTGAGTTCAAGCCTTAAATCGGCGGGCGCGGCCGGCCCGGTAGCGGCCATGCAAAACGCCGAAATAATAAGCGCCGGTATTATAAATAAAACCCTTTTCATAATATGAAAACCTCCTAAAATTCAATCTCTCCGGTCATTGATATTTTAAACCTGTCATTTGAATTCGTCCTTACAATCATGTCGTCAAGGTGGCTGTAATCAAGCTCCGTTGTTATCTTAAGGTTCTGCAATACATTATAGGCCGCGCTCGACGACAGGGCGTACTGGGTCGAATCCACGGCATGCGTGTTCTGGTCGTTCACGCCCCCGCCCCAGTTCTTTATGACGCCGATACTGCCGTTCACATTTATCATCTGGTCCAGCCTGAAAGTCTTGTCCCCGATAAACGGCAGCCAGCCGGGAAGTGTAATGGGATTCATTATCTTAAAATTATATGTCATTGTCAGCGTCGGGGAAATGTTGTTCACCCAGTAGCTCATCAGGCCGCTTACCGTATTTGTCCATGACCCGGAAAGCGCTATTGCCCCTTTTACCCCGTCCGGCCCCGTCGAATATGAAAGCTGAAGATTTTTGAGCGAATTGGTTATGGCGTCGCTTATTATGGTCTTGTTCGAGTCCCTGCTTATCTGCCTGCTGTATGAATAACCGGCGGAAACCGTCTGTTTCGAGAAAAGATCCCTGAGGAACGGCAGTGGTATTGTCACGTTATTGAAATTAATGGACTGTATGTTCAGGCTCTCATTTTCCATGTATGACATTGAGGCTCCCCTGCTTGAGAAGCTGGTATTATTCGAGTATGAGGCGGTTGACGGCAGTATTTCCATAAAGCCGAAGAGCTTTATTTCGCTTAAGTTCAGCGAATGTGTCACGACAAACGCGCCGTTGCTGGCGATATCCTCATAGGCCTGCATTTCCCTGTCGGACACGGAGCCGTTCCCGTTATGGCCGGTCAAAATCATCTTCCAGAGCATGGCATCCCACTGCCTCTCAAAGGTCATGTCATTGAACCTGCCGAAGGAATCCGGATACTGCAGGTTGTCGTATTTTTCGGTGTTGTCGACCGAGAACATATATGATGTAATATCGGGCAGCCAGGAAAATATCTGGCTTAACTTGATGCCGGACGAAACATCCAGCCTTCCGTGGTCATTAAGGTAATCCTGTGTGTAATCCATACTGTAGTCGTTTGTATAATTTACCTGCGGCGAAAATATCCACGCGCCGGGATATGAAAGGCTTAACTTCGGGTCTATCTGCCGCCTTAAAATAAGGTAATCATTGACGTACAGTTTGGTATTAACATTGACATTAAGATAATTCAGATAATACTGGTATGCCGCAGCTATGTTTCCTTTTTCTTCGGCAAGCATATAGGCATAGGAAGGGCTCATGGTAAGCCCCAGTATGTTGTAACTTCCTGTCCATGAATAATTTCCGGTCCTGTCGCTGCGGGACTGGTTGTAATATGCGGCTTCAACACTGGAGCTTACGGCATAATACTGGCTCGCCTCATAATAATTAAAACTGTTGGACTCATAAAGCAGTTTGGCCGTTATATTGTTCGTTCCAAGGGGGATAAAAAACAATTTAGCGGGCAGAGTCCATGAAAGGGCCGGCGAAACCGCGGAATATTTGTTTATATTTGACTGGAAATCATTTACGCCCGGCTCAAAATACTCAAGATTTGTCGACTTCATCGTGGAATTATTTGATAACTGCATGCCGGGTATAAGATTAAATGTTATATAATTTGTAAACCCCTCTGCGTATTGGTTTGCCAGCGAATTATTGTTTGTGTATCCGATGTCGTTTTTGTATTTGCTGTCCGTATACTGGTTGGTCTTAAAATATGTCGTGGTTATCGGCATAAAGGGCAGCTGTGTGTAATTAAAGGTCACATTCTGCGCGTCATAATCCTGCTGTATGGCCCCGGTGCCGGCGTCAGCCATGGTGCTAAAGTCCGTATCCCGCTGCTCATATGTCTGGGTGATACTGCCAACTCCCTGGTAGTTGATTGTCGCGCTTGTTGCCTTTGCCGAACCAACCTGTGTTTTGGCATCCGTAAGCCTTATATTATTTATATATATAGTTTCCCCTCCCGGGTCGGTTATCGGATTTGGATTTATAAGACCGAGAGACACATATTGTATCTCCCTGATATTGGGGAGGCTTGGATAGACCGGTGTCGTCCTTTTCCCGTCGGAGCCGTCGAGGGCGAATGATACCGTTATCCACTTTCCCTCCGGCATGTCGGAATATTGCTGGTTGAACTGAAAATAATTGGTCTCATAACTGGTCGTCGACCCGACTCTCAGAAATATGGTACGCCCGTTGGGCCCCAACCTTGATTTATGAAGTATGTACATATCAAATTTAATATTGCCATATGCATGGTAGTCGTATCCCGTGGTTGTGGAATTGAGTATCTTATTCGCGTAGTAAAGGGGTATTCCGCTCGGTTCATTGTCATAACTGGTGAGGTTGCTGGTCAGTTTCAGCCCCGTTTCATATTCAAGATCGCTTGTCGTAGTGTAGGCAAAATATGTCGGTTGGTACTGATAATTCGGATCCGTGGTATGGTTCACTGTCTCAGCGTCAAGTTTTGTCGGATCCGCGGTTATTGCATTACCCGCGGCGTCTGTCTGGTTGCTCATTGCCTGGACGCGCCACGAATTTCCCGTAAATTTTATCGACTCTATGATGATATTGCCGGACGCAGGAGCCCCGCCCGCGCCGACAAAATTAAGCCTGATATGTTTTATAAGCGACATAAAATTTGCATTGTTGGGGTCGCCCACAACATCGCCCACGGCCCTGGTGAAATCCTTCAGCGGAATTTTAATATCCACCCATGTCCCGTTGCCGGAAAGAATAAATTCCGGATGGTTGACCCCGCCGCCTTCGGAGGCGAACTGATAATAGGCCTCGGACATGTCCATGACGCCGTTGTTATTCATATCCTCGGTATCAAGATACTGGTTGTTTGCCCCCCAGTATTCCGGTGTGGAGCCCGGCAGGCCGGAATAAACACCCGGGCTTATGCCGTTATCCTTGTCTGTCGTAAAAATTCCGTTCGGCAGTATTCCGGATCCGATGGGCCCGGCGTAGTCTTCGCTGTCGTATTGCGCGCCCCCTTTTTCATTCGGCTGAAAATTCAAATCACCGTTGGAGGACTCGCTGATGACCCCCATGTCAAGGCTCATTTTTACAGGCTGGTTCGTGTCCACGTAAACCCACATTTCAACATCGCTGTAAAGGTTCATATTGGTCCCCGTCGGGCTGAAAACATACCTGAATGAATCCCACCTGGCGCTGGTAAGGTTGCTGTATGATAATTTAAGCATTGTTACCTGGTTTATCGCGGAGGTAGGGTTGTTCGGATCAACGGGCGCATGTCCCTGTTGCTGGACCTGGTCGCGCACCATAAAGTCCCTGTCCGGCGCCTGGAGGTTTACCGGGAACTCCGGCATCGCCGCCGGAAACCAGGCGGTCTTTGTCATTGTGCAGGCGCTGCTTAAGTCCGCGGATTCCATGGAATCTATCATTGCCACGCCGTTCTCGCTTCCCCCGCCCTGGAAGGACTGCTGGAACGTATTGGGGTTAAAGCTCGAATATGCCATCTCCCCGGTAAAGGCAAAATCAACCGGCAGGTCGGATTTTCCCACAAGCGGAAGCGCGCCGATAATCGAATTTATATTCTGTTTTGAAAGCGTGACATTTATATTGTTGTCCAGGATAAGCGAGGAAAATGGCGTTGTAAGCGCCGTCTCGGTGGAGCGCGCGTCCGGAACCGTGTCACCGGCGCTGGAATTTTTATACAAAAGGGTGGAATTAAGCTTTATATTGTCGGAAAGGTTGTAATCAAGTATCCCGCCGAAAAGGTTTGACTGGTTTGATGCCACAAATGGCATATATTCATAGACAACCTTTATGACCGTAGTTGGCAGAATCGAGTTCTTGTCCACAAAATTGATGTCGCCGGTCTCGTAAATAATATTATAATCCTTGTCCCTTTTCATGGGAACGCCGTCCTTTTCAATGCGCTCGCTTCCGTATACCACCGGAAAATTGTCGAGCTTATATGAGGAGACGTAGTAATTGTATTCAAGATGTATCTTGTAAATGGTTATGGGGTTGTTGAGATTATAGCAGTCATTTTCGTTTCCGGTTGTGTTTGCCCCTGCGCCGGCCTGGGCCGTTACCGTCGGAGCCAAAGGCGCGGGATTTTGAAGCGCTGCGGCAAAAGGATAATATGAATTAAATTTTAAAATCCCAAAGTCCGTGTCAATTGTGTAATATTGGTTCGCGTTCGTGTCGCCGGGCTGGGGGCAGCTGTATGTTACGGTTCCATCCGACTTCTGGATAAGAATCTGAAAATTTGTCTTATCCATCGGATTGTAAATCTGCGTACCCTGCATGCTGTAGTAATCAACCAGCTTGTTGTAAATATCCGCCTTGGTGCCGTCCTGTATCAGGGTGTGCGTCGGGTCCGTATATCCATTATTTAACGCCGGCGCCTGAAAATGGCCGTCCCTGTTGTCAAAATTAAA
>PLPI01000012.1 GCA_003159495.1 candidate division FCPU426 bacterium | reverse complement strand
GAGGTTTTGAAAAAATATTCTGACAATACATTTGATTTAATAATAACTTCCCCCCCATATGCAGATAGCAGAAAAAAAACCTATGGGGGAATACATCCGGATAAATATGTTAATTGGTTCTTGCCGCGAGCAGAAGAATTTTTAAGAGTTTTAAAACCAACGGGAACATTTATCCTTAATATTAAAGAAAAAGTTTCCGAACATGAAAGGCATACATATGTNNGCAAGGATGGTTATGGACGGAAGAATTTATATGGCACAAAAAAAACTGTCATCCTGGCAAATGGCCTAATAGGTTTCGGGATGCCTGGGAAAAATGTTTACAGTTTAATAAAACTAAAAATTTTAATATGTATCAGGATAACGTAATGGTTCCGGTTGGCGATTGGGCTAAAACTCGGTTAAAACATTTAGGAAAAAACGATACAGTAAGATTTGATTCTCAGGTTGGAAGTGGTTTTGGGAAAAATATTGCAAACTGGGTTGGTAGAGAGCTTGCTTATCCGTCTAATGTCTTGCATATGGCAACAGAGACCTCAAACAAAAATCATAGCGCAACATTTCCCAAAGCACTACCAGAATGGTTTATTAAATTATTTACTAGGCCCGGGGACCTGGTATTAGACCCGTTTGTAGGCTCTGGAACAACCTGCGAGGTTGCTCAAACGCTAGAACGTAATAGTTTAGGCATAGATATTAAATCAGAATATGTTAATATGGCCAGAGACCACATAGAAGATTTTAAATCATTTTTATTTGAAGAAAGGATGAAATATGGAAAAAAAGTTATTAAAAGAAATGACCAGCTTCATAGAACCAAAAATTGCAGGGTTTCATCAAAGTCGGCTTAAACATCTTTTAGAATTAAAGTTAAAAAGTGTTTTAAAAAGAAAAAATCTATACTTATTTAAAGCAAAAGATATTTCAACTTCGCAAGACCTGGTAAAATCTATTTTGGACGCTCATTTATCTTCCCAGGAGGAAGCCATCTTTGGCGCTGTGCTCGAGTCGTTGGCAATATTTATTTGTAATAAAGTTTATCGTGGCGGAAAATCAAATGCGGTAGGGATAGATTTAGAATTTGAAAAAGACAAAAAGAAATATATTGTCTCTATTAAGTCAGGGCCTAACTGGGCAAACAGCGGACAAATAAAAAACATGTTAGATAATTTTAAGAAGGCTAAGATAATTGGAGGAGCTCATATTGTTGCTATCAATGGTTGTTGTTATGGTGTAGACGATAATCCTAATAAAGGTGATTATATTAAACTTTGTGGACAAAGATTTTGGGAGTTTATTTCCGGACATGATGATTTGTATATTGATATCATCGAACCACTCGGACATAAAGCGCGGGAGAAAAATGCAGCTTTTAGTAAAGAGTATGCAAAGGTCATAAACAAGTTTACTAAAGAATTTGGTAACGAATATTGCGATAAGGACGGAACCATACTTTGGAATAAATTAGTAAAATTTAATTCCGAAAAAAAGAAAAACTAAAAAATAAGTTATAAGAACGTCTAAAAACTTCGTATACGCCCCGTAGAGCGATTATTTTTACTTGGACAAGGGTTCTATACCCGTAAAATTAATACCCTTAAATTACGTTTTGGTTTTATTGTGGTCTTGTATTTCAATTTGGATTTCATCTATCCCTAACTCATTTTTTTTACCAGATAAATCCCGTCTCATTGTTAAAATTGTTTTTAAAAAGTTCTCACGTGTTGGTTTTTCTATAAATATTTTAACCGACAAAATAACGTCCTTTGAAGCATATAACATCATTTCGTGGTATTCCATATTTAAGTACGCAATAATATCTTGCGAGTTATCTATATCCGGTTGCCTACTCGAAAGGTACTTGATGTTTTTGGGTTGAAAAAATGCGTCCATATATAAAAGACAAGATTTATATCTTTTTTCTTTCTGTTCTAACACTTTAAATTCGCGTTCTTTCTTTTTATCAAATAGATAGGTAACATAACCTCCAGTAATACCACCAACACCAAGTAAGGTTAAAGCAGAAAAAACAATTTGAATTGAATCAATCATTTTAAAATCCTCCTTTAATTTCATTTTATCAGGAAGTTATACCATACACAACTTATAAGGTCTCGTNNGTAGAGTTCTATACCCTTTAAAATTCAATATCGTTAAAACCCGTTAGACTGCTTCAAACCGATTATCCCAGAAAAAAACCTAATACAACACACGTCAAAAAGGCAACATTGGCGTATGACCGGTGAATTGGAAGTCGAACATTGGCGTATGACCGGTGAATTGGAAGTCGAACATTGGCGTATGACCGGTGAGGAATGAAAAATTGATTATATTTAAAAGGTCAAAAAAAGCCCCTTAATAATACACGGTTTAATAAAACAGGATTAATAAATCCGTAAACAGATTACGGTTCTATTTCATAGATTTTAAACATACAAAGAACTAATACAAATAGCTATACTTCCATGTATAAGTTTTTCTTTTCCAAACTTGCCGTAAATATTGAATTATACGGCACTTCGCCACCCGAGACCTCACCCTCACAGGGGCAGTAAGGATGTGATGGTGAGGTCTCGGCTAGCTCAGTTAGATAAATAAAGATACGGCAGGTTTGGAAAAGAATTGACAGAGAGAAGTAGAAATGATAAGGTGGTGCATAACTGCATGATAAGAAAACAAGAAAGGAAAAAAATGGACTACAGGGAAAAAATAAAGGCGATAAGAAAGGCAAGTGGGTTAACAGTAGAAAAATTTGTTGTAATTGCCGGATTAAGTAAAAGAGGATTTTTTTATCTTTTATCAGGGGAACATAAACCGAGAACACTTACAGCCCAACGAATTGACGAACTGGCGAAGGAATACGGGGTCAAAGACCATGGCGACAAGTAAGAACATGACCAAAGATGTTATAATTCGGCGGCGTGCCAGGCTGTTATACTTTATTTACGGAGTGGGGAAAGCGGTTATCAGACATATTCATAAATTGGAATTTAATAATTATCATGTAGCAAAAAACTACATGAGAGATTTAGAAAAAAAAGGCTTTCTAAATTCTCGTAGGGCTTTTGTAACCGGGGAAAAAGTGTTTTATATTACCAAGACGGGGGTTGAGTTTTTACAAACACAATATCCGGATGATGAAATTAAATATACTCAAGTAAGAATTAATATTAATAATTTAGAACACGACCTGATAACCACGGATTTATTATTAAATATTTTATCGAAAGGGCTCAAATTTACAAACGGCAAACTGAAAGTAGAGGACTTTAAAACAGATAGAGTTTTACAACAGGACCGCTGGAAAGCTACAGGGGGAAACAAAAAAGCTCTTTATCGGGTCCCGGACATGCATTTGTTCATGAAAACAGATCCGGCGGACAACAAAGAGTATGAAATGATAGTTGAATACGAACATACCCGCCGACCAGCTGCACATATTGAGAATGATTTTGACGATTATCTGACACATTTTTCGAACAGCATAATATTAGTAGTTTCCAAAGACCCGGGAAGAATGGATTATTATTACAACAAAGCGTATCAGTATTTTAGACCGTACAAACAAAGAAACATTAAATTTTGGGTAGGACATTATGATTTTATAAATGACAAGTTAGAATTTTACGCTACCAGCATGAAGGAGGAGAAAAAAATAAATGCCACAGTATGACGACAACGAGATTAACGATTATGTAATTATGAGATTGAAAAATTATTTTGGCGAAGATTATGAAATAAATAAGGATAGATTTATTCAAATTTATCTTGAAGCAGAAAAAAAGGGTAAGGGGCAGGACTTCGTAGAGGAATTAGCGGAAGCTGTCTATCATCAGAAAAATTCTACTAAAGCAATTAATGACCCGGTGGGTTATTTGATTAGTTTTTTGCAAGACGCCGGGGTTATCCTCAGGAAAGGCGAAAAGTTAATTCAAACCGGCGCCGGCGAATCAGCAGAGAGCGAAAACAGCAGAGACGGCATGATTATGGCAGAAAT
>PLPI01000066.1 GCA_003159495.1 candidate division FCPU426 bacterium | reverse complement strand
ACATCTGCTGTGACAAAACCCGGGAAAATAATATTAATTAATTAAAAACTTACAGGAGCGCAAGTTGATTAACAATTGATTAACAAAAATGCTTGATAAAGTGAATTATTAGCGTATAATATTGATATAATTTAATATTATACGGGCGGCGGGTGCTGAATGAAAAAGAAGGTTACAATAAAGGACATAGCCGAAAAGGCGAAACTCGCAAAAGGGACAGTTTCCATGGCTTTAAACAATGATCCCCGCATATCCGAGGAAACGCGGAAAAAAGTCAGGAAAATAGCCCTTGAATTCAATTATTATCCGGATGAATCGGCAAAAAAGCTTGCCAGCGGTAGGACCGATTCCATTGCATTCATAGCTCCGAGGTTCACATCCCCGTTCATTTCAATAATACTTTCTTACGTGGAAATCAGGGCATTCCGCACCGGAAAATACATACACGGCATAACACCTTATTCCACGGCAAACGAGATTGCCACAAAGGAAGAGCTTCTGAAAAAAATGGTGTACGGAAGGAAAGCGGACGCTGTGGTGCTTTTTTCAATGAAGCCGTCACAGGAAATAGTGGAAGAATATAAAAAAAGCGGCATGCCATTAATACTGGTGGAAAACAGCATGAGCGGCTGTCATTCAATAACTATTGACAACATGAACGGCGCATATAAAACTACAAAATATCTTCTTGAAAAATACGGCAATAATATCGGTTTTATCGTAGGTGAGACCAACCCTCCTCTGGGCCAGGAAGTGCATTACGCGTCGCTGGAACGCATGAAGGGATATAAAAAGGCCCTGAATGAAAAGTTAATAGAGTATGACCCGGCTCTTGTGCAGTATGTGAGGCATTATTCATATGAAGAGGGCAGGGAGTGCATGGCCAATTTTATGAATAAAAAAGTCAAACTTGATGCGATATTCTGCGCCGCGGGCGATATACTCGCGATGGGAGTCATGGACCAGGCTGTAAAAGATGGTTTAAGGATACCTCAGGACATTCCTGTCGCCGGATACGACGATATTCAGGCCGCAAAAATGCTGAATCCTCCGCTGACCACTGTAAATCAGCCGTTTGAGGAGATAGGAAACGCGGTTTTTGATATTGCGATAAACAGCATAGAAGGCAAGCTTACGGAAGAGATACACACTGTTATAGACCCCGGGCTGATTATAAGGGCAAGCGCGTAAAAACGGCGGTGATAAAATTAAAAAAATAACAATCAGGGATGTGGCAAAAGCGGCAAGGGTTTCATACGTGACCGTTTCAAATGTCATAAACAACACCGGAAGAATGTCGGAGAAGACAAAAGCCAAGGTCCAAAAGGTGATAAAAAAGCTAAACTTCTATCCGGATTTCTCGGCGCGCGCCCTTGCGAGGGGGAAATCAGACGCGATTGCATTTGTCAGTTCTTATCTTTCTTCTCCGTTTGTAATAGCGGTGCTTTCCGGGGTCGAACGCAGGCTTTTTGAACTGAATAAATTCAAACACAGCCTGGAACATTACGGGACAAGGGGAGCGACGGAAATAAAGGAAAATCTTTTAAAAAACATTCTCTACGGAAAAAAAGCCGACGCTGTCATAATGCTAACCATCAAACCCGAGCCAAAACTTATGCTTGAATTCAGGGCGCGTCAGATACCGGTTATACTTATTGAAAACAAGGCAACAGGAGCCCATACGGTAAGTATTGATAATTATTCGGGGGCGTATGCGGCAACGGAACATCTTATTAAAAGCGGAAGAAAAAAAATACTGTATATCACCGGACCCATGGGTCCATCCGCCTATGACGAAGAGGAAAATCCTGTTGTCAAGGACAGGCTGCGCGGTTATATGGACGCGCTTAAAGAATATAACATTGAATATGACCCTAAAAAAGTTATACCTGTAATATATTTTAATCAGGAAGAGGGAATGCGCGTAATGGAAATGATTAAAAACGCCGCATTGGATATTGACGCGATATTTTCCGGCGCCGGCGATATGGTGGCGCTTGGTGTCATAAAGCAGGCTGCGAAATACGGGATAAAAATACCCTCCGATATAGCCCTGGTTGGTTATGATGATGTTGAAGTTGCAGGCATTATGTCTCCGTCACTTACCACGGTAAGACAGCCGATGGAGGAAATGGGAAGGGCGGCATTTGACATAGCCGTCAGGTCCCTGGAAAAAGAACCTTATAAACTTCAGCACGTGGTGCTGAAACCCGAATTGATAATCAGGGAAAGCGCGTAAACCAAGGCTTCATTTACCCGTATGAATCTTATCTTAATGGATCAAACCATTTGGCCGCATGTGATTTCAACAGGTTATCAACATGTGCATAACAGGGGATATCCACATGTTGATAGATTGTGTGCTTGAAATACCTCATTGATGACGTTCTAAAAAAGCAAAACGCCTGCCCCGAAAAGACCCGCAAAAACAGCTTTAGCAAGGCTTACAAAACGTAAAAAAACCTTAAAAACAAAACGTATAATATGGTTTTAATGAATTGCTTTAAGATTAAAAATTGACCAATAACCTTTAACCGGCCTTAAATTTAAAAAAATGGACACAGCCAACACGGCACGGCTGCAACATATTTCGCATTCTTGTAGTTTACATAACATACATTATGCGAAGTTGCAAAACGCGCGTTTAAAAGGCTGAATTTGCGCAAGGTTTATAAAGGTTTAATAATCCGGCCATATTCTGTAGTTTTTATATCATGTTTGCCGGTGAGTTTTTTAATGATTTAACAAGCGTTAAGCACATAAATCTAAATAAACAATTAATCTCTGGATATATAACCCCCTGTTACACACAAAACAGCCCCTAGCAGAGGCTTTTTGGGGTTTGTTGAACTATTTTATAACAAAAAATTTGTTAATGTATCCCGGGGATTGTCCCCCGGGATACATTAAATAAATGCAATAATCTGTTAAACTTTGGTTTCTTCAGTAAATAACCATGTTGAAAGATATCTTTCCCCGGTGTCCGGAAGAATAACAACTATTGTTTTACCCACTGATTCCGGACGTTTGGCAACTTCCAGTGCGGCATACATGGCGGCACCGCTGGATATGCCAACAAGAATTCCTTCCTTGCGTGCCAGGCTCCTGCTGGTTGCCCCGGCATCAGCGCTCTGTACCTTTATAATTTCATCGTATATTTTTGTATTCAATACTGCCGGCACAAATCCAGCACCGATGCCCTGTATTTTATGCGGACCGGGATTTCCACCTGACAGCACCGGCGAATCAACAGGTTCCACGGCAATAATTTTTACGGATGGCTTGCGTTGTTTCAGAATTTCTCCTACTCCTGTAATTGTTCCGCCTGTGCCGACTGCTGATATGAACACATCAACAGCCCCGTCAGTATCCTTCCATATCTCCTCGGCTGTGGTTTTTCTGTGTATTTCCGGGTTTGCCGGATTGTTAAACTGCTGTGGAATGAAACTGTTGGGCGTTGAAGCATGTATCTCCTCTGCCTTTGCAATGGCTCCCTTCATGCCTTTAGGACCCTCTGTAAGGACGAGTTCAGCACCGAATATCCTGAAGAGTTGCCTGCGTTCTATGCTCATGGTCTCGGGCATTGTGAGTATAAGTTTGTAGCCTTTCGCCGCCGCGACAAAAGCCAGCGCAATACCCGTATTGCCGGAAGTGGGCTCTATTATTACGGTATCCTTGTTGATCTGCCCATTTTTCTCCGCATCTTCGATAAGTGCGATGCCAATCCTGTCTTTTACGCTGGAAGCCGGATTAAACGATTCCAGTTTTACCAGTACCGTTGCTTTGGATCCTTCCGTCAGCCTGTTGATCTTGACCAGCGGTGTGTTGCCGACCGTTTTCGTGATGTCTTCAAAAACTCTTGACATGATAAAACCTCCTTGGGGTTTTTATTGCTCCTTCATTTTTTGTCATTATCATTATATTGAATAAAAAAAGTGTTTCTCTGCCTGAAGATGAAATTCCGACAACAGATCGTCCTTTATCCTCATAAAATAAATTTCATCCCTGTCACGAGGCCTTGAAAGTGGCACATTAATTATTTTTTTTATTTTCCCAGGCCTGGAAGACATCAATATTATTCTATCACTCAAGTAAACCGCCTCCTCAATATCATGTGTTACCATTATGGTGGTCAGCTTTTCTTTTTCCCAGATATGTTCCAGCTCTTTTTGCATATACATGCGGGTTAAAGCGTCCAGCGCCCCAAGAGGCTCATCCAGAAGGAGTATTTCAGGGTTATTAATTAGGGCCCGCGCTATGGCAGCTCTCTGCGCCATTCCACCCGAAAGTTGCGACGGAAATACTTTTTCAAAACCTTTCAGGCCGACCAACTTCATGTATTTATCTGTAAGTTCTTTTTTTTCATCCCTGTTTTTCATGTTTATAAGTCCAAATGCCACATTTTCTTCAACAGTCAGCCACGGCAAAAGCCTGTGTTCCTGGAAAACGACGCCGCGTTTTGCGCTCGGACCGGTAATTTTTTTACCATTAAGGACTGCCTCGCCTTCATAGCCGGTTTCAAGGCCTAGGATAATGCGAAGCAGTGTAGTCTTTCCGCAACCGCTCGACCCCACAATCGAAACAAACTCCCCTGTTTGTATCTTTAGATTTATATCTTCCAGTACAGGCAGGTCACGTCCGCCTACACTGAATTTTTTATTAAGATTTGATATTTCAAGAGAATATATGCCCATTATGCCCCACCCTGTTTTATAATATCAGGCCTGTTTTTAAGAACGAAACCCCACACGGCTTCGGCTGCTTGATTAAGCATATACCCGACACAGCCCATTATTAGCATACCACTTATGAGCATTGGAATGTTGAAAGTTTCCCTGCCTTCTGATAAAAGGTCGCCAAGCCCTCCGGATGGTTCTGATGTCATTATTTCCGCCGCAACCAATAGTGTCCATGCCATGTTAAGGCTTAATATAGTGCCGGTCTTTATTGACGGCAGCGCCGCGGGAATGATTATTTTTTTAACTGTCTGCCAGCGTGTGTATTCGTAAACGCGCCCCACCTCGAGATATTTTCCCGGTATGCCCCTGATGCCGTCATATGTATTTAGAGCGACAGGATAAAAGGCGGACCATGATATAAAAACAACCTGGGCCATGCCTGCTTTACCGAACCACATCATTATCAGGGGAACCCAGGCCACCATGGGCACCTGTCGTAAGCCATGAAATGAGGCTGACATCATTTTCTCGCCCGTTTTAGAGCTTCCCATTAATACTCCGATGCTTAATCCGATGGCGGTACCGATCAAAAAACCCTTTATTACCCTTTCCATGCTTGTCGCAAGGAGTTTAAGCGCGGTTCCGTCCCGTATTATGTTCCATAGTGCTAGGATTGAATCCCCCGGTGGCCCGAGAAGTGTTTTTTTATTATATGAAAAAAACTGCCAGGCTATGAGCAGTACTGCCGGGAAGACAAATCCCAACGCCTGATAATGTTTTGGCAATGATCTGTTCTTAAATACTACCGCCATCGCCGGACCCCCTCCATGCCAGAAGTTTTTTTTCAACGCCGGTAACCAGGCTATTGATTATGATACCAATCGCGCCCACTACTATCACATAAGCAAAAACCCGGTCCAGCTGGAACATCTGCCTGGACCAGGCCATTAAAAATCCGATGCCCGTGGCCGCGCCAAGTATCTCGGCCCCCACCACCAGCATCCATGACATGCCGATACTAAAACGCAGGCCGGTTATTATGGATGGAAAAGCTGAAGGAAATATTACTTTTTGGAATGTCTGTATAGGCGTATATTCATAAACACGCGCAACCTCGAGGTACTTCTTCGGCACGGTTTTTATCCCGTCGTATGTATTAATAACCATCGGGTAAAATGTCCCTATGGAAATGAAAACTATCTTGGAGCCTTCTTCAATTCCGAAAACAAGGATTATCATCGGGATCCACGCAAACATCGGCACCTGCCTGAACGCAATTATGGACGGGCTCAACAGCGCATCAAGCAGAGGCATTGTTGCGGTGAGTATTCCAAGCAAAAATCCGGCAGAGACGCCTATTGATAGCCCTATTATGGTGCGCCTTAAGGTTATTGCAAGATTTGAAATAACCTCCCCGCCGGCTATTGCCTCCCACAATGTTTGCGCAATTACCACGGGGGAAGGAAGGATCGTTTCGGGAAAAATCCCAGTTGCCGATCCCGCCTGCCATACCGCAAGCAAAAAGACAGGCAGCAGCCACGGCAAAAATATATTCTTTAATTTCATTTTACACCTGTTATTATTTATGTTTTGTGTTTTTGATATAATGTGCGGATGCGGGCAAAACCCATTTATCCTGCACGCCGAGTTCTTTGTAAACTTCCGTCAGGTATTGCGGCCGCACCCAGTCGTTTATGTCAATATCCTTGCGTATCATATTGTGTCTTTTCGCAAATTCCGCGGTCTCCTTAAGGCGTGTTATCGCGTCTTTATCAACGGACAGGCCGTTGACCCACCTCAATGACTTGTCACCAAGTTCCTGTCCGGCCAGTTCGGGAGGCACTCCTGTTTTTTCAGTAAGCGCCAGCACTTTTTCACGGTTTTTTTCATCGGTAATATAAATATTCGCCCGGGCTATGATCTTCAATACCCTTTTTACAAGTTCCGGGTATTTATTTTCAAAATCTTCGCGGACAACTATTTCCCCGAAGGCCCTGTAGTTGTCCGGAACATCCGGCCCGGTGGTTGAATAAATCACCTTAAGCTGCCCCCTGTTTACCAGGTCAAGCGCCGCGTATGTGCCGATCTGCGCATCAACAGACCCGCCCGCAAGAGCTGTAAGCCCGTCAATTGCAGTCAAATTGTATATTTTAAAATCACTTTCTTTTAATCCCCTGTCGCTGATTATTTTGTTGAAGCTCAGGTCCATATATGTGCCCTTTGCAAGCGATATTTTTTTTCCTTTGAGATCATAAAACTTTTTTATCGGCGAATTTGCCGGTACGACTATGTAGGTGTCACCCGCTCCACCGGTAACTGCCAGGACATGAATCTTTAAACCGCCCGCCCTGCTTACAACCCCGCACAGATCCCCGTACGCCGCAAAATCCACTGTCCCGTTGGCAAGGGCCTCGTTGGTCGCCGGCCCAAATCCCTTGAAAAGGTGGTACGCTACCTTTATACCGTCTTTCGCGAATTCCTTTTCAAATAACCCCGCTTCCTGCGCGTAGCCGAATCCGCCGGAAACAAAGGGCTTGTTGTAAGGATTGCCCCCGAGACCTATGTTTATTACCTTTGGGTAATCGGCGGCAAAAATGTGCGCAATAAAAACAAAGAATATTCCCGCCGTGATAAACGTTTTTTTCATTTTTTCCTCCTGTGGATTTTTTAATTTATATATTTCAGTCCCGTGCCCGTATTGAATAGCACTGTTTTTTCGCCGGGCTTTATCCATCCCATTTTCAGCAGGTTTTTAAGCGCCGCCAGTGTCGCCGCCCCCTCGGGCGCGGCAAAAATACCCTCCCTGGATGCCAAAAACNNGCTGATATCTCTTCGTCGCTTACCGCCTCGGCCGTGCCTTTGCTTTCATAAAGTGTTTTCATGATGAGCCTGTCCGCGAAACTCTTTGGAACCCTTAATCCGGATGCAATTGTTTGCGCGTTGGACCAGTACTCGTTTGTATCCGACCCCGCGTTAAATGCCCTTACCACGGGCGCACAACCATCGGACTGAACCGTTACCATGCGCGGCTTATTGCTGTTTTTCAGCCAGCCCAGTGTTTCCATTTCCGCAAATGCTTTCCACATTCCCACAAGCCCGGTACCGCCCCCGGTCGGATAAATTATCACGTCCGGAAGCTCCCATTTAAAAAATTCCGCAAGTTCATAGGCCATTATTTTTTTGCCTTCCACGCGATATGGTTCTTTAAAAGTTGAAATATCGAGCCAGCCCTCATCGCGGGAGAATTCTCCGGCAAGCTGCGCGGCTTTGTCAATGAGGCCGTTCACCAGGATAACTTCGGCTCCGGTAATGCGGCTCTCCTGAATATTTGCCCCGGGAGTATCTTTTGGCATGATAATTTTTGCCGCTATTCCCGCGCGCGCCGCGTAAGCTGCGGCCGCGCCTCCCGCGTTACCCGCGGTGGGTATCACAATTTTTGTTATTCCCAGCTCTTTTGCCCTGGAAATGGCCGTGGAAATACCTCGCGCCTTAAAGGATCCGGTGGGATTAAAACTTTCATCCTTCACATAAAGGTACGCCATCCCCAGTTCAGCCCCGGCTCTTGGTACGGATAAAAGCGGTGTATCCCCCTCGCCCAAGGTTACGATGTTATTTAAATCAAAGACCGGCAGCAGTTCGTGCCACCGCCACATTCCCGCCGGGCGATTGCGGAACGAGTCCCTGTCAAGGCTGGAGCGCGCTTCTTCCAGGTTATAATTGGAAACAAGCGTTGCCTTGCAGTCAGTACAAAATGTCTGAAGTTTATGAGCGTCAAATGTTTTCCCGCAGATTGAACAGGCCAGCTCGGTTAAATATGACATGATAATATCCTCATATTAAGGCCTCTTCAATGAGCAGCCCCGACTTATGAAGCGTGGTATAATGGCCGCTTTTTTTCAGCAATTCTTCGTGAGTCCCCTTTTCCACAATCAACCCGTCATCCATGACAACAATGTAATCCATCTGCTGGACCGTGGAGAGCCTGTGGGCTATTACAAGAAGCGTCCTGCCGCCAGAAACCTTGCCTATTGCTTCCTGAAGCACGGCTTCGCTTTCCGAGTCAAGGCTTGCTGTTGCCTCATCAAGGATCAGTATCTTCGGGTCAAATACCATTACCCTGGCAAAAGAGAGCAGCTGCCTCTCACCGAAAGATAAAGTGGCGCCTTTTTCGGACAGGAGTGTTTCATATCCAAGAGGAAGCCTCCTGATAAAATCATCCGCGCCTATCATTTTGCTGACTTCATATACGCGCGTTGCCGGAATTTCTTTCCTGAAAAATCTTATATTATCAAGAACTGTGCCGGCAAACAGCGTGATATCCTGCTGGACAATGCCCACGGTCTGCCGCAGTTCTTTTAGCGGCCATTCCCTGATATCCACACCGTCAATTTTTACACTGCCGCCCGTCGGGTCATAAAACCTGGCAAGCAGGCTCATCAAGGACGTTTTACCGGCCCCTGAGGCCCCGACAAAACCCACCCTGTCGCCAGGTTTTATTTCAAGGTCGATTCCCTTTAAAATGTCATTATCTTCTTTATATGCCAGATGCGTTGCGTTAAAACTGATGCCGCCTTTTACCGCAGGGACTTTTGCCCCGGCAATTTCAGTGATATCGGGTTTTTCATTAAAAGTCCTGACGATCCTTTCCGTGGCCACAAGCATTGTCTGCAGGACATTTAACTGCATTGTTATGGAATTAATCGGCTGGAAAAAACGCCTTATATACCCTATAAAGGCGTAAAGGACACCGAAAGAAACCGATCCGCGGATGACCGGTCCGCTTCCGAACCAAACAAGTGCCGCCACGCCAATATCTCCCAGCGATTCCGTAAATAGGAAATAGGCCAGGGTCAGCTGATTCTCAACCATGGTTGATTCCAGCAGTTTTGTGTTCCTTAAATCAAATTCCCTGAATTGCTTTTTTTCCTGGTGGAATATCTGGACTATTGACATGCCTGCAAGATTTTCCGCAAGAAAAGCTATAACAGTCGACAGGCGGCTGCGCATTTCCTGGTTTATGGCGCGCAGTTTCCCCTGAAAATATGCCGAAATAATAATTATCAGCGGGACAACAAGAAAACAATATGCCGCGATTTTGATATTCAACTGAAACATAAAAACAATAATCATAATAAGGGTAAATATAGACTTAATGTTGTTTGCCAGAAAGTCCGTGAAGAAATTGTTCAGCGCCTCGGTGTCGCTTACAACATTTGTTATTATGCGGCCTGACGCGTTTCTGTCAAAATATTTCAGGGAAAGCCCCTGCAAATGTCTGAAAAGATCCGTCCGTATATGTTTTATAATAGACTGCCCAGTTTCCTGAAGAAGTATGTTCTGGTAATAAGTGAGCCCGAAAGCCGCAATCACCACAATAAAATATATGCCGGTCATTAACGTGATCGAACCCATGTCGGGGTGGGGTACCGATATATGTTTGTCAATGGCCTCTTTTACAATAATGGGTTGCACAAGATCCGTGCTTACGACCAGAATCACAAGCAAAAAGATCCAAACCATGCGGAACCTGTACTTTTTCAGGTAAGGCAGTAAGATATCAAGGGCCGCCTTGAATTTAATGGCCATTTCAGGCACCTTCTTCCGCTTCTTTAATTTTAACAGTCTGTGCGTCTTCGTCAATAAGGGCTTCCAGCATTTCTGTCCTGTTGGCCCCATCATCGTCCGGGAATCCATGCCTGCCCGAAATTCCGGCCTGCATGTTCCATAACCTGGCGTACAACCCTCCGGCTTTGACTAGCGAAGCATGGTTGCCGCGCTCAAAAACGCGCCCCCTGTCAAGGACAATTATCTCGTTGGCATTCATCACCGCGCTCAACCTGTGCGATATAATTATTGTAGATTTGCTCCTGCCGGCAATTTCCGGGAATTTTTCGTTCTTCATGTTTGTAAGGATCAGCCTCTCTGTTTTGGTGTCAACGGCGCTTAACGAATCGTCAAGTATATGCACCGGCGCGTTTTTATATATCATCCTTGCTATCGCAACCCTCTGCTTCTGCCCGCCCGAGAGCCTCACGCCGCGCTCCCCGATTTCCGTGCCGTACATGTCCGGAAATTTTCTTATATCCTCGTCAACTGCGGTAATTATAGCGGAATTGACCGCCTTTTCTTCGTCGGCTTTATCCTCGGAAAAAGCTATGTTTTCAAGTACGGTGGTTGAAAATAAAAACCCGTTTTGCGGGACATATGCGATGGATTTTCTTAAGTGTTCAACTGAAAATTCCCTGATGTCAACGCCGTCAATAAAAATGGATCCTGCCGGCGGCTCATAAAGCCTGAGCATCAAATGGGCAAGGGTTGTTTTTCCGGAACCGATGGGGCCTATTATCCCGAGGGTCCTTCCGCGTTTTATGGTAAATGATATATCTTTAAGCACATTCACCGGCGTACCGGGATACCTGAAGGTCAGGTTCTTAACCTCAATGTCGCCTTTCACCGGCGAGTTATGCAGTTTTCCCGTCCCGTCGAATACCATTGGCGGGACATTGAGCAGTTCCGAGATCCTGCCCAGTGACGCAGATGATCTTTGAATTACATTAAGCATGTTTCCCAACTGTTCAAGGGGCTGGCGTAAAAGCGTCAGATACAACAGAAATGCCACAAAGTCTCCCAGGGATATGGTCCTGTTTATCGTCAAAAAGCTGCCATAGCTTATTACTATTACAAATCCCAGCGAGGCCATCAGAGGCACCAGCGCCCCGAATATCGAAGAAAGCTTCACAAACTTGATCCTTTCGCTGACGATATTGTCGACTTTTTCCTCAAAACGCCCTATGACCACATTTTCATTTCCAAAAGCCTTGACGGTCCTGATACCGCCGAAAATTTCCTCAACAGTCTGCGACATATTGCCGAGCGCAGCCTGAAGCTTTGCGGATTGCTCCTTTATACGCGGCCCGTAATATCTTACCATTACGGGTATCGCGATGAGCGGCCCTAGACCCGCTATAGCCAGCGGCCAGTTCATGTGAATGATCATCATGTAAAGGGCGGCGCCAAGCATAAAAATACCGTTAACCGTAATATTTATCCCCATTGAAGCAACCTGCCTTACCACTTCAACATCGCTTAAAGCGTGGGAAAGAAGGTCACCAACGCTGTGGCCGTGGTAATACGACGGGGAGAGGCTCTCCCACTTTTTGAAAAGCTTTTCACGGATCTTATATGTAATGACACGCCCGTGCTGTGCGGCAAGCAGCCTGCCGATCCACCCGAAAGAGACGCGTGCGATGCCTACCACAAAAACCAGCCATGTGTATTTCCAGGCACCGCTCACATCAAGTGTTCCGGCCTTGAAAGAATCGGTGAACTGCCCGATTATTCTTGGTATTATCACGGCCAGTATTGCCGACAGCCCTATGCTGGCAACGGAGACAAAATAAATAAAAGGGTGCTCCCTTGCGTATTCCCACAGAAGATACCAGCCTGATTCCTTGCTTTTTTTCTTCGCCTTATCATTGTTGGTCATTGTATTTTCAGCCCTTCTTTTCTCATAAAATTAGACGTCCGATATTTTAAGCTTACGCTTTTACCGCTTCCGGATATCTCCAGGGAATTAATTTTCCGTTTTCAAAAGCCTCTTCCTCGACATGGAATATATCCACGGCCAGCCCGGCGCTCGGACTAACATTATGAAGGTCCGCGTAGGTAAAACCGTACTTTTTGTACTCTGCCGCTATTTTCTTCTGCAGGTCAAGGTGCCAGTATGTTTCCGGCGTCCTGTGCCCTTCAAGGAACGAGTCTTTTACCGGCCTCCAGGTTGAAGCCGACCCGACTATGCCCCTTGATACCTCATATTCAATGCCTTCAAGTATTGTCTTTTTTGATTCAATGCCTCCCACAATATTCGAAGCCACTTTCCCCTTGCCGAAAACTTCAACGGCCCTTTCAAGCGCCTTTACCCAGTTTTCCCACCCGCCGCAGTGATTGTGCTTGCCAGGACATATTGCCCGCCAGATGTATTTGTCCCATATTTCTATGTTCATCCTAACGCTGAAAAAACCGGCTTCCTTGTATTTTTCAATCTGGCTCAAATCAACGGGCGCACCGATGACAGCCGTTCCCCTGAATTCTTTTAAACCCGTGCGTTTCCTTATTTCCTCGGCCACATCAAGATAATATTCAAGTTCCCTTCTTTCCTGCATAAAACCGCTTGTAAGATTCAGGTGTTTACCGACGCCCGCCAGATAAAGTTCTGAAAATACCTCGCCCACCTGTTTCGGATTTTTTACTATCGCGTTTCTCACGCCGTAATTGCAGAAATAGCAATCTTCACCCTTGTCCTTTAAAACGCATATCTGGCTGTAATTAACATGGACCTGACCGGCGTCATTTATGCTGGCAATGGAGTAAAAAGGTACCCCGTCGCTGGTGAGCCTGTTTAATATCTCCGGCCTTTTGCGCTCCTTGAATTCAACCTCTCCGATTTTTGTCTTATTCCTGCCGTATTTGTAAATATAAGGTTTTCCGTCTTCCACCTCGAGCCCGTAAAGCGGATCTATATAATCCTGCCCGAATCCGCCTCCGCCGATGCGGTCATCCGGTATCCTGCTGTTGACAAAATTCCATGGAGGCAGCACTCCTGACCTGTTACCGGGAAGATCGGGCCCCGCCTTGATATCAAGTTTTTTCAGTTCCTCCCTGTCAATGTTTATTCCCTTTACGCTGATATCAAGCTTTAATTCAATTTCCTTATAGAGTTCCTGCTTTATTTCCTCATTGCTTAAAGTCCTGCCCGCTTCCTGTGTCATTGTATTTCTCCTTTGTGTTTTTTTATCTTCGTATAGCTGGGGTTAAATTTATTTGTGTATATATCGGAAGCCGTTATCTGTCCCGGTTTCAGCTTTCCCTGTGATACAAGCAGGTCTATCCACCACTGGACGTCAGAATCCTTGATAAACCTGTGGTCCGGAGAAAACCCGGGCGAGTAATATTTTGCAAGCTCCGCGTTGCCGCCCTTTCTTTTGGCGATTGCCGCATATGCCCGCCTCACGCGTTCAGAGTCTTTTGTGTAGTTTTCCCATATGATGTCGCGAGCCTCCTCGTTTGCCTCCACAAAACGCTTCACCTGGTCAGGATGCTTTTCTATAAATTCCTCCCTGAACCCGGTTCCGGTCGCCACATTTTCTCCCTGCACATCGCGGTTTCCGGAATTTGGAAGCAGCCTGACGCCGCCGTGGTCAAGCGCCCTGTCAAACGAAGTGCCGCCGCACATTGTGTCGGCCACGGCATCAAGCTGGTGGCTCCTTAAAGCCTGTTCCTGATTGTTTGTCGGCACAGGAATAATCGTCACAGAATCCTCCGGAACCCCGTATTTTTTAAGCAGCAGCCTCAGTGTGTATTCCCCCGTCAGTCCAAGTATATTAACGGCCACGGTTTTTCCTTTCAGATCCTTTATGCTGTAAATATTGGAATCTTTTAAGACAAGAATTCCACTTTTTTTATCCTCAGGCAGGGCATACCCTGGAAGCACGGCTTTTATTTTCCCCCCGCGCGCCCTTACGTTTATCCATCCCACCCAGCCTCCGCCGGCTATGTCCAGTTTCCCGCCGAGAATCGCCATCATCCCGTTCAAGCCGGATGAATCAAGCGACGGCACCATTTCATAATTAAGACCGGACTCTTTTAAAACATCCCTGCCGGACAATTCGTCCGCCAGTTCCCATTCGTTGGGGACCGTTGAAATGGTTATTCTTATCACGCCGGAATCCTGCTCCGGCGAAGCCTTGCATCCTGCAAGCCCGGCTAAAATCACCATAAAAACGGCAAGAGCCCTGATGTTTTTTCTCATTTTTGTGTTCTCCTTTTTAAAAGCACCGTGCCGATATCTTCAATGAGATTCAGCGCGCCCGAATAGCCCGCGTATCCCCTGTTAAGCACAATGCGGTCGCTTACAGGCAAGGAAATGGAAAGGTGCGCGGCCCCTTTTTCTTCGGCCGTAATCCTGTCAATCGTGCTGCCGAGTATAAGCCCGGGATTTCCCTTTTTTAAAAGGCCTGATATTTCATTCCCGTCTTCCGTAAAAAACACATTCACTTTGGTGTCAATATGCGGGAGTATATCCCCGATGGGCTCATCTTTTAACTGCGGGGCGTCGGTTATTATTATGGTTTTCGGCGTAAATCCCAGGTTATAGGCAAGGAACCTGCTTATGCCAACGGCCTGGCTCAACGGACCGGCAATTGAAAAATCCGTCTGAAAATTAAAGTTGAAATAAGCCTCGGCGAACTGTGAAATAAAATAATCCGCCTCCTGTTCCTTCTTTTCGGCATGGTTATTAATCTGTTTCTCGTCGAAATTAAGTTTCCCGGCTATATCAAGCAAAAGCTGTTTTGTGTCCTCGGCTCCAACCGGCACAAACGACCTTTTCAACGCCGGGGTCCCAAATTTTTCCTTCAAATATTCGACAATCCCGCTCCCCCATGTCGACAGGCTCAAATTTAACGAAGCGTGCGGAATGTTTTTCCAGTTTTCAACTGTCTGATTAAACCCGAAGAGCGGATTTAATATGAGCCCGGCTGCGGAAAACTCCCTGCTTAACGAGAGCAGTTCACCCTGCCAGAAAGTATCCTGTCCCGGGACAATACCGAATATATTAATCAGGCCTTTGACCGTGGTTAAAGGTGACGCTGTTTTTTTTGAGGCAAAATCAACCAGGGACCTTACGGCCAGCTCATAACCTGTATATGCGCTGCCGTGAAACCCCGATGCCTGAACATACGCGGCCGGATATCCCTGTGTTTCTATCTCCTCAACCATGGCTTTTGAATCGTCACCTACCAGGTTCGGGGTGCATCCCGACAGCACAAGAAAAAGTTTGCCTTCAAAAACCTTTACCGCATTTTTTAGCTGTTCCCTTAACCTGGCCGAACCGCCGAACACGACATGTTTTTCGACAATATTGGTCGACGGAACAGCCAGTCCACCTGCTAAACCCGCTCCCTGCCCGCCGTTTGCAAGGCCCCCGGCGAGGTAATTTTGATATGCGCAACCTGCCGTGGAATGAACAACCGGAATCACTCCTCCTATGGCATTTGCCGCTGAAAGCGCCCCCTGAAGCGCGCACTGTGTCCTTAAGGATTCCATGTTTTTCATCCTACCTCCTGCTTTATGTACCAATTCGGATTTTTTCCAAACCATGAGGAGCGGTTGTAAACCGAAGTGTATGAACCGAGCTTTTCCACAAAAGACCTGTTGCTGCAGGCCCTGACTATGGCCCTGATTAACTTTATTGACGCGTCATATCCGTATAGCGGCATGGGTGCGTAATTAACCGAGGGTATTCCCAGCCTTGCCGCATGAACCGCCTGCCCTGCCGCGCCCAAATAAACATCCGGCGTATCCCGTGATAATATGTTGGCCTGTTCAAATACCTGGCCGTCGCCGATATGGATATTGAACGGCCATCCATTCTTCTTGTAATTTTCATCAAGCAGGGCAACGCTGTTTTTATCAATATTTGCGATGGATAATCCCGTTACACTGCCGCCAAATTCTTTGACAAGCCCGGCGAGGGCAATGGCGGTATAGATATCACCGCTGATGTAAATTTTCCTGCCGCTCAGATTCGTGTCTGGATCCGCCACAAGCTCATCAAATTTCTTTTTTTCCCGGGATTTTATGAATTCCAGGGCTTCACTTTTGTTTCCTGTTTTTCCCGTTATTTCACCGAGCCATCGTGATGTGGCCTCCGGCCCTACCGGTTGTTCAAGCAGATAATACGGAACCTGCCTTTCCTTTTCCAGGAACTCGCCGATTACCCTGCTGTCCGGTTTTAACCCTATTGTTGCAACGGCATTCGAACTGTTCCTGATTGCGCTTAAAAGTCCAAACCTGGGGAATATATTGGGATTGAGGCCTATGGACGTTACTAATTCCGCTATTTTATGCACATCCTCTTCACTGCCGTCTGACGAAATAATATTGACAAGTTTTTTGTCCGTGGCGCGTTTTTCGGCTGTAAGGAATCCGGCAATTGAATGATAGGCTATGTCATAGCCGTTTGCGGAGGTCTTGGATTTGAAACCGTCCGCATATATCGGCACAACCGGAATATTAAGTTCTTCGCCCAGATCTGCGGCCACAGTCTGGACGTCATCGTTATTTATGGCGACAATCGGCGTTGTCACAACAAAGACAGCCTCTGGTTTGTGCCTTTCAACAGCTGCCAGAATTGTTTTCCGCAGCACTTCTTCGGCCCCCATTATGCTGTTGTCTTCCGTCAGATTTGTGGAGAATACGGGCGAGCCGTGTCCGTCGTATGATTCAAGATAATTCTGCATCGCGGCGCATCCCCTGGCGCCGTGAACCACGGTGACCGTGTTTTTTATCTGGTGCAGCATCTGGAGAATAACCGTTATTTCATCGCCTTTAGTCTGGCTCAGGGTCCTGATACGCTGGGCAAAAAACTGCCCGTCCCGGTATCCGTCAATTAATGGCTGCACCGGGCCGTAATAAGCGTCTATGGAGCCGAGCCTGCGCTCGGCAATTGCGATTATCCTAGATGGTAAAGACGGCATTTGTTCTTTCCTTTAATATTTTATCTCCCCAGCCCCTGGCCCAGTCCCTTAAAGCGAGCCCGTCCATTGGGTTGGGAGTCGTTACGGTCTCATCGGAAATTATTTTTTTCGCTATATCCCGGTACTTCTGCGCCTCTTTCGAATCGGGATACGCCTCGACCGCGGTCTTTCCGTGAAGTTCGGCCTGTGATATGACGAGCGATTTGGGGACAAAATCAATTATGGCGCTGTTTGTTTTTTGCGTGAAATCGGTTATCAGTTCTTCCGCATGGCTCCCGTAAAGATTATTGCCTATTACGCCGCCGAGTAGAGCGCCGCCCGAATTCGCGTATTTCGCGACGCACTTGAAAAGATTATTCGCGGCGTATATTGCCATAAAATCCTGCGAAGATACAACATAGATCCTGTTTGTCAGGCCGTTCCTGATGGGCACGGCAAAACCGCCGCAAACAACATCTCCCAGGACGTCATACAGGACAATGTCCGCCTTGAATTCCTCAAACACCTTCATTTCCGTCAAAAGTGTTATCGCCGAATTTATCCCGCGTCCGGCGCATCCTACGCCCGGAAGCGGCCCGCCAGCCTCAACACAAAGCACACCCGCAAAACCAACCTTTGATATGTCCTCTATTTTCAGCTGGCTCTGCTCCCTTACTGTATCAAGTACAGTGGGCAGAAAATCTCCGTTCCTTAATGTGCTTGTGGAGTCGCTTTTGGGGTCGCATCCTACCTGAATTACGCGGTACCCCATCACCGCCAGCGCCGCGCTGATGTTGGAGGTTGTGGTGGATTTTCCGATGCCTCCCTTGCCGTAAATCGCTATGTGGGTCGCTTTTTTTGCCATTGTATTTTCCTCTCATTTCCTGGTAATTTTTATTTTATAAACCCGGTATTTTTTTCCCAAAGCATTTCATCCCATTATTGACGAATCGATCCCGCCTTTCCACGAAGTTGCCTTCTTTTCAAGCCATACAAGTATATAGTTTAAAACAACGCCGATAACCGCCAGTACCAGAACCCCGGCATACATCTCCGGTATCATGAAATTGTACTGCGCGTTCTGGATAAAAAAACCCAGGCCCGACTTCGCGCCTATCATCTCGGCGGCAATAACCGTCATGAACGCTATTTTTATTCCCAGCCTCGCGCCGGACACTATGGATGGCAGTGTGGCCGGAAGTATTACTTTGCCAAACAGCTGGCTGTCCGTGGCCCCCATGGATTTGGCCGCTTTTATGTAAAGCGGATCTATGTTTTTTACCCCGCTTATTGTATTGATGAGAAGCTGCCAGGTCGCGGCGTAAAATATTATGGCCACCTTGGATGCCTCGCCGAGCCCGAAGAGCAGAAGAAATATCGGGAACAGGGCAAACGTGGATGTATTTCTCAGCGTCTGCATGAAAAGGTCCGTGTATTTTTCAAACCTGTTATACCACCCCATTAAAAAGCCGAGCGGTATGGCAAAAATTACAGCGAGAAAAAAACCCGCCAGGGCCCTTGCCAGGCTCACCCCTATGTGGACAAATATCTTGCCGGAAACGAAAAGTCCTATCAAAGTTTTAATCGTTTCTGAAAAGGTCGGGAGAAACACCTGATTAATTATCCCCATTCTCGGCAATAATTCCCAGAGCGCAAAAAACAGGGCCACCAGATACAATCCCTTTGACCAGGAATTGAATTTTTCCAGGTATGGTTTCAATAAATTCCCTTTTTTTGTCATTTTGCCAATTTTAGAAACTACCGGGGCGGCGGATATCCTGTTTTCAACTGCCTGTACCGGTAATTCATTTGTTTCCACTGTTTGCAACGCCATATTTTCATCTCCATATATAAAATTTTCTACCTTGCGTAAACCGAGGCAAGCGCCCAGTCTTTCTGTGCCTTATTTACCTCATCCTTGAGGGCCAGCCACACCCTTTCCCTGTTTGCCGCAAACGCCGGGGTGGATCTTACATCTTCGCTGCGCGGTCTCGGAAGGTCTATCTCGATTATTTCCTTTATTTTCCCGGGCCTTGCGGTCATGACAGCCACCCTGTCGGCAAGAAAGACCGCTTCTTCAATGCTGTGCGTGACAAACACAACAGTGGGTTTTGTTTTTTCCCATATCTTTATAAGTTCGTTCTGCAATATTTCCCTTGTCTGCGCGTCAAGAGCGGCGAAAGGCTCATCCATTAAAAGCACGTCGGGGTTCGTTGCCAGGGAACGCGCTATCGCGACCCTCTGCTGCATTCCGCCTGAAAGCTGGTAAGGAAACCTGTCCGCAAAATCAGAAAGTCCGAATATGCCGAGCAGTTCCAGTGCTATCTTTTTTCTCGATTCTTTTGACACCCCCCTGGTCTCAAGCCCGAATTCAATATTCGAAAGGGCATTCCTCCATGGAAAAAGGGCGTATTGCTGAAACACATATCCGGTCTGCAGATCCGGCCCTTCCACAAGTTTATTGTCATGGTGCACCTTGCCGCTGTTTAAATCCGTCAACCCGGCAATAATATCAAGGAATACCGACTTGCCGCAGCCGCTGGGCCCCACAATTACCAGAAATTCACCCGATATTATGTTTATGTCAACGCCGTTCAATACCTCAACTTCATTTGAGAGCGTCCCGTTATTGTTGACTTTCTGGTATTCCTTCAATTTGAAGGTTTTTTTTACATTCTCTGCAGTTATCTTGTACACGATCTTCTCCTCGGATGTCTGTCGTATGTTNNGTACACGATCTTCTCCTTCGGCGGTCTGTTGTGTGTTGCATAAATTTTTCAGGGCCCGCCTGGTTAATGACCGGTAAAAGCCTTCAACAGGCGGGCCCTGGGTTTAACTTCTGTTTACTGGAACTTGAAATCCACCCCTAAGTTATAACTTCTTCCGTTATTTACGTAATTTGAGTAATACGTCAGGTCCCATATGTTATCTATTCCAAACGTTATCTTTGCGTTGCTGTTGTAATTGTAGCTTATCTTGATGTTTGTAACGGCATACGGATCATAGCTGCCCTGGACTCCGTTTACAGTGTCAAGATTGCTGGCAAGGACATACCTCTTGGACGCAAAAACCTCGGTTACATCAAATGCGAGTTTGTCCAGGATGTAATCAATGCCCGCCGCTCCTGAATGCTGTGCCGTGTTAGGTATCTGTTTTCCCACTGAAGCCGGCACCGCGGAATTTGCCGTTATAATACTGTTGGCATAAGTATAGTTGCCGAAGAGAGAAAGCGTGTCTGTGATTTTTTGGTCAATTTCAGTTTCAACACCCTTTATCTCGGCCTTGCCCGCGTTCAGGTACTGGTTGGTCGTGTATTGAATGCCGCCGTTGTAGGTAATTGTCGTATTCAGATAAACCAGGTTAGACAGATAATTCTGGAAATATGTTGCCGAGAGTGTCGTGCGTGTCGGCAGCGTGAACTCTCCTCCAGCCTCCCAGGCATTGTCGGTCTCCGGATTAAGCAGAGGGCTGGGGATGGACGTGGTGACGGAACTGCTTGTGGTAACCAGGCTTGAGGGCAAAAGATCGGCCTCGGGAGGAGGATTGAAAGCCGTACCTGCCGATACCCTGATTTTTGCGTTTTCAATAGGCTCAAATACAAGGCTAATTTTCGGTGAAAAAACGTTTTCCGTCCTGGGGCTGAAAGAATCATACAATCCTGTGGTGAGGTCGTAAAGCCTTCCGTCTTCCAGTGTCCAACTGTCAAATCTTGCGCCAACATACGCCGTTAAAGGCTGCGCTATCTTCCATTCATCCTGGGCAAAAGCCGCGTAAAGGTCTTCCTCGAGCCTCTGGTTCTGATACAGGACGGTTTTTGTGCTCTGATCTGTCCAGTTACTGTAAATTGCAGTGTCGTCGGTATTGAATGAATTGTCATTGCTCACGCCGATTGTTACATGATTGGAAGGCAATTTTATGTCAGTCTGAACATTCAGGACTCTTTCAAGATTCAAATTGAGATCCGATGTTGATGTGGCATAACCGGAATAAGCGGTCGCTGTCGTTGAAATATTGTCGATTGTATGTTTCCACGGGCCGCTTTTCAACTGCGCTCCGGCGGTCAGGCTCACAATGTCATTGAGTTGCCCCTCATAATTAAGGACGCCTGACCAGAGTCCGTTGTAACCGGCCCCCCTGTAAAAATCACTGTTTGTAAGGCTTATAACCTGATTTGTGCCGGCAAGCCCAACCGTCCCCGTGGTTACACCGGCTCCTGTTGCCTGGTTCACAAGATATGAATGACCGTAAATTGCGTTGCCTGTCGGCTGATCCCACCTTGAATAATTTAACAACAAAGAAACTTTCTGGGTTGTTGACGGTATATAATAAAATTTACCGTTGATGGTGACATCTTCTAACTGCTGTCTTGCGGCTTCTCCTATTATATACTGCTGGTTACCCTGTGAGTCTGTGGTTGCCTGGTATCCGGTTACAAACGTTGAAGCGGTATATGTCACAGCCTTTGCCGTCTTTAGCACATACTGATGGTAAGGATATCCGTCTGTATTGGTATCTTCGACTCCAATGTAATACGCGAACTGGTCGATGGGTTTGTCAGAGAAATTTACCTTTATCGTGCGGATACCGTCGCTGTCATATGAGCTGTCAAAAATAAAATCCCTTCCTTCCGGTTCCTTTGTAATGAAATTGACAACTCCTCCCACGGCAAATTTCCCGTAAAGCGATGAAAATGGCCCGCGCACAACCTCAACCCTGTCAATAAGATCAAGCGGGATAAGGTTCCAGAAAGGGCGCGCGTTGTTTACGTTCTGGATGGAAAATCCGTCAAGAAGCACAAGGATCCGCCACCATTCCGGGACGTCCCTGATGGCAACCGCGGAAGTCTGGGTTCCCTTAAGGTTGCGCACCTGAACGCCGGTGACGCCTGTCAGGGCATCGTCGGAAAAAACAACGGCCTTTTTTTCACCGATATTATCCTGTGTTACAACGCTCGCCGCGACAGGCGAATCCTTTATTTTCAATTTTGTTTTTGTACCTGTAATTATTACATCTTCAAGTTCGTACTGCGAATTATTCGCAGCAGCTGGAACAATGGCGGTAGCAGTTGCAGGAACAGTTGTTGCTGTTGCGTTTGCCGGGACGGCTGTAATTGTACTGCCTGCCGGGGCCGCGTTTTTATCCACAGGCGCATCAGTGCTGGTGGTTCCAGTTGCCGCGGCGTTTGCCTGGGCAAAAACATTCAGGCCGGATAAGGTTAAAGCCAGAATTGCTATTGCCATAACACTAACTAACTTTTTCATTTTCTTTTCCTCCGGTTTTAGTTAACAGCGCCGGTAGTCCGGTAATGCGTGTCTTTTTTCAAAGTTTTTAGTTCCATAACGGTTGTCCGTTTTTTTATAACGCTTTTCTTTTCCGTCCACCTCCCACACCCTCCATATTATTCTTTTAGTCCTGTATAAAATAAAAAAACCAGTCAACTTTTGGCAGCACCAAAAAATCCGCACTTTGATGCTTCATCCAGTTGACTGGTCTGAGTTTTTACTTCTATATATTGTTTTACTTTACTTTTAATTTTGTTTAATCTTTTATGTCTATCATCTCTATCAGGTTGGTAGAAATATATCATATTTTTACTTTATGTCAAGCATTTTTTTTAATATTTTAATGTTTTTTTTTATTTTTTTCGCGTCCTCCGGCAAATCAATCATGAAAATCCCGCATGGTATATGAAAACCAACCATCATGGTTGAAAGCGCGTCTGCAAACTGAAAATGATTATTAATAACAGCGTTATCGTTATCCTTTGATATTTTTTTTAAATTATTTACTGGACGCAATTCAAGTTTATCATCAAAAGTCTTTCTTCTCTTTTTTGTCATGATTAATTTGATTTTTTATAATAGGGATTAAACTCGTTTGTGAAAACGTCCTCGGCTTTTACCTGGCCCGGCTTCAACTGCCCTTCTGATTCCATGGCTTTGATCCACAGACGTACTTCTTTTCCGGTTATAAATTCATAGTCCGGCATATGTACCGGCGGCAGGTAATATTTTGCCAGTTCAGGATTGCCGCCTTCTTCTTTTACAAGCCTCGAATATAGGGCGATTACCCTGCCAGGATTTTTTTTATACTCATCCCACAATATACGCCGCGCTTTTTCGACGGCCGAAACATAACGCCTTACTGTTTCCGGATGTTTTTCAATAAAATCTTCCCTGAAACCCATCCCAATTGTTTCATCGCATCCGAGCACGTCAAATTTTCCAGTCCCAGGTATCACCCTGACGCCGCCACGGTCAAGTATCCTCTGAAAATTCGGCCCTCCATCGGTTGTATCAGCAATTGCGTCAACCTGATGGCTCCTTAATACCTGTTCCTGGTTTTGCTGTGGTACAGGGATTATCTGCACTTTGTCAAGCGGAACCCCGTTCTTTTTCAGCATTGTCCTTACCACATAATCCCCGGTCAATCCAAGCAGATTGACCGCTATTGTCTTTCCCTCAAGGTCCTTGATTGAGTGGATACTGCTATTTTCAAGTACCAACAGCCCGGCCTGCCTGCCAGGCCAGTAATGGTATGAACTGGAACC
>PLPI01000065.1 GCA_003159495.1 candidate division FCPU426 bacterium | reverse complement strand
GGCGCAAGGCCAATAAAAATGTCATATACCGGGGATTGAGCAACATTGGCTTAGGTTTCCGCAGGTTCCAAATAACAACGGAGGGCATGAGTTGAAAAGTTTCGAAGAACAGCTGGGCGTGATACAGCGCGGCGTGGTTGATATTGTAACAAAAGAGGACCTCGCCGCGAAATTAAAAAGCGGCAGGCAGCTTGTCATAAAACTGGGCATAGACCCGACTGCGGCTGACATACACCTCGGCCATACAGTGACGCTTAATAAATTAAGGCAGTTCCAGGACCTCGGGCACAGGGTGGTGCTGATAATAGGGGATTATACGGCGATGGTGGGCGATCCGAGCGGCAAGACCTCCGGAAGGCAGCCGCTGACCCGCGAGGATATAGTTAAAAATGTGGCCGATTATAAAGCGCAGGTATTTAAAATATTAAATCCGGATACAATTGAAATAGTTTATAACGGCACCTGGTTTGAAAAACTGACTTTTGCTGAAACGCTGAAGCTTGTTTCAAAGTTTACCCTGGCGCAGATGCTGGAACATGAGACCTTTGACAGGCGTTTTAAGGAAGGAAGGCCGCTCTCACTGCAGGAAATGATGTATCCTGTAATGCAGGGGTATGATTCTGTGATGATAAAAGCCGATATTGAAATCGGCGGGACCGACCAGCGCTTTAATGTGATTGCCGGAAGGTTCTTACAGAGGGAATCCGGCATGGAGCCGCAGGCGGGGTTGTTCACACCCATTTTAATCGGCCTGGACGGAAAGAACAAAATGAGCAAGTCGCTGGGAAATTATATCGCCCTGAACGACAAGCCCGAGGATATGTTCGGAAAGGTGATGTCAATTCCGGACGGGCTCATGAGGAACTATTATGAACTCCTGACGGATGTTGAGATGGGCGCGATAGATTCGTTTGAAAGGTCAATGAACGAGGGTAAAACAAATCCCAGGGATATAAAAATAAATCTGGCTTATGAAATAGTGAAAAAATACACGGGCGAGGCCGGGGCGAAATATGGCAGGGAATATTTTGAAAAATCGTTCGGCGCGAATAAGGAAGTGCCCTACGAAGCCCATTTATATGAATGGACATTTGGGAACACGGAGATATCGGTCGGCGAACTGTTAAAACATGTCGGGGCCGCGGCCTCAAATTCCGACGCCAGGCGGATGGTGGAACAGGGCGGCTTTTATATAAATGAGATGAAAATATCGGATTTTAAAAAAATAATGAGGAAGGGCGATATGCCTTTCACATTCAGGGCGGGAAAGAAAAATTTCGGCACGTTCAGGCAGCAGTAAAAGCGCGCAGCTTTTAGCCGTATAAAAGGAGTTTTATGCGTATAATAACCGACCTTCACGTCCACTCGAAATATTCGCGCGCGACATCCAAAGAGATGAACGCCGCGAATATAGTCAAATGGGCGGATAAAAAAGGGATTGGAATAATTGCAAGCGGTGATTTCCAGCATCCGGCATATCTGGGAGAGCTGAAGAACAGCCTTGTCGAATCAGAACCCGGGCTTCACAGGGTAAAAAATTCAAAGGCAAAAGCCCGGATAATACTCTCAACGGAAATATCAAACATTTATAAACAGGATGGAAAGGTAAGAAAAATACACACTCTTGTTATAATGCCGACGCTCAAAGACGCCCTGAAATTTTCAAAGTTCCTTGCGGGAAAAGGCAATACCGCCTCGGACGGCAGGCCTATTTTCGGTTTTTCAGCCCGTGACCTGGTAAAATATGCAATGGATACAACGCCGGATGCCATGGTAATACCGGCGCACGCGTGGACGCCGTGGTTTTCCATATTTGGTTCAAAGTCCGGCTTCGATTCCATAGAGGAGTGCTTCGGCCCGGAGACAAAATACATACACGCTATTGAAACCGGGCTGTCGTCCGATCCATCCGCAAACTGGAGGATATCCGCGCTGGACGGCATAACGCTGGTCTCCAATTCGGACGCGCATTCTCCAAGGAAAATCGGCAGGGAGGCGAACGTCTTCGACTGCGCGATGAGTTATTATGATATAAGGGATATAATAGAAAAAAAGGACAAAAAAAGGTTCCTTTACACAGTGGAGTTTTTTCCCGAAGAGGGCAAATACCATTATGACGGGCACAGGCTGTGCAATGTGAGCCTCCACCCGCGCGAAGCCATCGAGAAAAAGAACAGATGCCCGGTATGCTACAGGCCGCTGACGCTTGGCGTTTTGCACAGGATTGAGGAGCTTGCCGACAGGCCGTGGAATTATGTGGCTGAAAATGCCATACCGCAGAGGCACATGATACAGCTGGAGGAAATTATAGCCGACTGCAGGGGCGTGGCGCCGTCCTCAAAAAGAGTTCAGGCCGAATATGAACGCATACTCGCGAAAGGGGGCCCTGAATTTGAAATCCTGCTTGACCGCACAAGGGAGGAAATTTCTGAAATAGCGGATGAAAAGATAGCGGCCGCGATAATGAACGTAAGGGATGAAAAAGTCAGCGTAACGCCGGGATTTGACGGGGAGTTCGGGAAAATATCAATCTTTAACGGCAATGATAAAAGGAAAAACACCCCCAAAACAATGCAAATGAAAATGTTCGGTGACGAATGAAAAGCCATTTCAAACAGCTGTTGATACTATTTTTCGCGCTTTTCGTCGTCTTTAATATATACCTGAACAGGGAACTCAGGCCTTTTTTGAACGGCATTGCGCCCGGCGTGAACTACACTTTCGCGGTTTCCATAATTCCCGACAGGGCCACACTTTTTAATTTTGAATACCTTAATATAAGCGCGCCGGCAGTGACGGTTGACCTCAATGTTATGAATATTGCCGGGCATAAATTCGAAAGGGCCATAGACGGAATAGTGGTTTTCGGAATGAAATATAAATTTTCCGACAGGAACCCGCTGTCCCGTAACAGCGCGTCTGCGAAGGCGTTTATTATTCCTTTCTGCAGGTATCTTTATATCATTGATTCTTCAGTGGAATACACGGCTTCTTCCGGATATAAATTTGTCATCTCCGGAATAAACGGGATATCATCCTATTCAGGGGTTTCAAAAAGCGACGAGTTCATGACCCTGGACTGTTCCGGCAATATCCTGGGGCGGAACAGCCAGAAGGTTTACATGAAATTTTATTTCTACCCGTATTATAAGAACAAATTTTTTCTGAATATTTTTGCGACCGGCATAAATGCTTCGGTTTTTGAACCCATGTTCATAAAAAACAGGCTTAAATTCGACGCGGGCAGGATTAATTTTCTGGTGCAGGTAAAGGGTGAAATGAGGAAAATCTGCCTGAATAACGTAATGCAGTTTGAAAACCTGAAGGTCAGGGAAAACGCAGGCCTTGATTTAAAGGCCCTGCTGGGCGTTTCTGTGGAACAGCTTGTCGATTTCCTGAAGGATTCAAAAGGAAATTTTTACGTCAATTATAACTTCTGTATGGACGATTCGGAATTCGGCGGTATATTTAAAAAATACGGCGACGGGTTTCAGGCATCGGTTATGGACCGCCTCAAAATAGGGATAATAACCGCGCCGCTGCGCAGGATATCGGATTTGATATGGAACCTGACCGGTGAAAATGTGGCCAGGATATTCAAGCTTTTCGGCGGCGGCAAATAAGGCGCCTAAAATACACCAGACGGAGGTTTTAAATGAAGTATCGCGACAGGTATGTGCTGGAGAACATTGCTGATGACGCATGGAGGATGTTCCGGATAATATCGGAGTTTGTGGACGGTTTTGAGATTATGGGCGACGTTAAAAAGGCTATTTCAATTTTCGGTTCCGCAAGGGAGGAAAAGGACGCAAAATATTACAGGGCGGCGGAAAAGACCGCGTTTCTGCTCTCCAAAAAGGGCTACTCGATAATAACCGGAGGCGGCGGCGGAATAATGGAGGCGGCCAACAAAGGGGCGTATGACGCGGGCGGAACATCAATAGGGCTGAACATAGAACTTCCGCACGAACAAAAGCCGAACAAATATGCCAATGTCCAGATGGGTTTCAGGTACTTTTTTGCCAGAAAGGTTATGTTTGTAAAATACGCCGGGGCATTTATTGTCTTCCCTGGAGGCTTCGGCACAATGGACGAGTTGTTTGAGGCCGCAACACTGATTCAGACAAGAAAAATAAAACCGTTCCCGATAGTTTTTTATGGCGGCGAATACTGGAATGGGCTTATGGACTGGATAAAAACCAAGATGCTGCCCGACGGGTATATATCGCCGGAAGATACCGGGATATTCAGCGTTGCGGATACTCCGGAAGAAGCGGCCAGGGCAATAATTTCCGGCATGAAAAAGATCAATGCGACAAAAATGCGCCCAAAGATATTTAAATCCTGACAAATGAAAAATATGAAAGTATCATTCGTGTGCGCAGTAAGGGACCTCTCCGCAAAGGAAGAGGTGCTGAAGAATATCAAAAATTCCGGAGCCGATGAAATTGTTTTTGCCGCGGGGAATAATCCGTCGTTGCAGCGCAATGCCGGAGTTTCAGGGGCGTCAGGCGGGATTATTTATTTTATAGACGACGATTCAATGGTCCCGGAAGGGCTTATAGGCAGGGCGGCGGCGCAGTTTGAAGCCGACCCGGAATTATCGGTGCTGGGCGGGCCGGAACTCAATCCGGAAACCGGTTCGCTTTTGCAGAGGGTTTTTGGCGCTGTTTTTGCGTCAGTGTTCGCGTCGGGCGCAAGCTCCGCAAGGTATGCCGCAAAAGGCAAAAGGCGGATTTCGGGTGAAAAAGAGCTGATCCTCTGCAACATGTCGGTTAGAAGGGAAGATTTTTTTGAGTCTGGCGGATTTGATGAAAAACTGTATCCAAACGAGGAAAATGAACTTCTGAACAGGATGAAAGGGGCGGGGAAAAATATCGTTTACGACCCTTCCATATTTATTTACAGGCCCAAAAGAAAAAGTTTTGTGGATTTTATAAGGCAGTGTTTTAATTACGGCAGGGGAAGGGCGGAACAATCCGTAACGGCGTTCGATACGGGGGCGCTTGTAAATTTTATACCCGCTTTTTTTGTCATGTATATTCTCGCGGAAATATTCCTCGGCGCATCAGAAATGCTCCCTATGATAATTTATGCGGCCCTTGATATTTGCTTTTCATCCGCCGCGGCTCTAAAATTAAAAAGCGTGCAGGCCGGATTTATGGCTTTTGCCGCGTTTTTGGGATTGCATCTGGCTTACGGGTGCGGGGCCATCTACGGGCTTTATACGGGCTTCGGCCTGAAGAACAAGCATATAGACGGAGCTGTAAATGTGGAGGTATTGAACCTTAAATGAACGTTCTTGTGCTTTCATCCCAGGCTATAAATACCGGTTCGTCCCTGAGGGGCTTTTATATCTATAAAAGCCTTAAAAAATCCGGTGTTAAGGCGTCATATATGCCGCCTCCTTTTAAGTCCATGCCGTTTATGCTGGATTTTGGCCTTTCGATGATATATTATTTTTTCGCGCTTATGAACCGGAATTATGACGCTGTAATTATAATAAAACCATATCCAAACACGGTGCTGCCCGCGATGATGCTTAAAAGCCGCGGCGCAAAAATAATAATTGATGTAGACGACCTTGACCACGGCTACAGAAGCGGCCTGATTTCGGCGGCGGTTGAAAAAATGCAGAAAAACCTGGTTAAAAAAGGCGACATTCTGACGACCCATAACACCAGCCTTATGAAACTACTGGCTGCGCGGAACCCGGATTTTAAGGGTAAAATTTACATGTTGAAGCAGTGCGTAGATATTCCGCTTTTTAGGACTGACAGGAAAAAAGTATCTTCAACGGTAAAAAGATACGCGGGTAAAAGGATACTTTTTTATACGGCGCATCTCAATATAGCGAGTTATCTCGATAATATATTAGAGGCCGTATCCCTGCTGAACAGGGACGATGTTGTACTTATAATAGCCGGCGGCGGGCCCACGGAGGGCCACTATAAGAAAACCGCTAAAAAAATGGGGCTGGAAAATAAAACCATTTTCCTCGGACAGCTGCCGCAGGAGGAAGTTGCGGTTTTAATGGCCGCCGCCGATGTGTGCCTGGTATATTATGAAAACGCGGTTGTTAACAGGTACAGGGCGTCTATGAAACTCAGGGAGTACCTTTTGGCCGGGAATAAAACAGCCGCCACGCTTGTAGGGGAGATAAAAGATTTTAAAAAATTTGTATTCGGTTCGTCGGCGTCGCCGGCCGCTTTCGCTGACGCAATTAATTCCGCGCTTAAAAGCAAAAAAAGTCCGCTTAAAGCGCGGCGGTTCATTAAAAAAGAATATAGCTGGGACAGGGAAGCCGTTTTATTCAGGAAATACCTGGAATCATTGTTATATACGTAAAAAATCACGGAGGACAAAAAAATGGCCCATGAAGCGAAGTTCTATAAAAAAGAGGCTGGAAATAAGACGAAGTGCCTGCTTTGCCCGCACGGCTGCCTGATTTTGCCGGGAAAAAGGGGCATCTGCGGGGCAAGATTTAACGGGGACGGCGTGCTTTATTCAACTGTTTATGGTGAAATCACATCATATGGCATGGACCCGATAGAAAAGAAACCCCTCTATAATTTTTATCCAGGAAGCAGGATATTCTCAATAGGGTCGTGGGGATGCACTTTTAAGTGTGAATTCTGCCAGAACTGGCAGATATCCCAGCAGGAGGCCGCAGCCGAACATTTTGAAAAAGAAGATGTGATAAAGGCCGCCATGGAAAATAATTCAATGGGCGTGGCCTATACATACAACGAGCCGTTTGCCGCATATGAGTTCATGTTTGACACGGCCGTGCTGGCCCGAAAAAGCGGGTTAAAGAACGTCGTAGTAACGAACGGGTTTGTATCGCAGGAGCCCCTGAAGGAAATACTGCCGTATGTGGACGCCATGAACATCGACCTGAAATCATTCAGCGACGCGTTTTACAGGGAAACGTGCGCAGGCAGGCTCGAGCCGGTTCTGCGGGCCATCAGGCAGGCGTTTGACGCGGGAACGCATATCGAACTGACCACTCTTATAATACCGGGAATGAACGACGGGGAGGACCTTTTAAAAATAGTGGACTGGATTTATGAGATTTCGCCGAATATACCGCTCCATTTGTCGAGATATTTTCCGCAGTATAAAATGGGGCTGGATCCGACGGGGATTGAAACTATGAAACGCGCCTATTCAAAGGCCCGTGAAAAGCTAAGGTATGTATACCTGGGCAATGTGGCCGCGGAAACAGGGGGATCGGACACATTCTGCCCGGCATGCGGAAAAAAGATTATAAAACGGGAAATCTTTAATGTGGATGTTTCAGCGCTTAAGGGCGGAAAATGTTCCCACTGCGGGGAAACAATATATGGAAAGTTCTAAAAAACAAGACGGGGTATAAAAAAAATGGAAAAAAAAATAATTCTTGCGTCCACATCACCCAGGCGGCACGAGATTTTAAAACAATTCGGAGTCAATTACGATTACCTGAAACCGGAACTTGACGAGGAAAAAGCAAAAAAAGAACTCGGTACTGATGCGCCGTTAAAAACGGCCTGCGGGCTGGCCCTGGCAAAAGCGGCCTCGGTGGCGCACAGGGTAAAAAAAGGGCTTATACTCGGTTCGGATACAATCGTTATCCTTAAGGGCAGGGTTATAGGCAAGCCGGCCTCTAAAAAGGAGGCTTATAATATATTGAGGAGCCTTTCCCTGAACCGCCACTGCGTTGTGACGGCCGTGGCTTTTATAGACGCGGCTACGGGAAAAACACTTGTGACCTATGACGAGTCTTTTGTTACTTTCAAAAAAATCGGCGAAGAATGGATAAGGGATTATGTTGAAAACTACAATGTGATGGACAAGGCCGGGGCCTATGCCGTGCAGGAAAATTCGGATCCTTTCATAAAGAAGATAGAAGGCTCATATTATAACGTCGTTGGGCTTCCCATAGAAAAAGTAAAAAGGATAATAAAAAACTGGGATAAGCTGTAAATGAAAAAGTCCGGAACCGCCGCGGGCGGTTCCGGACTTTTGGGCCTTAAAATATACTACAGGTTTTTTTCGAATATTTCGACCTTTTCTTGTTTCTTCAGACTGTCAAGCATATCCTGATTTTCCTGCGTGAATTTAATGTTCCTTAATTTGTCCCCGAGCGAATCATATTTCTTTTTAAAATCGGCGTCGTTGTAAGGCGATTCCGTACCGGATATAATTTTTGCCATGTAATATCCGTTGTCTCCCTGTATGGGGTTGGAGACATCGCCGGAGTTCATATCCAGGACCGTATCAACAAAGTCTGCGGACTCAATGGATGCGGGCTTTGAATTCTCGGAAAAAGTCACGGAACGCGGGGAAACATGGAACGCCGGATAAAGTTTCTCAAAATCAGCCGGATCCTTTATGGCGTCTTTCAGCGACTGCGCCTTGTCTTTCATAAGATTTGTTCCCTCGTCTTTTTGCATTTCGGCGAGCACCTTTGACCTTACCTTTTCAAAGGTAGGGTCAAAACCGGCCTCTTTGCCGGTCACTTTTATAATATGATATCCGAACTGCGTCTTTATAATGCCGCTAACCTCTCCGGGCTTAAGGGAAAAAGCGGCGCTCTCAAACTCCGGGACCATCATGCCGCGTGAAAAGAATCCGAGATCCCCGCCCTTTACCGCGGAACCGGGGTCCTGGGAATATTGTTTCGCCAGTTTCTCGAAGGAAACGCCCGATTTGATTTTTACCAGCAGTTCTTCGGCGAATTTCTTTGCGGCTTCATCGGTGCGGCCCGTCGGCGATGTGGGTGAGGCATCGGCCCTTATTAAAATGTGGGATGCCCTGACCTGGTCGGGCTTTTCGTAATTTTTCCTGTTCACCGCGTAATAGTCCTTCATTTTATCATCATCAATGGAAAGCTCGTTGAGGAAGTTTTTGTAATTAAAGTAAACATACTGGACCGTAACCCTGCGGCTGCGTTTTGTAAAATATACCCTAAGTTCGTCGTCGGTTATCTTGACGTCCGCATAAAACATATCGCGGAGCTTTGTAAGCATAAGCGAGTCCCTCTGTTCGCCTTCAAAATCCTCCGGAGTTATCCGCTGGCCCGCCAGATAGGCCACATATCTTTCCTTCTGGAAAACACCCTTGTCGTTGAATGCCTGTATCGACGCAATGGCCTGGGCGACTTCATCGTCGGAGACGGAAATGCGGAGTTGTTTCGCGTAATCAAGCTGAAGGCTGCGGTCTATGAGCGCGTTTAAAATATCTTTTTTTATCTCTTTTGACTTGTCGTCAGACACCTTGACGCCCTGGTCAGAAAGCTGCTGCAACCTTGACTGCCACGCCTCGCCGAGGGCGGTGTAGGTAATATCTTTCTGTCCGACCTTTGCCACGGTGTCGGGATTGGATTTTGAATCCAGAAAAATCGATTTGGCGCCCCATACGGCGACAATTGTAATCATAAAAGCGGCAATTACTATCCATAAAATAACCTTCGCGTTTTCACGCATTGTCTTCATCATGGCAAAATCACCTCGGAAAATTTATTTTGGGCATAATTATTCTTACCCCGGATAATAAAACAAAGGCTATTATAGGAAATTTTCAATTATTTTGCAAGTGAATTAAAGTTATTTACATAATTAACCGGGGATATCATGGAACAATTTTTGCAAATTTATTCAATTACAAATATTAAGTTCCGGAAAAAGAAATATACTGACAAATTAACTGTGTCAAAACTTATAATTTGCTGAACCGGTTCATGCTTTTTGCTTAAAATCCACTGTTAAGCGTGTAAATTTAAAAACGAATAGTTGACAAAAAAAGTACCTGTTGATATACTTTAATTATTACGAAATGATTTGTATTAAATATAGAAAAAGGGGATACAAAAATGAAAGAAAAATTAATTGGCATCGGAGCCACAGCCAAATTGAGCGGATTATCGGAGAGGACCCTGCGTTACTGGGAAAGCCTGGGGCTTATAAAACCTGTGAGGCTGCCTTCCGGCCACAGAAAATTTTCAAAGACAATGGTAAAAAAAATAATAGCCATCAGGGACATCCTTGAAAAATACAATCTGCGCATAAACGACCTTATAACATCGTCAAAATTTCTCCAGGACGACCTTTTAAAGGACAAAGTCGAGTCTCCTGATGTTTTTGACCTTAATATTACCCTTGATTCGGAGCTTTATGAATTTGCCAAGAAAAATTCCAGGATCAACCCGCTTTCAGGGCTGCCGGACGCGCTTTTTGTCCAGCAGGAGATAGGGCGCAGGATGGATGATGACGCGAAACTGGCGGTCTGTTATGTAGATATGAAGGATTTTAAATATTACAACAAGCGTTATGGATATGAAAAAGGGGATGTGGTGTTAAAGTTCATCGCTTCCTCAATATATGATATTGTCAAGGAAAACGGCGATAAAAATGACGTCGTGGGGCATCTTGGCGGCGACAATTTTGTCATAATTACTTCCCATGAAAAATACGCCAAAATCTGCTCGGAGCTTATAAAGTCATTCGATCTTTTGATTGAACAGCATTATGACAAAGAGGACAGGGAAAAGGGATACATAGTGACAAACACCAGGCGCGGCGAGGAAATACGCACTCCGATAATGACCCTTTCAATATCGGTCGTCTGGAACGCGAAACGCAAACTGGTCCATTTTGCACAGGTAGGGGACCTTGCGGTTGAGTTAAAACAGTACGCACAGAAATTCCCGAAATCGGAGTTTGTGGTGGATAGAAGGACAAATTAGAAATTTAAAAGTTAAAACCAAAAATTACAGCCAATAAATTTGAAAGTTTATAATTGTAATTTTTGGTTTTTAATTTTAAATTTTTACTTTGAAATAAGCCTTTGCATCATATCGATGTACGGCTTTATATCGGACCTTCCCGGATTTAATTCCAGCACTTTCTTGAACTTTTCCAGGGCCTCCGCGTAATTATGCTGTTTGTAATAACACACCCCCAGGTTGAACCAGGCGCTTTCATATCCGGGGTTTATCTTCAGGCAGTCTTCGTACATTTCAACGGCTCCGGACAAATTGCCCAGGTTATAATAGGCGTTGCCCATATTGTATATGTATTCGTGGTCCGACGGAAAAAATTTGTGGGCCAGCTCAAAATATTCCAGGGATTTGGCGTACAGCAGGTTCTGCTCGAAAAATGTACCGGCTGAATTCAGGCATACCGAATAATCCCTCAGATAAAGATCCGAGACCAGCGACCCGGCCTCTTTATCCCTGCGGTCAAAGACGCCGCGCAGGTTGTAAAATTTCCATATGGAGTCCTCCATTGCCATGTACTGGTTTGAAACATAGGCATACTGCGTGGGGAGCACCTTTTGCACGATGCCGCGCGGGACAATCGTCAAGCCGCCGTCCATGTCATGGTCCTCTAGTTTATTATATGAAAAGTAAAAGGGGTACTTTGTGAAATTCAGCCTTATCAGGGCGTTAATTATATATCCGGTGGATTCGGTGCCGATATTTTCCGTTTTAAGGCGCGGCACCTGTATAGACGGGTTCTGCCTGGATACGGAATCGCGGACCCATTTCATCGGGAGCACGGCCGAGCCCACCAGGGTAATATCCGGCCTGTAATATTCCGCGTATTTAAAGTACCATGTCGGGAAAACGATGCCGTCTCCGGTGGTAAAAATAACGGAATTCTGCTCGAGGGAATCAAGAAGGTTTTTGTTGTAATCATAGGCGTAAAAGTAACTGCTCTTGTCGAGTTTTGGGTAAAAATATAACAACTGCGAAACGGCAAAAATTCCGGCAATTACGCACGCCGCCGCTGCCCTGTGTTTTTTAAATAACGAAGCCGCGGCAATCACTCCGGCCGCAAAAAATATGGAAAGGGATACATATGACGGGGTGATATATGTTTCCATTATATAGAGCCTTTCCGCGGTGAGGTTCAGATATATGGAGGTTATAAGGAGGAAAAAAAACGGAATGCCGGCCAGATATATAAAAAGCGTCCTGTTCTTTTTTAATATTGCCGCCATTCCGGCCAGGCAGAAGGCGGCGCCGATATAAAGGTATTCATAACCCGTCGAAGAAAAGAATTTTACGGCCTGCGCAACGGAGCCGGAGAGCGAACGCGTACCTTCGGAGCGCACATACTGCCAGCGTGTCACGACCCTGAAAAAATTTACCAGAGTATCCGGTTCGCCCCAGTTAAGATATGCTGTGCCGGCGCGCACGGGGAGGTAAATGTAAGCTGAAAGGCCGGCAGTAAAGAGCAGGAGGGCCGTTATTGACTTTTTCAATGTAAGGTTTCTGAACATTCCCGCACGGAACATAAAAAAGGAGAAGAGCGGGGCTATAAGCACCTGCGACATATAATGGTGTGTCAGCGAGGTTCCGAAAATAAAAGCCGACAGATAAAGGTATTTTACTGAAGCGCGCGGGCGTTCTTCAAACGCGCGGATTATGACAAGGCTCAACAGGAGCAGGAAAAGGATATTCATTGAATATATGCCGCCCTTGGCTATTGCCGACTGCTCCCATATGGTGTAACCCAGCGCATAGGCAAAGGCTGCTGTGAGGGCGAAAATGAATCCGGCGTCCTTTGCGCCGGCAAAGGGGGCTATGCGCATGCATGTCAAAAAAACAAGGATAAAATTCAGCTCTGAAAGGATTATGGAAAAAAAGTACACTTTGAAAGAAACATCGCCCGCGGGCAGCATTGTAAAAAGCTTCGCTGTCAGGGTGTGGAACGGGTACCCGGGAGGGTGCTGGATGCCGAGTGTTTTACAGCAGGTTATTGTCTCGCCGTCATCGCCGCTGTAAACCGAGGCGGGAACGGTCGAAAGGTAAATATAACTTATAATCAAAAGGGAAACGGCAAGGATAAAAAAATGGGCCGGCTTTAGTCTCTCCATGTAAAAAGGCTCATCAGTTGAAATGCTCTACGAGCCTTTCGATATCTTCCTTGTCGCCTTTTTCAAGGTGAAGGCCGGCGGCATAACGCCCAAAAATCTGGTAAGCGTTTCTTTTGGTCCAGGCAATCCTTGCCTTGAATGAAAGTTTTTTGCCGGTGAAAGAACGGTCATTTACGGTCATTTTAATAAGGGTGCGTTCCGGCAGGAGAAAATCGCAGTTAATGAGCATCCCGGTCTCGCTGACATTGATGGTGGTGCTCCTGAAATTGTCGCCGGTTTTTAATTTGGACTTATTATCTCCCGTCGTGTCGTCGGGAAAGCGTTCAACCAGGCAGTCCATCTGAATGATCTTCGTGTACCTTGGGTGTTTCCTGGACTCTTTTAATTCTCTTTTCATTTGACCACCCTTATTTAAGTTTTAGACAACATTAATACGCTTTAAATCCGGGCTGTTCCGGCGGTAGTTTACTGGTGCCGGAGACCGGACTTGAACCGGTATGCAGTCGCCTGCGGAGGATTTTGAGTCCTCTGTGTCTGCCATTTCACCACTCCGGCGCGTTTACTATTATAATAAAATACGGTAAATTGTCAACGTGAAACAGCTTTAAGCGGTTAGCCGCCCCTGCCGCCGGTGCGGCGGGTCAGATTGGCCTGGTTGTGCGATTTGTATTTCTTGAAATTTTTTGACTGCTTGAAATGTTCCCACGGAGCCATTGCCTTTTCCTTTACTGCTTTCGGCACGGCTTCATGGGCCGCCGATGCATCCGCAGCCGCGGCCGCCGGTGCGTCTTTCTTTTCCTGATCCGCCATTATAAAACCTCCTGTAATTATTATGATATCAGACACGATAATTATACCACAGAAGCGGGGAAAAACCGGGTAAAATATGACGCCTTGATTAAAAAAAAAGTCCATAAAAAGGATATTTCCGTCATGGCAAGGCTGCTGCCGAGGTTATATCATAGTTATGTAACGGCCAGGTAAGGCCCGGGCGCGCATAATTTTTCAAAAAGGGGAGATACTTATTGCGGGAGACGAGCGTTAAATGGACCGTAAAAAAACCGGGAGGAGAAACAAATGGAACATAAATTGCCGGAACTGCAGTACAAAAAGGATGCCCTGACGCCTTACATTTCGGAGGAGACGTTTGAATACCATTACGGCAAGCACCACGCCGCTTATGTCGCCAACCTAAACAAGCTCATAAAAGGCACGGAATTCGAGAACGCGGGCCTTGACGATATAGTCAAAAAAGCAAAGGGCGCTATATACAATAACGCCGCCCAGCACTTCAACCACAGTTTTTTCTGGAAATGCCTGAGGCCGCTGCAGACGCCGGAACTTGACGAGGGGTTCATGCTGGCGCTGGAAAAGAATTTCGGATCGGTCGATGTATTTAAGGAAAAATTTGCGGCTGCGGCAGTTTCCCTTTTTGGTTCGGGATGGGTCTGGCTGGTTGATAAAGGGGTCGATGTACTTGAAATATACGCGGCTCCTAATGCGGGAAATCCCCTTACCGAGGGAAAAACGCCGCTTCTCGTGCTGGATGTCTGGGAGCATGCTTATTATATAGATTACAGGAACCGCAGGGCGGATTATGTCGAGTCGTTCTGGAAGATAGTGAACTGGGATTTTGCAATGGAAAATTATTCAAAAAAATAGTGATAAAAATGACGCCCTTAAAAGGGTGAGGGGAGAATGACATGGCTGAAAAAGAAGCGCGGAAAAATGAATATATTCCGGGAGTATGCAATATAGGAGAGGCTGAGATAAGAATGCGCGCCGCGAGCGGCTGGGCCGGGCTTGCGGGCGTTATTGTTCTTTGGGCGATACTGGCTCTCGTCCATTCGGCGCAGGTATGGAGGCTATTTGTTTTCTTGCCAGCCTCGCTTGCCGCCGCGGGATTTTACCAGGCCGCGCTCCATTTTTGCGCGGGCTTCGGCATGAAAGGGGTCTTTAATTTCGGTCCGGATGTCGGAAAGACCGATACCGTGATTCAGGCTGAATTCAGGAAAAAAGACAGGCAAAAGGCGGTATTTATACTCTTATTATCCGCGCTCACGGGCGCGGCGGCCGCTCTTGCCGCATTTTTTATCAAATTTTAGAACGGGCATGCCCGCGCCGGCCGGAAATTTTCATATTGTTTATAAATTGCGGCAGGTGTAACATTATGTCTGCAGGAATTTGCAGGGGACCGAAAAAATACGCAAAGAAGGTGGAACTATGGACGTTAAGGATGCTATCGATACACGCCGGGCTTTCCGCTCGTTCGAGCCGGTGGAAATAACAAAGCAGATGATGGACGAACTCGCAAAGGCCGCGCAGATGACATGCTCGTGCTTTAACAATCAGCCGTGGCGTTTTGTTTTCGCGCACGGCGAAGGGGCGTTGTCAAAGGTAAAAGAGGGCTTAAGCGGCGGGAACGCGTGGGCAAAAGCCTCTTCAATGATTATAGCCGTGATAGGAAAGAAGGAAAAGGACTGCAATATAAAGGAAAGGGAGTATTATCTTTTTGATATCGGTATGGCGACATTTGCCCTGATTTTAAGGGCAACGGAACTTGGCCTTGTGGCCCACCCCATAGCCGGTTTTGATCCTGAAAAAGTAAAGGCGGCCCTTGAAATACCCGCGGATTACATGCTCATAACAATTGTAAATGTCGGTAAAAAGATGGCGGCAATAAATCCGCTTCTCAGTGCAAAACAGGCTGAGGGCGAAGATGTAAGGCCGCCCAGGCGAAGCCTTGAAGAAATTTACGCGGTGGATAAATACAGCGCCCTGTTTGAGTAAAATCCTTAGCGACCTTTTTTTTAGTTTTACGCAGAAAATGGCTATGACACTGCTGATAAAAAATTCCGGCCATTTTTGCAAGGACGCTTATTTTGTGTTACGCCATAAAGCCTCCATTTTTGATGCATAGTATAAACTATGACGTTATGTCATAGTCTGTCACCCTTCTGCAAAAATAAAATAATCAGTACGACCAGATAGCACTACAAAACATTATAGTTGACACTATAATTGCGTGGACTTATACTTACCATGTAATTATTCAATAAATAAGGGTGAATGATGGTAAAAATGAAACTAAACGGGGAATCTGTAAAAATGAAAACATCCGCTATAAAAATGGGAATAATAATAGCCGCATTGTCTTTTGTTTATATATTTTGCGCGTTCAATCTGGCCGCAGCGGCCCCGCCGTGTTATATAACGCAATGGGGAGGGTATGGCAGCGGCAATGGGCAGTTTAAAAATTGCAACTGGGTCGCAATCAGCGGGGGCAATATATTTGTGACGGAATTGGGATGGCGATAGGATACAGGAATTCACAGAAACAGGTTCATATATGACAAAATGGGGAAGTTATGGGTCGGCTACCGGAATGTTTTATAATCCTTATGCCATAGCCGCGGATAATAACGGCAATGTGTTTGTTGTGGATACCAACAATGAACGTGTCCAGGAATTTACAACTGCAGGTGTTTTTGAACGGCAGTGGGGCACCCCCGGAAATGGAGTCGGGCAGTTCAGCCAGCCTGCCGGGATTGCGGTTGACAGCGGGGGTAATGTTTATATCTCGGATCAGGCTAACAACCGGGTACAGGTATTCAGCAATACCGGCGTGTATGAAAGCCAATTTGGTGGGGCAGGGTCAGGCAACGGCTTGTTCAACGCGCCTGCCGGTATTGCCTTTGACACTGCAGGCAATATTTATGTGGCGGATTTTCTTAACAGCAGGATTCAGGAATTCACCAGCGCGGGTGTTTATATGGCGCAATGGGGCACTTACGGCAGCGGTAACGGCCAGTTTAACCTTCCTTATGGAATAGCCATAGATAGCGCGGGTAATATTTATGTAGGAGACGGGGGAAATAACAGGATACAAGAATT